>NC_019689.1:2801250-3118000 GCF_000317025.1 Pleurocapsa sp. PCC 7327 | reverse complement strand
CGCAGAGTGTAATGACAAATCGCGATTTTCAAAAATCCCCACACACAAATCTATCGACAGTAGCAATTACCAGCCAGACATCAGACGATTTATCCCACCGTTTAGCCGAGACGATCGCTCAAGCAGCTGACGATCGCAAAGCGTCTGATATTGTCGTTCTAAAAGTGACCGATGTATCTTATTTAACAGATTACTTTGTCATTGCGACCGGCTTTTCGAGAACTCAGGTAAGAGCGATCTCCGATTCGATTGAAGAGAAAGTCGCTAGAGAGTGTCACAAAAATCCTTTGCGGGTAGAGGGCAAAGGAGAAGGTTCTTGGATTCTTCACGATTATGGCGATGTAATCGTTCATATTTTTATGCCTCAAGAACGAGAATTTTATAACCTAGAAGCGTTTTGGGGTCACGCAGAACGGATTAACATCCCTTCCTTATATAACTCATCACAAGAGTAGTAGCCATGAAGGACTCTTCCGTTCAATCGTGTCCCGTTCCTGACGAACAACAACCTCTTAAAGAATACGAACAATTAAAAGATTCTTGGTTCTTTCGTTGGGCAACTCTCGAAAGCCTTCCCTATTGGAGAAAATTTGCTTGGGTATGGCTTTGGGGCTGGATTGTCGTTGGACCGATTGCGGCGGCTAGTTTCCCGCCTCAAAAACATCCATTCTTATTTGCCTTATCTGGCGTGTTAGGGACTAGCTTGCTAGTAGCGTTAGTGTTGTTGAGGCTCTACTTGGGTTGGTATTATATCCGCGATCGCCTCAAATCTGAGAAGGTATTTTATGAAGAGTCGGGATGGTATGATGGCCAAATTTGGCAAAAGCCACCAGAAGCAATCGCGCGCGATCGGTTAATCGTTTCTTATCAAATCGAGCCGATTATGCAACGCCTGCGACGAACGGCTTTAATTTTGGCAATCTTAGTCGGGATTGGCTGCCTAATCTGGCTCTTTCTCTAAAAATCGAGCCAATCCTTTCATCCAAAATCCTTTCATCCAAAATCGAATGACCAGAGGAAAACGAACCCAAGCACCGAGACTCGAAGTTCATTTACTCAGAGAAGGAATCGTAGAATCCACCCATCAAGTTGAAGCGACCGTCTGCGACGATAAAGGACGGATTTTGCTAGTTGCAGGAAGCGCCGAAACGACAGCTTTTATTCGTTCTGCCCTCAAACCGTTTCAGGCATTAGCCGTCACTAGCACGGGGACTTTAGAACGCTACGATCTCACCGACAAAGACTTAGCCATTATTTGCAGTTCTCATCGCGGTACTATCGAACAGGCACGACAAGTTTTTAACGTTCTCTGGCGTGCCGATATCGATCCCAGTTTCCTTCAATGTCCCATCCCAGACGGCGCTCAAAGTCCGCTACAGCATAACTGTTCTGGAAAACATGCCGGAATGCTAGCCGTTTGCCAGCAGCGCCATTGGCCCCTCGATACCTATTTGCGGCGTTCCAACCCTGTACAGCAGCTAATTTTAGGAAAAATAGCCGAATTATTGGGAATGCCGGGAGAAGAGTTAATTAGCGCTCGCGATGACTGTGGCGCTCCGACTTACTCGATGCAGATAGGACAAATGGCGCATTTATACGCTCTACTCGCTTCTGGTAATAGTGTGGACTTAGAACGCATCGTTCGAGCAATGACTTATTATCCGCAAATGGTCGCTGGCGATGGGGCATTCGATACTGAATTGATGCGATTGAGCGAAGGGCATTTGGTCAGCAAATCTGGTGCAGAAGGCATTCAATGCGTCGGTCGTATTGGCGAGGGAATGGGCTTAGCGATCAAAGTTATAGATGGTTCTAAGCGAGCTAAATATGCTGTCGCCCTTCATCTACTCAGGCAAATGGGCTGGATTAGTACGACGGTAGCTGAAACTTTGTCCGAACGATTTATGATTTTGAGTCGTTACAAGCGTTTAGAAGCGATTGGCGAATTATCAATGCCTTGAAATTTTTCGACAATTAGTTGTTAGTAGCCTATTTTCCTGTTATACTAGGAAAGGCGACGCGGGATAGAGCAGTCTGGTAGCTCGTCGGGCTCATAACCCGAAGGTCGGTGGTTCAAATCCGCCTCCCGCCACTGATAAGCCCTGTCCGGAGAAGTTCCGACAGGGCTTAATTTTTCTGGCTTTTACGAGTTAAGGATGTGATAATAAATCTTTCTACATCCTTTAAATGTCTTTGGGTTTTGGCAAAGACATCTGTATCTAAAACCTTAAAGACTTCCTCAAAATTCATGGCTCTATTCAGTGTCAATTTTTTGTTTTGATTGGAACGAATGCAAGTAGCTACTACAACTAGGTTTTGACCGATTACGGAATACAATTAAGAAAAACTTTAAGACATTTAGCAACTTTTTTTATTTGTCCAAATGGTTTTAGGGATAGATCGCTACATGTTTTTCAAAGATAGAGAAATTTGCCAATTGCCAGAAAAATAAAACCAACTGAATTTATCAAAATTTTCCCGAATAAATTTGAGGTAAGAATCCTGAATTTTTCTGTATCGACATCTTCTATTTTTTGGATATCAATTGAATTATAAGTTAATTTTTGTGCGGCTAAAAAGTCGAGGAGCAATTCATAAAAATGATATAAAAAATGAAAATTGAAAATTTTTTCTAATCAGGATCTACGTTCAAATCCTCACTTAGCTGTTTTTTCTCTAATAAAGTGGGAAATTTTGTTGTTATTACCCCTCTTTTGAGAGGACTAAAAGAGAAATATCCTCACTCTACGTTAGATTTTTTTGGCAGTGAAATTACTAAAGATTTTGAGATTCATAGTCCATATATCGACTGGAGATTTTCACTTTATACTGAAAGCCCAGACTTTCTGGAGACTTTAGTCCAAGCCGTTCGCCAACGTTTTGAAGTGGCTTGAGCTTATGATTTAGCCATCAATTGCGATGAGTGTAGTGAAATTAATTTAGTAACGGTTGCGGCTATCCGCCCTACTTATGTGGCTGGAGGAGCGTTATCTTCAGATTTTCGCCATTAAGTCTATTTCTGCTGAGAATGAAGAGAATTTAGAAAATCCAAAACCAACTTATATGTTTAATATTTTTGGCGATCGCAATCCTAGCAGACGTTATATTTTAAATCCATTCGAGAATACTGTAACTAACTACTAAGAAAAATAAATTGCAATGAATAATAGTACTAAATCCTCAATTGAAACCTCTGAAATAGCTCAGTTTTTTTTAACAAAGCACTTCTGGAGTATAGATCGGGAAATTTAGATAATGTAGAAGAAATATTAAATTATATCTTGGCCGATTTTCCCGATTCTATAGAGGCATTAAAATTGCGGGCTTTGCTATCTCGTAAGGTTAATAATTTTGAGCGAGCTATTTTGGATTACAAAAAATTATCGCTCTAAATCCCAATGATGCCGATTCATACTATCAAGTAGGTAGAATATATCAAGAGCAAGAAAAATTTAATGAGGCTATTCAGTATTTTCAACAATCATTAGCTTTAGAGAATAATGTTACTAACTCTTGGAATGGTTTGGCTTATTCTCTTGCAAAACAGGGAAGATTGGAGGAAGCAATTGAAATCTTCGATCGCTTGCTAGAAATCGAACCAGATAATATAAAATGTCGCTGGAATTGCAGTTTAACTTTTTTAAAAAAGGGCGATTTTAAGAAAGGACTGCCAGACTTTGAGTGTAGAAAACACTTACCTAACTTCCACAAATCTTATCTTGGGGAGCGATCGATGTGGGATGGTTCTGATCTAAATGGAAAGACCATTCTACTGCATAATGGCGATGATGGGTTTGGCGATATTATTCAGTTGATTCGCTATGCTCCTCTAGTCGCTCAAAAAGGTGGACGAGTAATTTTCGCTTGTCCAAAGCCTCTGTTTCGATTGTTCGGTTGTATCTCTGGTATCGATCGATTAGTAATTCTAGAAGACAAGTTACCAGATACAGATGTTTATTTACCGCTCTTAAGCTTACTTTACTACTTGGGAACGACTCTAGAGACTATACCCGCTAAAATTCCCTATATAAATTTGCCAAAAAATGACCAATGGAAAGATGGGAATTTACCCATAGTTCCACAAGGATTTCCAAAAACTCGGTTCAAAATTGGTATTGTTTGGTCGAGCGGTCATCGCGAACGATGAGGCGATTTAAACTGTTACAGAGACTGTCCTTTATCCTTATTTATTAGTTTGTTGTCGATTCCCGAAGTTAGTCTCTATAGCCTTCAAGTTGGAAAATGGACTAGTGAAATCGATGAATTTAAACATGAAAATCGACTGTACGATTTATCTCCTCAGATTAAAGACTTTGCCGATACTGCTGTTTTGATTTCTCAGCTAGATTTGGTAATTTCTGTCGATACAGCCGTTATCCATCTAGCTGGGGCAATGGGCAAACCTGTCTGGACTTTATTAGGCTTCGATGCGGATTGGCGATGGATGCAAGACCGCGAAGATACTCCTTGGTATCCGACGATGCGACTGTTCCGCCAGCGCCAGCATGGAGATTGGGAGAGCGTTTTCGCGCAAGTCATTCCCGCATTAAAACAACACTTGGCTCGCGATCGCGTTTGAGATGAAATATCCCAACGTTCTACAACATAGTCAAGAAGATTGCGGTGCTACCTGTCTGGCGACGATTGCCAAATATTATGGGCGTACTTTTACCATTAGCTACGTTCGCGACATTGCTGGGACGGGACAGCAAGGAACTACCCTTTTGGGACTCAAACGCGGTGCAGAATCCCTGGGGTTTAATGCCCGTTCTGTCACTGCCTCGCCTGTCATTTTAGACCGGATCGAAAAAGCACCCCTGCCAGCCATCATTCACTGGCAAGGTTATCATTGGGTCGTTTTATACGGGAGACAAGGCAAGAAATTCATCGTTGCCGATCCCGCGATCGCGGGTATCCAATATTTTGAGAAAAACAAGCTTACAGAGGCTTGGAGAGATTGGGTCATGCTTCTATTAGAACCTGACCCAGTGCGTTTTTTGGCTAAGGAAGACCAAAAGGACAAAATCGGTGGATTCGCCCTCTTCCTCAAGCGCGTCTTGCCGCATCGCTTCATGCTTACCCAAACGCTACTCCTTAACCTAGTTCTAGGAGTACTCTCCCTGGCGCCCCTTTTTCTGATCCAGGTTCTTACTGACGACGTTCTCGTCCGGCAAGATAGCCAATTACTGGCTCGCATCGTTATTGCCGTGGTAATTATGAACCTTGTCAGTAGCAGCCTGCGACTGGTTCAATCTAACCCGATCGCTCACCTCGCCCAACGCATACAATTAGGGCTAAATTTTGAGTTCGGTCGCCAAATTCTGCGTTTGCCCCTCAACTACTACGAAACTCGCCGCAGTGGCGAAATTGCCAGCCGTCTAGAAGATATTCAACAATGTCGGTAATATTGTCTTGCTTTGGTTGGGCAGCCTACTCGTCATCCGTCAGGAATTAACTATTGGAATGCTGTTGGCGTTTAACAGCATGAATGGCAACCTGACCTTGTTTACGAATACTGCCGTTAGTTTTGTCGATCAATTTATCCGTACCCAAACAGCCGTTCAGCGTCTTGGTGAAGTCATTGAAGCCAAGCCAGAAACTCAAGAGGATGACCTGAAATCGTTTGCCAAAATTCCTGGAGATGCTGACATCGTTTGCACCAACCTCAACTTTCACCACCCAGGTAGACTCGACTTGTTGCAAGACTTCTCCGTTACGCTTCCAGGGGGTAAAGTCGAATGGCACTAAGATAAGAGGAACGCCTTGCGCAATCAACATCGCAGACTTTGTAAGTGCTGAAGTTAGAATGCGTCGCGCGTGCAATGACGATCCAAAATGTTTTCAATTGGGAGAAAAAGCTTTCAAGCCCGTAAAATACTTTTTTGGAACTTGAAAGCCAATTGGAATAATAATATTGTGACAAATCGTGTCAGAGTTCTTCAAGAAAAATTTAGGCAGAGTCTGGGACTACCGTTTGAGAATTTATTGCCGTCATGGGAGATTCAAAAAGTTATCGATGAATTAAAAGTTAAATATCGTCGGCGATTATTTGACCCAATAGTAACTCTGTGGACTTTTCTCTCTCAGGTTTTAGATGTTGACAAAAGTTGCCACAATGCAGTGAGCCGAGTGATTGCTTATTTAGCTAATCAAAGAGTAGAAATTCCTAGCTCGGATACGAGTGCTTATTGTCAAGCACGGTCTAGATTACCAGAAAATCTCTTAGAAAAACTTTTTGGTTCTACGGCACAAAGTTTAGAAGAAAAAGTGACAACCCAATATTTGTGGTGCGCTCGCCATGTAAAAGTGATAGATGGAGCTAGCGTGTCGATGCCTGATACGATTGAAAATCAGAAATCTTACCCTCAACCGAGTAGTCAAAAACTAGGGTGTGGTTTTCCAATCGCGAAAATTGGTGTGAGATTTAGCCTCGCTACGGGTGCGGCTATTGCTTTAGTCATCGATGTTCTCAACACTCACGCTCTGAAATTAGCCAGAAAATTGTATCAATTTCTCAAGCCTAATGACATACTTTTAGGCGATCGCGCTTTTTGTGCCTATGCGGATTTGGTGACTCTAATGAACCTTAAGTGTGATGCAGTATTCCGTAAACATCAGTCCCGCCAGATGTCCATGCGTAGAGGAAAACTTTTTGGAGACTGTGACAAACTTGTAATTTGGCATAAACCTAAAAATGCCCCAATGGATTAAGTGAAGAGGAATTTTTGGCTCTGCCTGAAACTTTGATTGTCCGAGAAATTTCTTACTACATTTTTATTCCTGGATTTCGGACTTCATCTGTTAGCTTAATCACAACTTTACTGGATACAGAAACTTATCCTACATTAGAACTTGTTAAACTTTACGATTGCCGATGGGATGTTGAAGTAAATTTAAAACATCTGAAAACTACTTTGGGCATGGAAGTTTTACGAGGTAAAACTCCCGCTATGGTAGGTAAAGAACTTTATGTTTATTTGCTTGCCTACAATTTGTTACGTACCTTAATGTGGGAATCTGGTACGACTTACGGTGTGCCACCAGTACGCTTATCATTACAAGGAACTCGTCATCACTTGCATAATTTTATTCCTCAATTATTAGCTGCTTCATCCGCACAACTTCATCAAATTTATCGGACTTTACTAAAAGTTGTTGTTCACAAGTCGGTGAGCGATCGCCCCGGCAGAAGTGAACCAAGAGTTCGTAAACGTCGCCCTAAAGCTTATCCTTTGATGAAGCAGCCTAGACATCAGTACGCCGAACAATGGCAAACTGCTTGAATGATAAGTGTTTCCACTTATCTTAGTGCCATTCGTCTCATATTGCCAAGTTGAGAAAACGTAATCCTTTGTGGCAAACAGTAGGATCTCAAGCAGTACAGGATATCTGTCAACGCATTGATAAAGCCTAGCAGTTATTTTTTAAGCACAATAAAAAGGGAGTTAAACCACCAAGTTTTAAGAAGGTCAAGAAATACAAATCCTTCACCCTTAAGCAAGCAGGTTATAAGTTCCTGGGTGGCAATAGAGTCAAAATTGGTAGTAGAGTTTATCAATTTTGGAAGTCCAGAGAGATTGAGGGAACGGTCAAGACATTAACCATCAAACGCACACCGTTAGGTGAGTTATTTATGGTCATTGTTGTTGATGGTAGTAATCGAGAAGTCGAACGCCAGTCGCCACAAGTCGGGGAACCCGCCCATGGCGCTGGCTCAGTTAAAATGGGTAAAATCGCTGGCTTTGATTTTGGATTAAAAACATTTCTCACCGGCTCAGACGGAACAAGAATTGAGTCTCCCCAATTTTTCAAACAGTCTCTAAACGCTATCAAGAAGGCTAGTAAGCATCTCTCTAAAAAGCTAAAAGGATCATCCAATAGAGAACGAGTAAGGAAGAATTTAGTACGCCAGTACGAAGATGTTTCTAATCGTCGGCGTGATTGGTTTTGGAAGTTAGCCCACGAGTTAACAAATAAGTTTGATGTACTTTGCTTTGAAACTCTCAACTTCAAGGGAATGCAACGTCTTTGGGGCAGGAAAATATCTGACGCTTGCTTTGGGTGAGTTCCTACGAATTCTTGAATGGGTAGCCAAAAAGAAAGGTAAATTAATTGTATTTATTGACCAATGGTATCCATCTAGTAAGACTTGTGCGTGTTGCGGACGCGTTTTAGAAAAGTTAGATTTGTCCATTAGAGAATGGCGCTGTCCATCTTGTCAGTCAATTAATGGTAGAGACGACAACGCATCTCAGTTAATTTGTGCAGTCGGGGCATCGACTGTTGGGTTAGGTGATGTAAGACCGTATGAAACTGCAATCGCTGTTGGACCCTAGAATCCCCGCAATTCAATTGCGGGGATTATGTCAAAACTAGATAACTTTATGGTTATATAAAGTTATGCTCTTTGGTGACTTCTAACTCGATCCGAGAGACGACGGAAACCAAATCGGCTAACGCTGGCTACAAGTTCGGTCAGGAAGCAGAAACCTATAACCTTGTCGCAGCACACGGTTATTTTGGACGGCCGATCTTTCAGTATGCTAGCTTTAATAACTCGCGCTCGCTGCACTTTTTCTTAGCCGCTTGGCCCGTGGTAGGAATTTGGTCGGCGGCGATGGGAATTAGTACGATGGCATTTAACCTCAATGGGTTTAATTTCAACGATTCTATTCTGGACAGCCAAGGACGACCGATTCCCACTTGGGCAGATATCCTCAACCGAGCCAATCTGGGCATCGAGGTGATGCACGAACACAATGCTCACAATTTCCCCCTCGATTTAGCTTCGGCTCCAGCGCAACCAGTAGCTTTAGTTGCTCCCGTTGTTGAGGGTTAAGGGTTAATTTTTGTCTTGCTATCCATATCTTATCAGCACTCTAGAAAGAGTGCTGTTTCTTTTTTAATCATGCACAGTTCCATCAGGCATGATTGCACCTCGCAAGTCAGCATCGGTTAAGATTGTTCCTGTTAGATCGGCCTCTTGGAGATCGGCTTTCAGCAAAACGGCTCCACTCAGGTTAGCATAACTGAGATCGGCTCCTCGCAAGCTAGCTTCAGTGAGATCGGTAACAAACGGATCGCGCTCTAGGCTGACACTCAGATTCGCGCGACAGAGTTTAGCCTTATCCAGATTAACTCGATATAAAAGTGCTGCACTGAGGTTGGCATAGTTTAAGTCTGCACCGCTCAAGTCAGCTTTACCTATGTCTGTCCGTTGGTCGGAAGTGGGACGAAAGTCCACCTCAAACAGAATGGCACCCTGTAGTTTAGCGCCATGAAGATTGGCACCGCATAGGCAGGCTTTACTCAAATAAGCTTCAGTCAGATTTGTTTGCATCAGCTTGGCACCGCTCAAATCTGCATCCCGCAACACGGCGCGGGATAAATCGGCTTGGCTCAAGTCGCTTCCCCAAAGAATTGCCTCGCTGAGATCGGCTTCTCTAAAGATAGCTTGCATGAAATTAGTTCTACCCAGTCTCGCTTGGCGTAGATCGCTCCTAGAGAAATCTGCTCCTTTGAGGTTCGCTTTAATCAGTTCTCCCTCCCGAAAATCAAGCTTTTGAAAATTTCTTTCTCCGGCTGCATATTGTCTCAACAGTTCGTTAACTTCCATGTCATCTGACATTTCCTGAAAAGCCTGATTATTGCTTAGTTATTTTTACACATAGTTAGGTAGACAGATAAATTTATGTTTGTTTCTTTGCCATTCTCTTAAACTGGATGACTTGAGTTAACCGACTGTATCTGTTGCTCGCTTAGAGAAAGAGAGATATTTTCCGATCCAGTATGCGATCGCTTTTCGCCATAATACATTAAGGGAATGACGATTAAGGTCAGAGCAGAAGAGGTCAGCATTCCGCATAATAACGTCCAAGCTAGTCCCGACCAAACGGGATCGTTGAGAATGCTTAAAGTCCCCAACATGGTCGTTACGCTAGTCAGCAAAATCGGACGAAATCGTACTGCTCCCGCTTCGAGGATAGCAGTTTTTAAATCGACTCCTTCGCGCAGGCGATCGCCGATAAACTCCAACAGCACGATCGCGTTGCGGACGACAATTCCTGCGAGGGCAATTACGCCAATCATGGCAGTAGCGCTAAAGTAAACCCCATTAAGGGAGAAACCGACCAAAATGCCGATTAAGGCGAGAGGAATCGCGCCCATGATAATCAGAGGCACTTTAAAACTGCGGAATTGACCCACTAGAATGAAATAAATCAACATTACCGCTACCAACATTGCCAATCCCAAATCCCGGAAAACATCGAGGGTTAGCTTCCATTCCCCGTCCCATTTGATGTTGTAGCCTTGAGGCAGGGGATGGCGCAGGAAATAAATCATTTGGTCGATGACGGCGTAGACGGAGGAACGATTGCCCATTTCGCCCATCACATAGGTAACGGGTCGTTGATCTTTGTGGAAAATCGGTTCGTCTACGATAGTAGGTTTAAACTCGACCAGTTCCGTCAGGGGAACGAGATTTCCAGTTGGGGTGGGAATTTGAATGCGAGTAAGGTCGTCAAGATTCTGTCTGTTCGTTTCGGTAAAGCGTACTTGAATGGCTACGGGGGAGAGTTCTCCGGGTACTTGCAGGGTAGAAACATTTGCCCCAGCGATCGCCATATTTAGCGTTTGGGCAATCTCTTGCGCGGTTAAACCGGCTTGGTTGATTTTGTTGCGATCTACTACCAACTTCATTTGGGGGATCCGATTTTTGACCGAATCGTCAATATCGACTACCTCCTTAGTGTCACTGAAGACTTGGCGGACTGTTTTTGCTAACTGGCACAGGCGATCGTAATCGGCACCGTAAATTTCCGCTAGCATGGTCGATCGCACTGGAGGACCGGGCGGATCTTCGACTAACTTGACAATGGCATTATTCGCTGTCGCAATTGCGCTTAACTGGGAACGCAAGCGGAAAACGATTGCTTCAGAATCTTCTTTGCGAGCCTCTTTATTGGTTAAATGAACCCGAATATCGGCAAAATGTTCGCCCGTGCGATCGCTACTGCCCCGCAGCAAGCCATTAAAGTCTATTGGCGCGCCCGTACCTACATAGCTTTCGAATTGTACCACTTCCGGATCTTGGGTTAAAGCGGCTTCCATTTCTCGAACGATGCGATCGGTCTCTACTAACTCTTTTCCCAGTGGCGCATCGAGTTGGACTAAAAAAGTATCTTTATTTGCCTTGGGCAACATTCGGAATTTGATCGCCTGAGTCAAAGGTAGGATAAAACTTGCCAGTAACAAACCCGTAATGAAAAACAACACGAAGCGGCGACGTTGGGTAGAGTCGAGTAAGGGTTCTAAGATACGGCGATATAGCTTGTAGATGCGGGTTTGCTGTACTTTCTCAGACTCGTTAGCGGCAGATTCTGACCCATTTCCCGTTTCCCGTTTCGGTTTAATTTTAATTAACCGCAATGCCAGAAAGGGAGTCACCGTCAATGCCAAGGTGGTACTAATCAGCATGGCGACGGGCACGTTAAAAGGAATTGGCGCCATGTAGGGTCCCATCATGCCAGTGACGAAGCGCATGGGCAGGAAGGCGAGGATGACGGTGACGGTGGAGAGAATGATGGGAACGCCTAGTTCGGCTACGGCGGCGATCGCTTCTGAGGTTTTTTCGGAAAAACTCATGTTGGCTTTGAGTGCAAAGCGACGGTGAATATTTTCTGTCGCCGAGATCGCGTCATCTACCAACGTACCCAATGCCAGAATCAGCGCAAAAAGGGTAATTCGGTTAATGGTTTGACCGGCAATCCAACCCACTAACAGCGTTCCTGCCAGGGTTAGGGGAATGACAAAGGCAACAATGGAAGCTTCGCGCCAACCCAAGAAAATTACCAGTAGGGCTACCACGATCGCGATCGCTTGCAATAAACTGGTGTAAAGATCCCCGACTGCCCTAGATGCCGTCAGTCCATCGTTGCGACTAACCCCAATTTCTACCCCTGGCGGTAGTTGAGATTTTAGTTCGTCGAGGCGCTTAAAGATCTGCTTGGCAACGGTGACGGCGTTAGTGCCTTTTTTCTTGGCAATGCCGATGGTAACTGCGTTTTGGCTGACGAATTCGTCCTGGGGATGTTCTTTGGAGTTGGGATAGGGATTGGCGATGTTCCAATCTTTGCGGTAGTGAATGCGCGAATAGGTAACGCGATCGCCGAAATCATCTTTGATGGTTGCTACATCCTGCAGATAAATGGGAGATTTGTTGGCTGCGCCGCCGCTAAAGCCGACAATAACATCCCCCAGATCGGCGGCTGAGGAAAATAAACTGCCCCCTTCAATAAAGAGTCGGTTTTCTCCCGCCGAAACATCCCCCGCGGGGAGTTGGATATTTTCTCCTTGCAGGCGTTGGGCGATCGCGGCAGGAGATAGTTTGTAACTGGCTAATTTATCGGGATCCAAGTCCACCCGCATGACGCGGGGTTGTCCCCCTGTAATTGTCAAGTTCCCGGTATTGGGAATGCTGCGCAAGTCTTCTAATAATCTCTCTCCAATGCGGCGCAGTTGATTGTCTGAATAACCCTCTCCCGCGATCGTCAGGGTAACGATCGGCACGTCGTCAATAATTGTCGGTTTGACGAGGTAATTTACCCCAGGCGGAAAAATATCTTGCCAATTATATAACTGGTTTTGTAGCTTGAATAGGGAATCTTCCCAGTTTTCCCCGACAAAAAACTGCACCGTAATCTTTGCCCCAGAATTCTGGGAAACCGAATAAATATGCTCGACTCCCGTTATTTCCCGAATTTTGGCTTCTACTGGAGTCGTAACCGTTTTCTCGACGACTTCTGCGGGTGCGCCGGGATACTGCAAGTAAACGTCAGCCGCCGGAACGACAATTTGCGGATTTTCTTCTTTGGGGGTAAAGATGACTGCTGCTATGCCAAACACGATAAGAGCAGCAATGAGAAGGATTGTCACCTGGGAATTAATAAAATAAGCAGTAATTTGTCCTACCAGGTTCGGCTTTTGGGTTTCGGCGCGATCGCTCGGCGTTCCGCAGGAATCGTCAGACATGGCAGTTATCCAGATTGATTTCGTCGGTTAAACTAATTGGCAATTATTTATTATAAAACTTTTTAGTTATTTAGCAAAATAAAAGCTCGGGTCTTCCTGTAAATGGGTTAGTAGCTAAATGTCACTGATGATTACAATAGTTTTCTAGAGTTGAGAGCTAAATTACTTTTGAATAAAGCAAAAGAGTTATCGCAAACCACTTAAAAAAGAATTGAAACCACTGCTTTATTAAGCTTCCGCATTAAGCTTCCGCAATCCAAAATGGTATGAGTTTCATTTAACTCAACGATCGCGATCTAGTTAGCCACCACTCCAACAACAAGGCTCGACATTGCAGACAAGTTAGAGATTTGAGTAAGGACTCAATACCTGAGTCGGTAATAGGATAAGTGCCTCCAATAAAGTTTGCAGGAATCTTAGCTGTAGAATGCAAGTCTGTGACGAATCCGTAGAGCTTCTGATTGGAAAAGGAACTATTGACTGCCCATCCCTGACTATTCAAAGGGGTTATCTGGGCGATATCTTCTGCTGTAACCCCTAGTTCGCGTTGGAGAATAGTTGGCACTACCGCGAGCGGCTGTTCTCCTTCAGGAAGTCTTCCGCCAGGAAAGTCCAAGGTTGCTTTGCCCAATCCGGGGCGGTAAGTTGGATGGGGCAAAATTAGCTGGTGGCTTTGAATGGGTAAAATAATAACTGAATCAGCCTTTTCAACTCGCCAGTATTTTAGAATTTGTTCCTGTTGCGGCTCTTGAAGATGTTCGCCAATCAGAGTAAGCCAAGGAGAGCGAAGTTCGAGAAAGCGATCGCGAGTTTGCCAATCCGGGGAGTTCATTAGAGCTGATAATTGGTTAAATTCTTCATCTTCTATTAATTGGGCAACAGACATCATCCTTTGTGCGCGTCCGGCGCGATCCAATGCCGGTATCGCGACACTTGCAAGCCGGTAATAAAACGAGTTCCTGTTTGCACGCCCTTTGCTCCCAAAGCTAGCACGCGAGCGATATCGGTGCGATTCCAAATTCCGCCTGCCGCAATCACTGGGGAATATCTACTCCCACTTGCGATCGCAGATAGTTGACTAAGGCGGGAATGACTTGCTCGGCGTTGAAAGCTGGATTGCCTAATTCTTCGTACTTAGCACCCAGATGACCTCCGGCTGTATTGGGATTTGCCACTGGTACTTCCAATCGGTTGTTATTGTTTTTGTCATCTCTCTCAAATTTTAGGTTTTGAAAAATTCGTTAAACTCGTCCCATAACGGCGAAGGATTTGAGAAATGGTCCAACCATGCGGGGATCTTTAATCATCGCACCATAATCGCCTACGGCAAACTTGAGTTTGCTCTGCATATAAGCCGCACTTAAACTCATCATATTCAAACCATTCTTGAGCCACTTTTCCCAATCTTTGAGATCGGCTCGCAAATCCCAGTTCAGTTCTTGTCCTTTATAGATACCGGCTTCTACTGCTCGACCTTCCTTGACGATGAGAATTCCTTTGGGTTTATCTTCTCTTTTGAAGCCGTAGGCGATCGCGGAATTAAAATTAATTTTAGCTAGCGCATCTGCTAATTCCGGTTCGGCATTCCATTGGTCTTTGTATGCTTGCATCCATTCGGGGGAAAATAATTCTGCCATTGTTTCTATCCTTGGTTAATGTTTTCATTTCGTTATTGGGCTGCAATAGTTTGCCATTCGAGCGTCACTTCGGCAGGAATTGACAGATCGATCGCGCGATCGTCATTCATGACGAGAGATAAATGAACCGCTCCTGCTATTGGTAATTGAGGCAATATATTTTTAAGGTCGTATTGACCGACATTAGGAGCGGGCGCTTTTTGGGCAAACAAATCTTCAGCTACCAATATTTCTCCCTGGTTGGTTGTAATTTTCAACGGTTGAGGATGGGCAAATGCCACCGTACCGGGAAACCCAACTAATCGCAAATTGACGGTCGTCGAACCATCGGCTTTAACCCGTTTAAATAGCACCACTTGCCAAGCATTTCCCTTCTCATCTCGCAACGTATGTCGAGATTGCTGTAATATTTGTCCGGGGGCTTCTTCCATCTGACGAATAGCAGCCGCAGCAGGCAAAACTGAGAAGATTCCTAGCCCCAATAACAGTAGTAGAATTAAAGTACCTAGCAATACCAACCACGAGAAAATTTGTCGAATGCGACACCACATAAATATCTCCTATCTTTGCCTGCGACTCCACATTGGCAAACCATTTTCATCTCGTAGAATCAGAACATTATCGCCTTTGGTCACTTGAGAGACAATCGAGGTTACCATTCCAGCATCGGTAATTCTAGAGCCTTTAATTTCGACGCGATCGCGATTAAGACAATAATCCGTTTCATTTGGCTTTCCTCCTTAGTTTGGGCAGCTACTCGCTACTGAGAGCTTTTTGCACTCGAACGTCGGGAATAAATACCGCATACATCCCCCGCAAGTCGCCCACTTGAAAATCAAAAGCTAAATCTTGAGGGTATTTTTCTTGAATAAACTGGGGTCGAGAATTTTTTGCACCGTGACAGGCAAGGCAACTAGCTTCGACATTAATACGACGATAGTAGCGAGTTCCTTGTTGTCCGTTAATAGTTTCTCGCTCCCAAAAGCCCATTAATTCTGGGTTCTGTTCAAACTTAGCTAGTGCCATCACCGAATGTAAGTTATCGGGGGCATGGGCGCTATTGCGATACTTTTTAGCAATTTGCTTGACTTGCCAGCCATTTTCTTGACTTAGCTGTTTGGCTCTCATGCCGACGGGTTGACAAACTTCTTTAAATGTCTGCAAGGTTGGTGCCTCCGGTTTTCCTTCCAAAGTTGAGGCTAAACCGGAACGCATCGCATCGAGGGCTTCAATTTCCTGAACGGCTTTAGCTAGTTCTGTCGGGTCGGTTTGAGCATTGGCAATGGTAGGATGCCAGCTAAATAGCAGCAAAGTTATGGTAATTGCCGTTAGGAGTCGATAAAAAGATTTCCACATAATCTATCCTAAATAGTGAATAAAAGTGAAGGTTACTGAAGACTAACCAATGCCCCATCTGTGAGAGCGGGGCTAGGATTGAGAATGACGCGATCGCCTGCTTCTAGTCCCCAATAGACTTCCACCTGTTCTCCATGAGTTGTCCCTGCGGTTAGGGTTTGAAACTGAGCTTTGCCGTCTACCACTTTGTACGCGCCAGTAATCCCCATACGCTTGACGATCGCATCATTGGGAATCATCAAGGCTTGGCGAGTGCTGGTCGTCAATTGCAAGCGACCAAACATCCCCGGAATGATATCGGCATCCGATGCCAAAGCAATCTTGACCGTAAAATTGCGCGAGGCGGGGTCGGCAGCTGGAATAATTTGACTGACGCGACCGTTCGCCGAACGATTGAGGGCATCTAACTCGATCTGCACCGGTTGACCGTGTTCGAGCCGACCGATGAGAGATTCGGGGACGGCAACGCTAAAGCGAAGTCGATCGATATTCTCTAAGGTGACTAAAGCTTGTCCCGTACCTGCCATTGCGCCAACTTCGGCATGTTTGCGCGTCACCACCCCAGTAAAAGGAGCTGTCACAGTCCCATAATCGAGGTTCGCTAAGGTTTGTTCTACAGTTGCCTGGGCTTGTGCAACTCCCGCTTGGGATTGTTCGATCTGTGCCTGTGCCTGTCGGACTTGTGCTTGGGCTTGGTCAACGGTTGCGATCGCTTGCTTAATTGCCGCTTGAATTTGACCAATTCTGGCTTCAATTGTCGCTACGCGGGTATTAGCTTCATCTAGCTGGGATTGACTGACTACTCCTTCAGTTCGCAGCATCGCCATCCGCTTTTGGTGCAGCTTGGCATCGGCTAATTCTGCTTGAGCTTCTGTCAGGGTGGCTTGGGCTTCTCGAACGCGAGCTTCTGCTTGATTTTTTTGCGCTTGGGCAGTTAGGTAAGCCGACTGCGCCGCGCTGACAGCCGATCGCGCTTGAGAAATAGCAGCATTGCCTTGATTGCGCTGGGCTTGAATATCTCGTACATCTATGCGAGCAATCAGTTGACCGGCTTTGACTAAATCTCCTTCCTGTACCGGGAGTCGCTCGATCTGTCCCATGACGCGGCTAGTCAAAGTGACCGATTCCACTGCCTCGACAGTTCCCGTCAGAGTGCGATCGCCTCGAACGGGCATTGGCTTAATAACGGCTGTTTGCACCTTGATTGTCGGAGAAGTTGCGATCGCTTTCGGGATTGGCTGACGACTGGTGGAGTTTGATAATAACCACCATCCTACCCCTCCCGATAAGACAATGAGAGATGTCAATAAACCAATAACTTTTATATTGAGCCAGCTCTCAGGTAACTGAGGTTTATCAATTGTAGAACTTTCCATTATTTTCCTCCTAGTAGAATTTTTCTCTACGGGCTTTAGCACACAAGTTCATCAAGTCTCGATCGATGACGCGATAATAGCGGCATACGCCTACTCGACGACAAGCCACGACCCCAGCTCTTTTGAGCAGGTGTAAGTGCTTGGAAACATTAGCTTGGCGCAGACCAGTCCGTCGGCAAATATCATTAACGTTATATTCTCCCTGGCAAATTGCCGATAGGATTTGTAATCTTGTCGGTTCGCTGAGGATTTTAAATCGCTCTGCCAAACTCTCAAATTCTTGGGGATTAAGCGTCATTTCCATCTCGTTTTTCTGTCGAGCGCTATTAGACAACATTGACGAAGTCAGAGGAGGTTCCGCCGTTCAACGGCGGAGTATCTCTAACGAAGTGCTTTTCAGGCTTTGCCATCTCACGGCAGAGTCCCTTGCACCCGCCCGCCCGTCTTTTTCATTTCTAAGTTTTGCTCCCTTGAGGCTGACATCGGCTCGGTGAGAGATAATCCTAAAAGCCACAATCCCAAGCGCTCGAACCAAGGGATAGACATTCCTAAACGCATCTTGGCTAAGAAAAATTTCTCAAAAGCCGTCTTAATCCAACTCACCCACCAGCCCCGCACTGCAAAAGCTCTGCGCCGCTTTCCCGTCACCGGATCGGGCAAAACGGGATTGGCAACAAAGAGAATCCCGGTATCGCCAAAGTCCGCCATGCAAATGGCTCCTAGGGTAGGAGTTACGGGCGCTGCTTCAATTTCCCCTAACTCTCTGGCAAGATTGTGGGCGACTGCCATGCCCATCGATTCGGTCATCTGACCCGTTTTCGGAACGCCGCTCGGAATTGGAGTTGGTTCGGGAGGGGCAAGTTCCACGGTCACCCCCAAACTATAAATAGAAGGAAAATCGGGATGTTGATAGGTCGGTAGGACTGGTAAAAAGCCTTTAGCATCAGTCAATCCTGGTACGTCCCGCAAGAACTTGGCTCCGCAGAAAGGTGGCAGGAGCATGGCGTATTTGAACGGTAACTGGCGACTGTCTGCTAGGCAGATTCTCTCAGCATCAATCTTAATAATGGCAGCATTTTCAATCAATTCTACGTTCCGTTCTTGCATTAATTGTGTCACCAGTTTCCCTGAGTTTGCCATCCCTCCAATGCCCAAGTGACCCGCATAGGGTTCCGGGGTAACAAAGGTAATGGAAACGCGATTGCGCAATCTTTTTTGACGCAGTACGTAATCTGCTAGGAGAGCAAACTCGTAGGCGGGTCCCATACAGCTAGCCCCAGGCACGGCTCCCACGACTAAAGCCCCTGGATTTTGCTCGAATTCTTTCCAGGCTTCTCGCGCTAGCAGGGCATGATGAGGATTGCAGACTGAGTGGGTATAACCGCCTTCGGGTCCCAAACCAGGGATGGCATCGAGTTTGAGGGAGGCTCCCGTAGCAATAACGGCATAATCGTAATCAATTGTTTTATCTCCTACGGTTATCTGTTTGGCGTGAGGGTTGAGGGCTGCTACCTGTCCCAATACCCAATCGATCGCCCGATTTTTAACCAGCTTTTCGACATTGAGTTGGATTTTTTCGAGGGATGTTAAGCCAAAAGCGACGTGAGGCAGCGAGGGAATAAAGGTAAATTCTGGCTTGTCGGAAATCAGGGTGATGCGATGCTGCTTCGGTAAGAGATGTCGCAGTTCGTAAGCTGTTGGCAATCCTCCTAGTCCCGCACCGATTACGATAATGTGAGCCATTGGTCTTTCTCCGATTTGTTAAAGCTAGCGCAGGATAAGGAGCGAGGTTCTGCCATGCGATCGCCGTCTATTCCCACGCTGTTAGGAAAATTATTTTCTTTTAATCTTAAACAACCAATTAGTTATAAAATAACAATAAAGCAAATCAGTCAATCTTTCAAGGGGATACTGCTTTACTATCTCGATTCAAGACAATTTGATAATTGAGAGAGTGTCAGTAACTCATGACTGATTTGAGCCAAGTTTTGATTACGTCTAATAAACTGCTCCCCCCCCAAATGACGGCAATGATAATTGACGTGGAAAGAACGCCTGCCATTAAGCAGATCGCTAAACCGCCGAGACTGATAAAGCCATCATCTTCCTGTAAACCAAAGGCTGTAACAAAAATTCCCATTGCAGGCAATGTATTGGTTCCAGGAATGGGAATCATCATAGAAATGGACATCAGCGCGATCGCGATTCCTATTAGTACTCTACCAGTTAATGTAGTACAAACATAAGTCATGCGAGGACGAGTAATGGCTTCAATTCTTTTGAGCCAAGGAATCCCTGCTTTGACAATTTTCTGAGCGCTTTCCAACTTCATCGAGCCGTGCATCATCTTTTCAGGCAGCCAAGGCCCTTTAGCACCTGCGATTAATTGAATGGCTAAAAGAAACATTAAAATCCCAAAAGGAATTGAGTAACCAGGTGCGGGAATCGGCAAGGCAGAAGGAAGAGAAAGAATGACAAATAAAAAGCCAAATATGCGTTCTCCTGCTAAGGTAAGGACTTCTACCAGTTTAATTTCACTTTGTCTTTCTTCTTCAAAAAAATAGCGCTGTAGTTCTACAGAAAGTTTAGCCATTGTTATTAGACTCTACTCACAACAGTTTTTGTGCTGATAGATGACCGGTATTAACAGCAAACTCCAGGATACACCGATCGGAAACCCGAAGCCAAACCTCAAAGGAGTTTTGAGCCTCCTGTTGTAGGTTGACTAAATTACTATTTAGTTATAAAATTAATATGACTCTGAAGGGAGAGTAGTACTATGATGTCTACTTCAGCTTCGGCGCGATCGCGCATTACTCATCTATCCCCGAAGGAATTTACTAAATTACCGAACCCGCCTCTGCTCATCGATGTCCGTAGCCGATGGGAATATGCCATCGGTCATGCCCCCACTGCTCTCAATCTCAGCTTACCGCGCCTACTCTTGGGAACGATGCCTCTGTTTCGCCGTTGGCTGCTACCCCAGTGGTTTCGAGATTTATCCAAAGAGCGAGCGGTTGCCGTCATCTGCTTAACCTCTCACCGCAGTCCCATTGCAGCTAACGCTCTAGTCAAAGCAGGTTTTAGCCAAGTGTTTAATATTACTGGCGGCATGATGGAATGGCAGCGATTGGGGCTAGAGACTCGCACGGGCAAGTAATTTCACCCATCTAATAATTTAGCTGTCGAATAGCCAAATAGTGACTGGCGATCGCGCTACCTAACCGTAGGAGTTAAACAAGTCAAGTAAAAACGGATAGTTTTTTATGACATTAGTCAGCCCTCAGATCGCCGGAATAGCCAGGAAAAAATCCGTTGTCGAAACCGTTGAAATGGTGCAACAGCTTCGAGAAGTTTAATTCACCCTACAAGTGATTAGACGAGGAGTTCTCTAAATGGAAACTAAAGTTAAGGATGGAGTCTTTCTTCACATTAGTCGAGGCGCAGAAGACCCTCACCGAGTCTTGATGGCACTCGCATTAGCTGAAAAAATGTCTGAGGATAAAGATGTCTTAGTGTTCTTTGATATCAAAGGCGTAGAAGTTCCTCTCAAGAATGGGAAAGCGATTGAATTTAGAGAGTTTGAATCAGCACAAACCCTCTTACCCAAGCTAATTGACAAAGGCGTTCGGATGTACGTCTGCCCTATGTGCTTAAAAGCTGCCAACCATCAACCCTCGGATTTAATGGAGGGCGTACAACTAGCCCAAAAAGAAGCTTTCTTTAATTTCACCCAAGGACGCATTTTGTCTTTAGATTATTGAAATCAATTGCCTGGTTGTCCTCGCTCAAAATAGACAAAAAAACGATGAAACTCTCAAAGAAAAATCTCGATCGAAACCTCGATCGCGTTTACGATGTCATTATTGTCGGTGGCGGTGCGGGCGGACTTTCTGCTGGCATTTATCTACAGCGATTCCGCCTCTCCAGTCTCATTCTCGATAAAGGCAAAGCGCGTTCCTTTTGGATGCAAGAATTACACAATTATCTAGGGTTGCCGCCAGATACCCCCGGTCGCGTGCTGCTCGAGCGGGGTAAAGAACATTATCTCTCTCTCAATGGAGATTTTCTCAACGCTTATGTGGAAGAAGTTGTCGATGAAGGAGACACTTTTGCCGTGCGAGTTAAAGTCGGTCGCAATAATAGCATTTATCGAGTTTTTCGCTCTAAGTACCTGATTGCTGCCAGTGGCATCATCGACTATCTGCCGCCTTTAGAAGATATGCAGAATGTCTACCAGTATGCGGGTTATAACTTACATGTCTGCATGGTCTGCGATGGCTATGAAATGACTGACAAGCAATGTGGTTTTTTTGCTGGTAGCGAAGCCAGTATTGAAGAGATGATTTTCAACTTGAGTTGGTTTACGCCCTATATTACTGTCTTTACTCACGGACTGTTTGAGGTTAGTGCCGGACTTCGCTCCCAACTACAGGAACATGGCTATCGCCTGATAGAGACACCCATCAAGAAATTTCTGGGTCAAAAACATCAAATGACTGGCGTAGAGTTGACGGATGGGTCGGTCGTCGAGTTGGAAACGGGTTTGATTTCGATGGGTTCTCGCTATCACAATACCTATCTCCAAAGAATAGATTTGGAGTTAAAGGGTGGCAATCTCGTCACCGATAAGATGGGTCGAACTTCCCACCCTCGGATTTTTGCGATTGGCGATTTAAAGGTGGGGCTGAATCAGGTGGTGGTAGCGGCTGGCGACGGTGCTTTAGCCGCCACTCAGATTTGGCGAGACATTCGCCGCGACAAAGGACCGCGTCGGTGGGAAGAAAATCTCAAAGTCTCGGTTTAGGATTTTTTTAGGGAAATATTGAATAGTTATGTTGAGGGGGTAGTAAATGCTGTAAACTGTTCAAATTCTTTAGCCCGTTGTTGCATTTGGTTACTAATGCGATCGCACACCAATTCGCACAAGTCAAAAATCATTGGGTCAGCAATCTCATAGTAGACGCTAACGCCTTGTGGTTGGCGAGATATGATTCCAGCTTGAGTCAGCGCCTTCAAATGTTTTGACAGATTAGCCTGCCCTAAACCGGTCGCTTCCGTAATTTCCTTTCCATTCATTGCCCCCGACCTCAAACAACTTAAAATCTGAAGCCGACTGACTTCGGAAAGGACTTTGAAATAGTCAGCTACCGAAGCCAGGACGATGGGGGAAGTCTTTGAGGAAAAAGTCTTGAGCATAGTGGAGATTGACAGCAATTAAAAACTTTATAACTATTTACTATTTTAGTTTCAAACGGCACCTTTTTGGGTTCCGTTACAAAAACTATAAACAATCGATAGTCATCAACAGGCAGATCTCATCGCGGCGCTCAAACAGCAGCCTCTGACAGTGCGAGAGCAGGAGGAAGAAGTAAGTGTAGATATGTGGGGAGGATTTCCCAATGCCCAGATCGTCTTTGACCGTTTCCATTACCTAAAGTAGTATTTGTAACGCCGATCGCAGAAAATAGGGATAAGTGATGACGTATAGCTTATCGATAGCAAAATTCTTGAGAGGTTTTGATAGCGATCGCTCGACGAACAACTCCTAAATAAAAAAGAACAGTGGTATGTGAAAAGCATATATCCCTAAATCGACAAACGCGCTCGCACTAGACGGTTGCAAGAGAGAACTGCTGACTAAACCGCGAAGGATATGCCCAAGCACAACCAAAAAAATTAAATAATTAGCGTCTGTATCACATCAAATGGACTCGGACACTTATCCAGTCGTCTAAAGAGGACTTTACATCTGAGGCAGCGATTTTAATCCCTGTCGGTTCTGAGTGCAAAGATTTTAGATCGCCCTGCCCGCAACACAAATTGATTGAGATAAGCCACGGGTTGACTCGGATCGAACTCTCGTCCGTCGATAAATGCTGTAGCGGGTTCTTTTTTCATTTTGTCAGTCGGAAGTAGGATGTTGAGTGCCTTGGCAACCTCTTCATAAATTTCTGTGGGGTAGATTTTGTTGAGGATTTCATCGGCGTTTTGAGGATATTCTCGGCGATCGATCTGATTCCAGCGAATCATTTGAGTCAGCAACCAAACTGCATGAGAACGCCAGGGATAGTTAGTACAATCGGATTGTTTGAGATAATCCGTTGGCCGGTAGTGAAAGACAGTAAAATCGGGAATCGAGGCAACGCCTTCTTTGTCTTCTAATTGAGAATAGTTGTATTTGCCTCCTAGAGATGGCTCGATTGCTTTGATGTCGGCGTTGAGATATTGACTCTGTGCTAGGAGTAGGGCGACATCTGCATGATTTTCCGGGCGATCGCAAAACTGACAAGCTTCTATAAGTGCGGCAACTAAAGCTTTTGCCGTGGTCGGATTCTTATCTACCCAACCTTGCATAGCAGCTAAAACTTTTCCTGGGTGTCCCTTCCAGATATCTCGACTCGCATAAGTCACGAATGCCGCTTTCTTCAAAACTGCATCCTGATTCCAAGGTTCGCCGATGCAGGAACCATCAATACTGCCTGCCTGTAGCTTAAAGATCGCTTGCGAGGGAGAAATTTCAGTAAATTTTACTTCTTTTTCGGGAGCGATCCCCATGGCGGCTAACCAGTAGCGATAGAGATAGTTTTCTATCGAAGCAGCCGATTCTATGGCGAAGTTAGGAGGTTTCTGAAAGCCTCGAATATATTTGATAAAGCTGTCGGAAAATTCCTGAAAGTTGACGTAATCGATAGAAGGACGAATGTCAGCTTTCCAAGCTTTCTGCGAAAGAGCGATCGCGCCTCCATTGAGATTAAGCGTCATTAGAGCTACCATTGAGGCAGCTTTTGCCCCCAGTTGAGCCAGCATCGGCATCCCGTACAACGCTTGCGCCGCATCAAAGCGCCATTCGAGCAATCCCTTTTCGAGATCTTCCCAACTCGCTTGCTTGCTTAAGGTAACCGTTAGCCCATAGCGCGAAAAAAAACCCTTCTCCTGGGCAACGATGAGAGGGGCAGCATCAGTTATTGGAACGTAGCCAAGGGTGAGAGAGGTTTTCTCTAGTTTGTCAAAGTTGCTGGGGCGCGGTTGTTCGATCTTGATTGGTTCATTATTAGAACCGCGATCGCTACAAGCAGTAACGATTGCACTAGCGACTCCTAGACTGGTGTATTTAAGAAAAGTGCGACGTTGCATAAGAATTTGAAATTAGGCATTGCTAGAAGAGGGACGAAATCTATTGCCATTGTTTTCTGCTTAGTTTTGCCTAAATAAGTTTATTGTACGCGAAGTAAACTTGCTCTTATAACAAGCCCTAATTGATTGATAAGCGGAACCAGAATGCCTGCAATTTAAGACTTATACGCAAGAAAGACTATATTGAGAAAAGGCTGAAAATTTCACTGACCAATGCCAAACTTTTCACGAATCGTTTTGCACGATAGCAAAGCAGATGCCGTTAAGCGATTTCACCCTTGGATTTTTTCCGGTGCCATCAAAAAGAAAGATACTGGGTTGAGAGAGGGTGAAATTGTAGACGTATACAGCGACAGTGGTGAGTATCTAGCAACCGGACACTACAGTCCCGGAAATATTGCCGTAAAAATTTTCTCTTTCGAGAAAGTATCGGACATCGATCGATTGTTTCTGGAAAAATTTCAGAATGCTTATTGGATGAGAAAAGAAATCGGCTTAGCTGCTAGCAAACAAACAACTTGCTATCGATTAATTAACGCAGAAGGAGATGGATTGCCGGGATTAATTGTTGACTGGTATAACGGGACTGCCGTGCTACAAGCTTATTCTATTGGCATGTACGAGCAGCGATCGCTCATCGTTGAATGCTTGCAAAAAGTTTACGGTCAAGACTTAAGAGCAGTCTACGATAAAAGTGCTTCCGTTCTTCCCAAAGCTCAAGTAAGGGCAGAAAACCAATATTTACTGGGAGCAAGAGAAGATGGCGAAGTGATAGAATACGGTCATCGCTTCTATGTAGATTGGGAAGAAGGGCAAAAAACGGGCTTTTTCATCGATCAGCGAGAGAATCGATCGCTGCTAGCTAAATACGTCGCAGGCAAGCGAGTTTTGAATACATTTTGCTATTCTGGCGGATTTTCTGCCTATGCAGTGAAAGCAGGCGCGAGTTTTGTTTGTTCGGTCGATAGTTCGGCAAAAGCGATCGCATGGGCAGCTCGTAACGTATCGTTAAACAATCCAGGTCAAATTCCTCACGAAACTTCGGCTGTAGATGTCTTTGATTTTCTCAAAAAGTGCGACGGGGAATACGATGTTATCGTACTCGATCCGCCAGCTTTTGCCAAAAATCTCTCGGTGCGCCATCAAGCGGTTATGGCATATAAACGGTTGAATAAATTAGCTTTGGAAAAATTGCGATCGCAGGGAATTTTATTGACATTTTCTTGCTCGCAAGTCGTCGGACTAGACCATTTTAAAGGTGCTGTCACTGCCGCCGCGATCGAGTTAGGCAAGCCAATTCGCGTACTGCACCACCTCGCCCAACCCCCCGACCATCCAGTCAGTATTTATCATCCAGAAGGATTGTATCTCAAGGGATTAGTGTTAATAGTAGGGTAAACTTCAAGCAAGGTTGGGATGGGAGCGATCGCTCTCAATTCTGTCTAAGATGCTAAAGTCAATAATACGTCAGCGATTGAAATCGCTGCCTCATATTTCAAGTCGTCTAAAGACGACTAGACAAGTGTTTCAGTCCATTAAATACGCGATCGCTAAAAGGTAGAATACTCGATCGACCGAATCTATTTCAAAGAGCCACTCCATCAAAATATCTACAACTTCTGACTTTACCCATGTCTTTGCCCAAAATCTTCGTCACGCGCCGTATTCCCGATGCTGGATTAGAATATCTGCGCGATCGCGCCTCAATGGAAATCTGGACGGAACGCCAACCGCCTCCCTACGAGATAATCAGGGAAAAAATTCGGGATATCGATGGGTTACTCTGCCTGCTAACCGATCGCGTCGATAAAGATTTAATAGAAGCAGGCGGATCCCTAAAAGTCATTAGTCAGATGGCAGTCGGTTATGACAATATCGATATAGCTGCGGCGACAGCGAGAGGCATTCCTGTCGGCAATACGCCCGGAGTTCTGACGGATGCAACGGCTGACTTAACTTGGGCGTTACTCATGGCAGCAGCACGAAGAATTGTTGAAGCCGAAAAATTTCTGCGCGAGGGACATTGGCAGACTTGGGAACCGATGGTATTGTTGGGAGCGGATGTAACGGGAGCAACTTTAGGGATTGTCGGTTTTGGACGCATCGGACAAGCGGTTGCGCGCCGCGCCAAGGGATTTGAGATGCGGATTCTCTACTACAGTCGGCATCGGCGTGAGGCAGAATTAGAGCGATTGCTAGGCGTTGAATATGCTTCTTTCGAGCAATTGCTACAAGAGTCGGATTTTGTGACCATTCATACGATTTTATCTAATGATACCTTTCATTTGTTCGATCGCCCGCAGTTCGAGCGGATGAAACCGTCAGCCATTCTCATCAATACGGCGCGAGGCGCGATCGTTAGTCCAGAAGCGCTGTATGATGCTCTTAAGACGGGTCGAATCGCTGGGGCTGCTTTAGATGTTACCGAACCCGAACCCATCCCCCTCGACAGTCCTTTATTGACTTTGCCCAATCTCATCATCGTGCCTCACATCGGCAGTGCTTCCTACAAGACGCGATCGCAAATGGCATTAATGGCAGCGCAAAATTTAGTGGCTGGATTAATGGGGGAGCGTTTACCCCATTGCGTCAATCCTGAAGTTTACCGACAATCATCGATTACTGACAACTGATTACAATGCCCCTGCTGCCGTCTTATCTAAAATTCCAGAACCTAAATGAGTAGTAATATTAATCGCCTGTAAGACTGGCATTCCCTCTGCCCCGTCGGGATAGTCAATGACGCTAACGCCACCATTGCCCTGTTTGATATTCCAGAAATTAGCAGGTTGCAAACCGAGGAGATAGCAGAGGATGACTTTGTTAATGGCATCGTGGGCGACTACAATACCCGTTCTTGGTTCTGGCGAATTTGCATAGTATTTTACTAGATCGTTCCAGTTGGCGATCGCGCGATCCCAAACCTGTTGTAAATTCTCTCCTTCTGGCATTTGTACGGTTTCTGGGGCTTCTTTCCACTGGCGCAGCAACCCAGGAAATTCGCTTTCGATCTCTGTTTCTAGTTTCCCTTCCCAAAGTCCGTGACAAATTTCCGTCAATCGTTCCTGAAGGTCTAAACTGACGTTGGGATGATTCTGAAGTATAATTTCTGCGGTTTCTTTGGGGCGCAACATCGGACTGCTGAGTGCGAAGTCAATTGCCACATCCTTAAGGAACTCTGCCGCCCTCTGCGCTTGTTCCCTTCCTCTGTCGTTGAGGGGAATATCGCGAATCCCCTGAAAGCGCGACTCGCGATTCCACTGAGTTTCCCCGTGACGAATCAATAAGAAACGAGGTCCTTTATGGGGATTGCGGGGTGAAGGAAGGGGTTTGCCTAAGTGAGAAATTTGATTCAACGATTCTAACTGGACGGGTTCGCCCCAATCCCCGCTAAAGTTCAATACGTTGATGCAGCAGTTGGACTGCTGGATGGAATGGTAGCGAGAGGGGGGAATGCCAAGGGCACTCATAATTAAGCAGCGATTGATGCCATTGTGCGCCACGATTACAATCGTTTTTCCTTGATGTTGGGGAAGGATTTCTTGCCAAAATTGCTGCGCCTGTTCGTAGAGAGAGAGAACGGGAAAGTGTTCCCGCTGTCCTTCAGGGGTAGACAGCAGCATTTTGAATTCGTGAGGGCGTTCTTTCCAGCAACGATAGTCTTCTGGGAATCTTTTTTCTACCTCGGATTTGAGCAAGTTTTCCCAAAGCGGCAAATCGATTTCCATTAACTTATCCGTCGCTTGTAGGGTGGGAGGATTCTCTAAACAGCTTTGAATAATTTGGGCTGTTGATTTTGCCCGTTGCAAAGGACTAGAGTAAAAGGCATCAACGTTTAGTTTACTAAGGGCAGTACCAACTGTCTCGGCATCGACGCGCCCTTTCTCTGTCAAGACTGACTCGTCGCAACGACCTTGAATTTTTTTCTGGGCGTTGTAGCTACTTTGTCCGTGACGCACGATAATAACGCGAGTAGTCAATCGTCTTGTCCTCCCTGTAAACTTTCGTTATCAATTATGTCATTTGTTAATGATTATTTGACATTCTCGAAAATCTTTTTCTAGTCGCAGGAGGTAACAGTCTGTTAATCGAACGCATTTGTCATTAAGGAACAATCATGAGCATTCAGGCAGTCTACAATGAGTTAATACCTGCTAACGCTCACAATACTAACAAAAGCAATCGCAAAAATTAGTAATGATCTTAATCCAACAGAAAACGCGAGAATTGTTTGATTTATTTCAAAAAAAAGATCGGGTTTTAGAGCTTTCTTTACTCTTTATATTTTTTGTGCTTGGCTTGATTGGTATTCTCAATCATGCTATGTGGCGAGATGAATTAAATGGCTGGCTTATTGCTAGAGACAGTTATAGGATTTACGAGCTATTTTCTCATGTTAAATATGAAGGACATCCCCTGCTTTGGTATCTCTGTCTAGATCTACTCAATCGAGTTACCCATAATCCCGTGGCAATGCAAATTTTACATTTGTTTATCGCTACTGGAGCGGCTTACTTGTTTATTAGGTTTTCTCCATTTACCAATCTTCAAAAAATTTTGTTTTTATTTGGATATTTACCCTTTTACGAGTATTTATTGATTAGCAGGAATTATGCGATAGGTTTATTGACGATTTTTCTGTTTTGTTTTTGCTTTGAATCTAGACAAAAAAGTTATCTAAGATTATCATTAATTCTAGCTTTAATGGCAAACACGAATGCTTATTGCTTGTTAATTGCAATCGCGCTTACAATTGTCTTAACCTTAGAGTATTTCTGGAAGGAGAAGCTGAACTATAAATCTACGGCGAGCAAGTTAAACATTATTATTAGTTTACTCATATTTTTTATCGG
The DNA here is from genome assembly GCF_000317025.1 of Pleurocapsa sp. PCC 7327. NCBI lineage: Bacteria > Bacillati > Cyanobacteriota > Cyanophyceae > Pleurocapsales > Pleurocapsaceae > Pleurocapsa > Pleurocapsa sp. PCC 7327. Next base: position 3,088,609 of record NC_019689.1, on the reverse strand, counting down.
TGTAAGCATCTCAGTAGCCACTCTTATTCCTCCGATAGATAGTAATTTACAAGGAGGAGCAACTGAATGGATGCTGCAATTCGATCTCGTTCAATTGGCTAGGACAATAACGAGGATTTGGAATAGTTATATTTTAATTTTAGTTCCAGCTGATTCCAAGCCTTTAGATCTCTTGATATTTACCCTCTTTTCTTTAGGTATATTGGCTTTTGCAACAACTATTTTTATTAGAAAACCTATTACGCTACTTTTCTATCTTATTGCTAATCTAGAAATTCTAACTTTTACCTATGTTAAATTTCTAGGATCTGCAAGACACTACGGACATTTTTATATTATTTTGATTGTCTCGTTATGGTTAGCTAGTTATCATTCTCCATCGGAGCTATTAATTCATCTGTCAACCAAACTACCTAGTAAAATTAACAGTGCAATAGCTAACTGGATAAATTTTGTCAGTCGATATAAAACGACTTTTATAATAATAATTTTATATGTCCAGCTTATAGCAGGAATAATTGCTTTTAGTCGAGAATTATTCATCCCCTATTCTGCTAGTCGAAAAACAGCAAACTATATTCAAAGTCATCATTTAGAGAAAATGTTTATTATAGGAAGCGAAGATTTTGCCATTTCGCCTATTTGTGCTTATCTTAATCGAAAAATTTACTATCCAGAGAGTCAAAAATTTGGTAGTTTTGTTTTGTTTAATAGTCAACGACAATCGACAAATATCGATAAAATTTTAGAACAGGTAAGCACAATTTCTCAAGAAAAAGAACAAGATATTTTATTAATTTTAAATTATGAAATTCAGAATTCAAGAAACGATTTAAAGCTATCTTTATTGAAAAAATTCACTAATTCTTTTATTCATAATGAAAAATATTATTTATATATTGCCAGCAAAAACATATAGCAAAAACGTACCAAGTAGCTTGGCGAAATCAAGTCAGAATGAAATCGCCATGAAAACGTACATCAAAAAGAAAATAACATCAAGGAAATTTTTAAGATGCAATTAATCGATCAGATCTCCCAGAATAGTGCCGAAAAAAAAAATAACAATCTTTTTGTTTTATGGTTAACTTCATTATTCTTTTTCTTTGGTTTAGTTGGCATTTTAAATCATGCCATGTGGCGAGATGAGTTAAATGTCTGGTTGATTACTAGAGATAGTATTTCTCTAGTCGAACTTTTCCAGAATATAAAATATGAAGGTCATCCCAGTCTTTGGTATATTTGTCTATATATTATTAGTCAGTTTACCGACAATCCTGTAGCAATGCAGATTTTCCATTTGCTTATAGCTACAACAACTATCTATATTTTTGCTAAATACTCACCTTTTACACAATTTCAGAAAATTTTATTTTCTTTTGGATATTTTCCTTTTTATGAATACTTATTAATTAGTAGAAATTATGCAATTGGAGTACTATTTATATTTTTATTTTGTGCTTTATTTCCTTCTAAAGAAATAGGTTACATATTTCTTTCTGCTATTTTGGCTTTAATGGCAAATACTAATGCTTACTGTCTATTAATCTCAGTAGCTTTAGGATTAACTTTGATAGTTGATTATATTACAATTAAAAAAAGCGATCGCAATTTTACTATTCAAGCATCAAACATCATTGCTAGCATTTTAATATTTGTTTGGGGAATAATTGTTTCACTTTTAACCATTATTCCTCCAGCAGACAGCAATTTACAGGGTGGATTAAATCGCTGGGTGCTTCAATTTGATTTGCATCGATTAACCCAAGCGATCTCGCGAATTTGGAATGGTTATATCATTGTTTTAATTTCTGGAGATTCTCAGCGTTTATCATTATTTTGTTTTTCTCTTGTTACTTTATTTATCGTAGCTTTTGTTTCTACTATTTTGATTAGAAAACCTTTAATTTTATTCTTTTATATTACCAGTACCTTAATAATTTTATTTTTCAACTACATAAAATTCTTAGGCGTTCCTAGACATTATGGGCATCATTATATTATCTTGCTTGCATCGCTTTGGCTAGCCGGTTATTATCCCCCGTCAAATTTATTGACTAAAAAGATAAAAAAAATCTCGCTCGATCTCCAGAAAAGAACAATTAATTGGATGCAGTTCGTTCGCAAACGAAAAAAGATTTTTATCGCGATCGTATTATATACTCAGTTAGCTGGAGGATTAGTAGCTTTTAGTCGAGATTTACAAGTCCCTTATTCTGCTGGTCGCGAAACAGCAAATTATATTAAAAGCCATAGCTTAGACCAGATGTTTATAGTAGGAAGTCGAGATGTTAATATGGCACCAATTAGCGGTTATCTCAATCGAAAAATTTATTATCCCGAAAGACAGAGGTTAGGTAGCTTCACTCTTTTTAATAGTCAAAGAAAAGACGTAGATCCGAGTATAGTGTTAGAGCAAGTCAGCCAACTTGTTAGAGAAAATAATCCTGAGATTCTTTTAATCCTGAACTACGATCTGGAGAAATCGCGAGATGATATTATCGTGTCTCCAATTGCCTCTTTTACTAAGAGTCTAGTTTCCGACGAAAAGTATTATTTATATAACGTAAAAGCTAACTCTAAAAAAACCAAATGATTGCAAAGCTTAAGAAACTAAGCATCGATCGCGCTGCGATCGCGGCTGCTATTATATTCTTCACTGTCGAGTTAATCCTCGTACTCCATCGTCACTACAGTTATTACCCTTCCTATAGTTCTTTCGACCAAGGTATTTTCAATCAAGTTTTTTGGAACGGCATCCACGGTAGATTCTTTCAAAGTTCTCTTTCATCTAGCGAGTCTATTTCTGTTCCCATCCCAGAGGTTTCCTACCATCGCTTGGGGCAACATTTTACGCCCGCCTTATTGCTGTGGTTGCCTATCTATGCGATTCTCCCGTCAGCAGGCACTCTACTAGCTTTGAATGTGACCCTGATAACGGCTGCGGGAGTCGTTCTGTATATATTAGCTCGTCAGCGCCTCGACCCCAAACTGTCAGTAATAATTATGGCAGGCTTTTATGGCACCAAGGCAGTCATTGGTCCGACATTGGGAAATTTTCAAGACCTCTGTCAGTTACCTTTGTTTACATTTGGGCTGCTGCTAGCTTTAGAAAAGCGTTCCTGGTGGTGGTTTTGGGGACTAGCTGCATTAATTTTGGCAGTGCGAGAGGATGCGGGCATTCTTCTGTTCGGCATTGGATTTTATCTCATCGCCAGCGAGCGTTATCCTTGGATTGGTCTAGCTGTCTGCATCCTCAGTTTTAGCTATGCCATCGTCATTACTAGCAAAGTGATGCCTCTATTTTCCCATGATGTCTCTGGGAGGTTTCTAGTCAAACAGTTCGGTAACTTTGTCGAGGGCGATCAAACTTCCAGTTTAGAGGTACTGTGGGCAATTATAAGTAAACCCTGGCAACTTTTGCTGGAAATCGTTACTCCCTTGGGCAGAACGATTCAATACATTTTCAATCATTCTCTTCCCCTTGCGCTTGTCCCTCTTATTTCGCCATCTACTTGGATGCTAATTGCTGCACCGTTACTGGTGCTGTTGCTGCGAGACGACTATTGGGCATTGTCGATGAATATGCGCTTTGCCCTAACTGTGGTGCCGGGACTATTTTATGGCGCAATTATTTGGTGGTCGTATAATACTGATGCTTTTAAGCTTAGGTTGAGACGTTTTTGGGCGTTTTGCATCGGTGTATCCATCTTTTTTGCATTAACCTCTAATCCCCATCGCGCCTTGTCTTTTCTCATTCCCGATTCATTCGATCCTTGGGTTTATGCTTCGCCATTGCAACAGTGGCAACGTGCAAGCATTATTAACTCATTTTTGGCAAAAATTCCCCCAGATGCTAGTGTATCGGCAACCCGTCACATCGTTCCGCATATTTCTGGTCGTCGGGAAATGTTGGGGTTTCCGTCGCTAGAGTTAATTAATGATGCGGGAGAAAAGGTTAGTGTCGATTATGTTATTGCCGATTTACGACAACTTCAGCAGTACCAAGTTGCTTTTGAAGATGACCGAGATCGATTGCGAGATCTGGTTGGCGCGATCGCACGGTTATTAGAGCAGGGTAGTTATGGAATGGTAGGCTGTCAAGATGGGGTTATTTTCATGCAACGGGGAGTTGCTTCCGATACTTCTGCTTTGCTTGCTTGGGAAGGTTTTCGTCAGGAAGTAGAACCGATTTTAAAACAGTCCTGATTTTTTTATTTCACCCAGAGGCGCTTCAGGCGCAGAGGGAGAGGGAAGTGTGGGGGAGTTGGGGGACTGGGAGAGAATTAACTACTAACTACTAACAATCCTCAATCCAAAATCTAAAATCCAAAATTCTTTCATCGAATGACCAATGACAAATCAGTAAAGTCAGAATTAAAATTGCTTTTGGGATTATCTATTGCTGCAATTTTTCTGTGGCTAGTTGCTTTAGGAAATTTGCCTCTGCGAGATTGGGATGAGGGATATTATGGTATCGTTGCCAGAGATATGTTGCGGTCTGGAAATTGGCTTTATCCAACTTATTTAGGAGAGCCTTTTCTACTCAAACCTCCTTTAATGATGTGGTTAATTACTATTAGCTATCATTGGGGAGGAATTAATGAGTTTACTACACGCCTGCCTGGTGCTTTGTTAACTGCTTGCGGCGTTCCTTTGCTTTATTTATTAGGCAGAAAAGTTTTTTCTTATCGCCTTCCAGCCGTTTTTAGTGCTTTAGTTTATTTAACACTTTTACCTGTCGTGCGTCACGGACGACTGGCAATGTTGGATGGGGCAATTAATACTTTTTCGATCTTCTCTCTGTGGTGTTTATTAAAAGCACGTCAGAACGATCGCACTTGCATTGGCGTTGGAATTGGATTGGGAGCAATTGCTTTAACTAAGGGGGTTTTGGTACTTATATTGAGCGCGATCGCAGGGATTTTTCTCTTAGTTAATAAGCAAATAAAGTTATTAAAAAGTTTTTATTTGTGGTTGGGAATTTCTCTCGGTTTTCTCCCCGTTATAGTTTGGTACTTGCTACAAATACAGCATTATGGAGATTTATTTATTCAGGTTCATTTTTATTCGCAAAGCTTCGATCGCTTATCGACTTCACTAGATGGACATCAGAGAGAATTTTGGTATTATTTTGTTGAATTAATCAAATATACGGTTCCCTGGTTATTATTTTTGCCGGGAGGAGTTTTTCTTGCTTGGCAACAACGCAGTAAGAGTTGGGGAAGTTTAGTTCTTATTGGTTCAATTATATACATGGGAACGATTTCTTTGATGGGCACTAAACTTCCTTGGTATATCATGCCCGTTTATCCTTTTGTAGCGCTTGCAGTTGGCGCTTACTTAGAAAAACTTTGGCAAAATAATAGAAAGTACTCAAAATATTTTGTCGGTCTTTTTATCTTTTTAGCTGTTACTGCTTTAGGAGGTAGTATTTACTTATTCCTAACCGCTCCTCAGCCAGTTTTAATAGTAATGGCTGTAGTTTTAATGCTAACGATGGTTGTTACTGCTTGGAAAATTCAACAGAACCATCGAATTTTCATCCCAATTTTGTATCTTGGAATCTATCTAACTTTGTTATTGTTTGTAACTTCTAAATCTTGGGTTTGGGAGTTAAATGAAGCTTTCCCGGTAAAACCTGTCGCTGCTTTAATTCAAACGCATACACCTCCTAATACAAAAGTTTATACCTCTTTTGCTTACAATCGCCCAAGTTTAGATTTTTATAGCGATCGCCAAGTTATTGCTAAAGATGTAGCCACATTACAGCAGTTAAAATCGAGAACAACTTACATGCTTTTAGATCGAACAACTCTAGAAATATTACAATTACCTAATAGCCACTCTTTTGGGACTGTGGAAGGATTTACTTTGATTATTTCTGGACTATAATTTCAATTAAATTCTAAGGGAAATAGATGAATATCAAACGAATTATTTTATCCATACTAACTGTTGTGTCACTCTTGCCTGTTTTTTTGTCGTTAGTGACAAGTATTACTGAACCTCAAGTACAAGCAAATTTAGAGCTTTATTTGGCAAATTTAACGCTTCATGCCTCAGAAGTTAAGCTAGATACGATCGTTCAAAAAAAAGATGATTCTCTTAAATATATTCTTGGAGATGAACCCTATGTAAATGCTAAAAAACAATATCAAGAGGCTAAAACATTAGCTGAAAAAAATTTCGAAAAACTCAAAAACCAACTAGCTAGTTATCAAGTTCAAGTTCTCCCTCCGGGATCGGAAACCACAGGAGAGTTAGAACTATTGAAGCAATCGATACAGCGAGAAAAACAGTCAATTAATCAAATCAAGATTAACTTAGGAATTATAGAAACCCAATTAGGAGAAACTAAGAATTCATTAAAAATCTGGAACGATGTAATCGAAGAGTCACAAACTAAAGATGCTCCAGAAGATATGATACAAACTGCAAAGGTTTTAAAAGGGTTGTGGAGCGAACCGCCAGCAGTTTTGCCCGGTTCGGAACTTATCATTAAAAGTCAACTAAAAGGTTGGTTCCGCTATCAAGCATTGGAAAAACTTTATCAAGCGCAAAACCGTCTTGACGATTTATCCAATCTTCGGCAAAACGAACAAAAAATTGCTCGACAAGTTTTGATAAAACTAGCACTGATTAATGCTTTCCCGCTATTAGGAGGAATTATTGGCTTTGGAATTCTAATATTTCTTTTAGTTCAATGGTTGACTAAAAAAAAGGACTCTCTTTTGGGTTCTGTAAATAATAATCCTTGGCAAACACCATGGGACGGAGAAACTATTTGGCAAGTTCTAGTTGGGTTTTTCTTTATCAGTCAAATTGCTTTTCCTTTAATATTTTTAGAGATAGGATTATCTCCGATCGCAATGAGTAATATGAGCTTGCTAAAAAAGGCAATTTATGTTCTAGTTGACTATATTTTAATAGCGGCTAGCGAGTTATTAGTGTTATATTTCTCAGTCAAATCTTTTTTACCGCTAGCAAAAGATTGGTTTCGATTTCAATGGCTGAGCAGTTGGATTTTGTGGGGCATAGGCGGCTATTTAGTTGCTTTACCGTTAGTGTTTGTCGTTTCCCTCGCTAATCAACTTTTTTGGCAAGGAAAAGGTGGAAGCAATCCACTCCTTTCCCTTGCCCTACAGGCACAAGATAAATGGGTTTTAGCGATATTTTTCTTCACTGCTTCAGTAGCAGCACCAGTCTTTGAAGAAATTATCTTTCGAGGTTTTTTACTGCCTTCTCTGACTCGCTATCTGCCAGTTTGGGGCGCGATCGCGATTAGCAGTATAGTATTTGCAATTGCCCATTTGAATTTATCGGAGGTCTTACCTCTGGCAACTCTAGGCATTGTCTTAGGGGTGGTTTATACGCGATCGCGCAATCTCCTTTCTTCCATTTTGCTCCACAGTCTTTGGAATGGCGGAACCTTGTTAAGTCTGTTCGTTTTAGGCAGCGGTGCGGGATAAACTCGGCGATCGCGACTAAACTTAAAGCAGAAGACTAGGAAAGGAGGTCTCATGACCTGGACTAAAGTTCTTTCTGTTGAATCCCTCCCTACAGGCGAACGGCAAGTCGTGAAAGTTGGCAAGCGTAACGTTCTGCTTCTCAACCTTGAAGGACAGCTTTACGCGGTAGATAATACCTGCCCTCATCTGAAACTGCCCTTGAAGAATGGCAAAATAACTGAAGATGGAGCGATCGTTTGCCCTTGGCATCGCAGCGCTTTTGACTTGCGTACAGGCGATGTTAAGGAGTGGAGTCCTTGGCCCCCCGGCGTCGGGAAAGCACTGGGGATGATTTCGCGCCAAAGCGCACTGCCAGTTTTTCCCGTTCGCGTGGAAGAGGGAAGTATTTGGATTGATGTAGAAGAACAATAGCGCTTTCCCGTCTTGAGGCAAACTAAAGAACGGTTTGCTATTCTTCTAGGATACAAGAGTGGGCAATGGATCTTTAGAGACACTAGATCTCGATCGTTGTCCACCAAGACTGTTAGTTTAACTTAATTTATGTTTGCTTACCAATTGGTGTAAAAGCGCTCGGCTTCTTGGGAATGGTACGGTAATTTCCTGACTTTTGGACAGAATACCCAATTCTAAACCCTATTACCAAGCCTAATCTATTCAACAACAGATTTATAATAACTCCCTCTATGTTGCTGTGTTATAGTCATAGAGTAAGGATTATTTTCGGTTCTGAAACCCCGATTTGCTTTAGCGACAAGTGTTTCTCCGGATCTAACCTCTCTACACTCCTTGAATTTGGAGACAGCTTATGTCGATCTATGTTGGAAATTTATCCTATGAGGTTACCCAAGAAGACCTCGAACGAGTTTTTAAAGAATATGGAACTGTCAATCGCGTTCAGATGCCTACCGACCGAGAAACAGGTCGCCCGCGAGGATTTGCTTTTGTAGAAATGGGAACAGAGGCAGAAGAAACGACTGCCATTGAAGCACTTGATGGGGCCCAATGGATGGGGCGCGACTTGAAAGTTAACAAGGCAAAACCCCGCGAAGAAAGAGGTTCCTCTGGTAGCTGGGGTAACAATCGCCGCAGCAATCGTCGTTATTAAGTTTTTACTTAAAGCTTGAATTTCAGGGTCTCTAGCAGATGAAAGTAACTGCGCTACTCTGCTAGAGGCTTTTTTTGTTTTTCAGCGTTTCACCATTCATAGGAGGAGCAACAAGCATGACTCAAGTAGTTTTGGGTGAGAACGAAGGAATTGAATCCGCCCTAAGACGATTTAAACGTCAGGTTTCTAAAGCGGGGATCTTCCAGGACATGAGAAAGAAACGGCATTTTGAAACGCCAATAGAAAAAGAAAAGCGTAAAGCCCTTGCCAAACATAAACAGCGCAAACGACGTTTTCGTTATCGCTAATTATTACTTAACTGTGGGTTGATATACTCGGTTGCGATCGCAGATGTCAAATCCGCCTAATGAACGATCTGCGATCGCTTTATATTTAATTGCTTATTTTCTTGCTGACCAAACGACCAGTTTAGCGTTACCAGTCTCGGCAAAAGAATACATAAAGTAGCATTAAACAGAGTTATGAGCGCAAAATCCAACCAACTCATTTCCATATTGCTTGTCCCTTGAGTTTCGATTGCAGTAATTTTAAAATTCTTCATCTTTAATTATGCGCTCGAATCTTCAAGCTAAGCCCGATTGACTTCTTGAAATTTCTTGTAACTGTCATAATTTTTTCTGATAAAAAGATTTTTTAGTGGCAAAAGCCCCTGTCTGCAAGTGTCATACCCTGCACTCTTGCGAGCGACGATTGTGGCGATACACTGCTATCTTCCCTAACTAAACTGTAAGATTTATTTAATAATTGCAGTAATGAGAAGGGGTATTTAATAAAATGACAGTTGCTAGCAGAATCCCTACTTTTTGTCAAGGCATTCAGCATTTTGGCGATAGTTTGCCTGACTTTGAAAAGTATGGAAAAGAAGCGGCGATCGCGCCCGGACAGACTGCTATTAGTTCGCCCAGCGATCCGATTGCCGTCTATCAAACCCTCCTCGCCGCCGATGCATTGCGATACCTGACCTTACAAACCACCGCCACCAAAGAATCAGGACACCCCGGCGGATTTGCCAGCATTGCTGAGGGAATTGCCGCCCTTGTCATGTTAGGTTACAAAAACATTATCACTGAAGTCGGACACCACGCTCCAGGATTTTACAGCACCATGTTTCTCGATCGCTCCCTAGAAGACATGGGCATCAAAACCGTACAGCAACTGGGGGAGCGATTCCGAGAAATGCACGGACTCTTGGGACATTTATCGGGACAAATTCCCGGACTCCTCAATCCTGCCGGACCCCTCGGACAAGGACAGCATTTTGCTATGGCTGGTGCAAAATTGCATCCCGACGTACTCTTCCCCGTCACCATCGGCGATGGCGGTTTGGGCGAACCCTATGTCATGAGTAGCTTTGCTCACTTCCATACTGCCTATCCCGACGTCACCAACTTCCTGCCCATCCTCGTGTGGAACGGCTATTCCCAAGAACACCACAGCATGGTTTCCACCAAACCCAACGCAGAAATGATCGAATACTGGAAAGGCAATGGTTTCCAAGAAGTCATTCTCGTCAACGCCGAAGACTTCGACGATGCCAACCAACCTGGGGATTACGTCGATAGCACCAGATTTTCCTTCCAAAAACGTTTAGAATTCGTTCAAGCCGTTCTAGAAGCCACCGATAAAGCCGCTAAATCGGCAATGAGTGGCAAGCTAACCGTCCTCATCGTCAAACAACTCAAAGGCGCAGGCGTTCACAAACGGGGCGCACAATCTCACAACCTCTATCCTGGAGATTCTCTAGAAAACGGTTACATTGTCAGCGCCCTCAAAGAACGTGCCTTACCTCCCGAAGCTTGGGAATTAGTCCGCACCAACTTTGAACGTTCGGCTGGCGGTCCGGCATCCCATCATGTCGTCACGGAAAAAGAATTTCCCTTACCCGACCTAGGCGAATTACCTCTCCAAGAATTCCCCCTTAGAAGCGAGAAAAAAGTCGCGACGACTGCAATGGGAGAATTAATCGTTTACGTCGGGAAAAAAGACCCCAACTTTGTGATTACCAATGCAGATGGAAATGCTGCTTCTGGAATTAACAACGTCAACGTGGGACTTAAAATCATTCATCCCACTCCCGACGATACTTATTTCCAAGCGCCCAAGGGGCAAGTCTATGAACCCTTAAGCGAAGATGCTTGTGCGGGGTTGGCTGCTAGTTTAGCCTTATTTGGCGCGCGGACGTTGTGGTGTTCCTACGAATCTTTTGTCATCAATGGTTTACCAGTTTGGCAAACCGTGACTCAGGCAATGGCAGAATTGCGCCGTCCCACCCCTTCTACCATTACTCTATTCACTGCGGGAGCCTTAGAGCAAGGGCGCAACGGTTGGACGCACCAACGTCCGGAGGTGGAAAATTACTTTGCCGCCATGATGCGCAATGGCAATGTCTTTCCCTTATTCCCCTGCGATGCCAACAGCATCCAGGCATGTTATGAATGGGCGCTGGAAACCAAGAATAAGGGAATCGTCATCACGGCGAGTAAGTCAGCCTTACCCGTCCTCACAACCCTCGAACAAACCCGTCAAGCTTTACGAGATGGTGGCGTAGTATTGCACGAAACCGAAGGGAAAAAGAAAGTCGTCTTTGCCGTTGTTGGCGATATGACGTTAATTCCGGTTTTTGATGCCGCCTTGCATCTAGAAAACGAAGGCATAGGGGTACGGATTGTTTCTGTCATCAGTCCTCGTCGCTTGTATCGTCCCGACGATGTTGCATGGCAAGGTAGCGCGCAACCCGACAGTCATTTCTTGGATGATGAAGGATTTGAACGATTGTTTGGCGGCGATGCGTTAATTGGCGTTACTGGCGGCGCGAGTGGAATGTTAGAACCGCTCATGTTGCGCAGTAGTGCCAAGCGCGATGTCTTTTCTTGGAAGCGCGGCGAAACGGCTGCCAGTGCGAGTCAAGTGATGGCATATAATGGCTTGACGGCTGAAAATTTAGCCAAGCGTGCTGTTGAGTTGATTGGTTAAAAGAGATATAATGCCAATTTCCATTCATACCTGCTACCAGATAGTTGAATGGGCAAAGGGGAAAGAAGTATGCCTCTTTTCCCATTTCCCTTTTCCCTCTCCAAGGATTTGTAGCGAGATTTTAGAGAATTCATATAAGTTGAGTTCATTGTGTTAGCCCCTGCCTGGATCTGGATATTGCTAGGTGGGGGGTAATTTTGACTGGGATGAAGGAATATTTCAATCAAAAGACAATGGAAGTAGTTGGAAAAAAAGTTAGTAACGATCTCACTATCAATATTAATGCGATCGATCATCCCTTAGTGCCTGTAAAAAGCATTCCAGCAACGAAATAACGATTGAAGAATAAATAAATTGCGATCGCCGGCAGTGTAAAAACGATCGATGCTGCCATAATATAGTTCCAATAACTGATATAAAGTCCTTTAAAGGTATTTAATCCTAATGGAAGCGTAAACATTTCTGCAGAGGATAAAATCATTAATGGCATTAAAAAGTTGTTCCAAGAACTCATAAAAATAAAAATAGTTTGTGCTGCTAAAGCTGGTTTAGCTAGAGGCAAAACAATGTATAAAAAAGTTTCCCAGCGATTTAATCCATCTAATGCCGCAGCTTCTTCCAGTTCCTTGGGGAAATTGACAAAAAACTGTCGCATCATAAAAATAAATGTAGCATTGGCTGCATTCGGTACGATCAGTCCTTGATAACTATTCAGCCATCCCAAATACTTTAAAATCAAGTAAGTAGGAATTAATGTAACTTGGATAGGAATTAGTAAAACTGCCACGATTAATCCAAATAATAATGGCTGTCCTGGAAAGGAAATTCTTGCTAAAGCATAGCCAGCCATAGAATTGAATAAAAGGTTTAATCCAGTAACGCAGACAGCTACAAATATGCTATTTAAAAACCAGCGTCCGAATAAAGGCGATTCAAAAAAAATTTGTCGGTAGTTATCAAGAGTAAAATTTTGAGGAATAAAATTTAAGCCACCAGCTACAATTTCATTGAGAGGTTTAAAAGAGGCTGAAAGTGCCCAAGCAAAGGGCACACAAGTAATTATTGCATATAGGATTAAGAAGATATAGAGAATAGGTTTTAGTCCGAGAAAAACTTTCACTCTTTTTCCCTTATTTAGTAGATTTTTTCATTTTGAAAGAAACGACGCTGAATTAGTGTTACTATCAAAATTACACCTGCTAGCATCAAGGCAAGTGCAGCAGCGTAGCCCATATCTAAACTTTTGAAAGCATATTGATAAATTAAAAGGACAACTGTCAGTGTTGAATTGTTGGGACCACCAGAACCATTTGAAAAGATATAAGATTGATCGAATAACTGAAACGTACCAATAATTCCCATCACGATGACAAAAAAAGTAACGGGTTTAAGCAAGGGTAACGTAATATTAAAAAAGCGATCGCACTCATTGGCCCCATCAATTTTTGCTGCCTCATATAATTCAGAAGGAATGTCTTGGAGTGCGGCTAAATAGATGACCATAAAAAACGGAACAGTAGACCAAACATTCATAATCATAATAGCTTTAAGAGCTATCTGGGGATCGCCCAACCAATTATAGGTTGGCAACCCAACATGAGAAAACAAATTATTCAACAAACCATTAGAGTTATAAATCCAAATAAAAATTAAAGTTAAAACAGCAGAAGAAGTTACAGTTGGCAGAAAAAAGATAACTCTAAATAACTGTCTGCCTTTGATACTAGCATTCAAGATCGCAGCTAGAATTAGTGCCAAAATAGTTTGGCTAGGAACAACGACGATAACATAATCAAAAGTATTTTTTAAAGCGATCCAAACCCTTTCATCATCTAAGATTCGGCTGAAATTTCGACTGCCAACGAATCGATAACTTAGCTCTCCTAGAACTTGAACCTTATGAAAAGATAAAAATATGGCATAGAGAATTGGTAAAAATAAAAAGATACTTAAAATAATTAGACTAGGAGCCATAAATAAATATCCAGAAGATGCTTCCTGTTGCAAAACCTTTTTTTGACTCTTTTTTTTCATGAAATCATTCGGGACTTATTTGATTTAGTAATCAGCTGCTTGAATTTCTTTATTGGCATCTTTTTGAGCTTTTTGCAAGGCTTTTATTAAAGATTGCTGACCCAATAAAGCACTTAAAAATTGATTATTAAAATGAGTTCTAATAGTCGGTAAATTTATTCCAGCTTGCCATATCGTTGCATAATTTATTCCTCTGATAAAAGGAGCGTAAAGAGGATTTTCTATATATCCTAGTTCTGATAGGATCGATCTTCGGCTTGGCAAGACAACTCCACCTTTTGCCCAAGCTTGCATGCCCTCTTTTCCGGTCAGATAAGAGATGAGTTTCCAGGCTGCATCTTTATGTTTGGCTTTTTTGTTCATTACATAAGCAACTGTATAAGCCATCGTACTTTTTTTTCCGTTTATTGATGGCACCTCAGCTGTAGCAAATTCAAGATCGGGAAAGGTTTCTTTTAAATAAGGAATTGCCCAATTTCCGTCAACTACCATCGCAGCTTTTCCCTGACCAAACATTTCACTATCAGAACTTGCGCCCACATCCGAAGGTTGAGCAGCCGTTTGCTCTTTTTGATATTGCTCGACAATTTTCTTTAACCCTTTTACGCTCTTTTTTGTTGCAAAACTAGCGTAATCTTTTCGGTTGATTAATTCTCCCCCAAACGCTTTCATTAAAAAGTATTGACGCGCGAGTTCTGGCGTAATTCCCAAACCATAGCGATCTTTTCTGCGATCGCCATTAAGATCGACAGTAAGTCTTTTGGAATACTTCCGCAACTGTTGCCAAGTTTTTGGAGGAGTCTTCAAGTTAGCTTGACTGAAGAATTGTTTGTTATAAAATAGGGCTAATGTAGAAAAATCTTTTGGCAAGCCATAGAGTTTACCTTTGTATTTAAACACTTCGAGCAAAGAAGGTTCAAAATCAGCTAGATCGAACTCAGCAGTAATGTAGCTATCTAAAGGTTCTAAAACCCCATAACTCATCAGTAAAGGGGCTTCAAAAGCCTCTAAGTAAAAAACATCTGGCGCAGCATCGCCAATTAATCGCGTCTTGATAACATCCATATACTGGTCGGTTATGATTTCAAAGTCGATCTTTATATCGGGATGTTTCACTTCAAAATCTTTTAAAACTTGTTCTATCAAATGTCTTTCAGTGGGATTGCTTTGCCAGCCACTTAGGGTTACGGTGATTATTCCATCCGTATTTTGGCTACAGGCTGTCAGAGAGAAAACAATTAACAATAAACTCCCCCATTTTAGGAAAAATTGCTTAATCTTTGACAAAAATGAAGATAGGTAGGGAATTTTATTGTCAATAGCAGGAGTGGTCATCGACTACATAATTCTTAATAAAATGTAGCGGCAAAGATTAATTCTTGCAGATCGATCGCTACACCGGAGCTTTTTGAGGAAAACCCTAGAGGGATCGCTAATTTCTATTGTCGCTACAGTCTGACTCTTTCGACAAGACCTCTCTAAATTCTCGATTTTTTTATAAGTCCCAGTTTATTTGGTTTTCAATTTTTGCAGATCGATCGCAAAATATTAAAGATTTCTTTATGATTAGTCTGCCTTTTTACTTCCTAAGCCAACTCGAAATCCGTTCGTCTTTATGCTCAAATTACCCGGAGATGTTGCCATCGTAAAAACCCGAAAGCTATCGGTTTCAGAGACGCTAACCCCACCAAACAGTACCGATAGGTTGGACGACGCGATCGCTATTGCAGAGAGCGCTTTTATCGCTCCATCTGCCAAACCTGCCAAACAACAGATCCGCAGCAGCCTCAAAGCTTCAACCTACGATAGCATTTTCTCGACGATTTTCTCCTGCGCAACGGGCGATGTTTTACTGAGCAATTTCTTGCTAAATTTGGGAGCTACGAGCGTAGAAATTGGTTATTTAGCAGCAATCCCCATGTTAGCCAATTTTCTCCAACCCGTAGGCGCATACTTGGCAGATCGAACGATTAGCCGTCGTTGGTATAACTTTCGAGTTTTCAGTCCGGCGCGAATGTTATGGATGATTTTAGTCTTAGGAATTATTGGTTTTGGGGCGCATCTATTTGAGGCGCACCAACTGATTCAATGGACGCTATTAATTTCCCTATTTACCCATACTTGCAGCGCTATGGGCAGCGCTTCTTGGGTTAGCTGGATGGCAGTCTTGGTTCCCCGACGCTTGCGGGGGCGATATTTTGGACTGCGCAATAGTATGGCGAATCTAACTAACTTGTTTTGCGTGCCTTTACTGGGAATGATAATGTCTTATTGGGGAGGCGGAACGATTCAAGCCTACAGTCTGGTCTTAACTCTGGCAGTCTTGGCAGGGATTGTTAGTTTGAGCTTTCAGTTGTTGATGGCAGATGTCAATCCACAGGCAGCAAGCAAAGCGATCGCGCCTGAGTCAGATTCTTCAGTTCTCCAACCGCCTGCATTTGTCAGTCTCCTGAGAGATACTAACTTCCTTAAATATCTATTCTATTACGGCGTATGGATGTTTGCGATTAACCTCAGCCTTCCTTTTTTCAATGTTTATCTCCTCAAAAACTTAGGACTGGATATTGGTTGCGTGACCATCTATAGTAGTCTCAACGCAGGGGCTAATGTCTTGATGCTGCTGATATGGGGAAAATTGGCAGACCACATCGGCAATCGTCGGGTGTTGCTGTCGGTAGGAATTTTAGTTGCCGCAATCCCTTTACTGTGGCTGGGGGTTAATACCGATAGGCTTTCTGTTTGGCTATGGCTGCCCCTATTATACGTGCTTTGGGGCAGCGCTTGGTCAGCAATCGATCTTTGCTCTAATAATTTACAAATGGCGATCGCGCCTATCGGGAAGTCATCGTCGAGTTATTTTGCAACTGCGGCTGCTATCAGCGGCTTGGGAGGTGCATTGGGCACGACTATTGGAGGCTTCTTGAGTCAATACGCTTCTTTCGGCGGCATTGACGGACTGTTTATTCTTTCTGCCGTACTGCGCCTGGTAGCGCTCTTACCCTTAATCTTTGTCCGCGAACCAGGGAGACAATCCCCTTCTCTTCTGCTTTCCTAACTCGAAAACCCTTAATATCAATTAATTCCCACCGCCTTAGTTTCTGCGATTGTTTTTATCCTTGCCATTATTGCCGCACCTCCAGTGGATATTGATGGAATCCGCGAGCCTGTAAAGGGTTCGCTGCTTGGTGGCAATAATCTTATGATGGCAACTGTCGTTCCCACTTCGGCTGCGATTGGCTTGCACTTTTACCCGATTTGGGATGCTTCCACTCTCGATGAATGGCTCTACAATGGCGGTCTCTATGAGCTAATCGTGCTCCATTTTCTGATTGCCATCTATGCTTATATGGGTCGTCAGTGGGAACTGAGCTATCGTCTGGGGATGCGTCCTTGGATTTCGGTTGCCTTTTCGGTTCCGGTTGCGGCTGCCACTTCCGTCCTGCCGATCTATCCCATCGGACAAGGAAGCTTTTCTGATGGACTGATGCTCGGTGTCTCCGGGACTTTCAACTTTATGATTGTCTTCACGGCAGAACATAATATTCTCATGCATCCCTTTCATATTTAATCATGCACAGTTCCATCAGGCATGATTGCACCTCGCAAGTCAGCATCGGTTAAGATTGTTCCTGTTAGATCGGCCTCTTGGAGATCGGCTTTCAGCAAAACCAAACCGCTCCACTGAACATATTTTTTAAGAACTTCCACAGTGACCCCACCGCAAGACGCAACAAAATAAGATTTATTCCAAAAAAACGTGACGACGTTCATAGGATTCGGGAAGTTGATGGGCAAACTCTTTTCTAATTAATCTGCTAGTTACTGTTTTCAAAGAGTTAACAAACTTGCTTAATTGTAACTGCGGATAATAGCGAAAAAGTAAATGGACGTGGTCGCTTTTACCGTTAAATTCAATCGACTCACAACTCCATTTTTCACATAAGACCAATCCCAGAAGGGTTTCTGTTTAAAACAGTTTCAATAACTAAGAAAGCTGATGGATTTTATGTAACGATTTCGCTCTTAAATAAATCAGTCCCAGATTTAACCAATAATGTAGAACCAGATTGGGATAACAGTATCGGGATTGATTTGGGTCTTGAGAAAATAGCTTCTACCTCAGAGGGAGAATTTATTCATCCCCCTAAATTTTTCAGAAAATATAAAGAGAAACTAGCAATTTTACAACAGAAAGTTGAGACTAGAAAAAAGAAAAGTAGAGCCAGAAAGCTTCTTTTTAAAAAAAATAGCTAGGCTGCATCAAAAGATAGCTAGACAAAGAAAGCAGTTTCATTTTGAGACAGCACAAGATTTGTTAAAGCAGTCTGATGTTATTTTTATTGAGGATTTGGACATTAAAAATATGTCCAAAAGAAATAAACCTAAAACCGATGAGCAAGGAAAATTTCTCCCTAATAAACAAGCTCAAAAGTCAGGGATGAATAAGAGCTTTTGGGATGCTGGTCTGGGTCAATTCATTGAAATTCTGATGTACAAAGCTGAGAAAGCTGGTGCAAAAGTCATCAAAGTAAACCCAAGAGGAACCAGTCAATATTGCTCTAATTGTTTAAACAAAGTTACTAAAACTTTGTCTGATAGATGGCATTCTTGTCCTTGTGGCTGTGAACTAGATAGGGATACGAATGCTGCTATTTTAATTAAAAAGGTGGGGTTGGGTATCGCCTCACTTAAAAATGCTCGCAAGTCTATTGAAGACCCAGAGAAGCCCGCCGCATAGCGCAGCTTGTGGTCGGGAGTATGTCACTTTTACTGAAATTAATATCGTAACGGCTTTAAAGAAACTGCATAAATAAGCGATCGCTGCTACAGCACAGCAGAACTATCGAGACTTCCAGCAACTATCTCCAATGATTCGTTCAATCTATCCATAGTAGTTACAGGCAAACTATTGGAGCGAACGATCCCGCTATAGCTGCTATAGCCATCAATTAAAACCTCCTCATTCGTGCCATTGCGATCGAAACACGACTCGGCACCCGTCCCCAGAAGGAAGGAATCCTCTCCTGAGAGCCTTGCTCCAGCCGTGTTAGTACCTGTAAGGGGATCGTAACTGGTAGCTTTACCAAATTGTCCCTTAGCTGAGGCTGGACTGTTATTATTGTCCATGCTCGCAATTGCCTTGCCAAGGGCATTCATATCGATGCGCTTGAAGGTAAGACCCGTATTTTCGACGTTATCTTGCTCGTCGTCGCCGTCGATAATGCTTTTACCTGTAGAAGCTAAGAGATTCTCTAGTTCGCCAACGCTCAATCGCCGTCCCAGTTCCCGCACGGCTAGCTGTTGAGCAAGTACGATCGCGCCTGTTACATGAGCAGCCGCTTGACTGGTACCTTGTAGCGTCATCGTACCGCCATCGGCGTTAGCCGCCGCAATCGGTCCGCCTGGGGCAAAGGTGGAGGTAAGGGTTTTATGGCGCTGGGAAATGGGCATAATGCGATCCGCTCCGGTAGAACTAGCATTAGCACCGTTGCTATAGGATACGCTGCCGACATCCGAGCTATAGACCGCACCAACCGAGATGACGTTAGGATCGGCAGCAGGATACATCACGCCGCGATCGCTTTGGGAAGTGTAAAAATTATTCCCCGCCGCCGTAACGACGGCGACATTGTTGCCTGCCAATGTTTCTATTTCATCGTCAATCCCATAACTGCGAATTGGCTCGTTATAATTGCCGTTATCTCCAAAAGAGAGATTGACGCTGGCAATATTGTAATCGTCGAGATTGGCGACTACCCATTGCAAGGCTTCTTCGACATACTGGAAGCTGCCACCCCCATCATCTTCAAAGACCTTGAGGTGAATGATGTTTGCACCTGGTGCCACGCCGGGATATTGGTTATCCGAGGAGGCAATAATACTCGACATGTGGCTCCCGTGCCCGCTGCGATCGCTCGCATCTGCATCCTTCTCGGCAAAATCGTATTGAGCCACAATGCGATCGGCAACGCCATTTTTGTCGCTGTCTGGTCCGAAAAAAGGATGATTTCGGTCGATTCCGGTATCGAGAACTACTACTGTGAACCCCTGTCCGTTAATTCCGGCAAAACGACTATCGGCGCGGAACTCGCTGAGGTTCATTAGCGGACTGGCACCGTTGCTTTGGGGTACAATCTCCGAGCTAGAGACGTTTTTCCCCTGTTCGTAAATCGGTTTAACTCGATCGGCAAAAAAATCCTCTTCTACTAAATTCTTTGGCTCTAGATTCGGTTCGTTACGGATAACTGTCGAAGGAGCAAATTTTCCATCGGGTTGTAGCGAAGAAACCCCTTTCTCAGCGACTAGCGACCAGTTATCTGCGAGCGATTGTTGTTTTTCATTGGTCACTGGTAACTGATAACTGGCGAAGCTAACGTTCTCCCGCCCGCTAGAAACTGTTTTGTCGCCACTCTCGAGTTCCCAGTTATCTTGAATTCCTAAATCCAGTCCATTGATGTCAAGCAGAGATTGGGGTTGCGTTTCACTCATAATTATCGTCAAAGCTGTTTGGTTATCTCGAACGATTTCTTCCTCTGCCAAGTATAATGGGTTGCGTCTCTTATTTTTCTTTATCGGGAAGAAATCCGTTTTTTTATGCAAATTAGTATGGCATTTTTCTAAACTTTAGTAATGAAACAGTCATAACACGTTAGCAAGTATTTATCCAAATAAAATAAAAAAATAATATGAATTTCTATCTATAAAATGATTTTTTTAAATTATATCTAGTCTAAAGTAACTTTATTGTTTTCTTGGTTTTTAACCGGGGAATTCGAGCGCGATCGCAAATATTAAAGCTCTAAAAATAAAACTTTTTAATTCGTCATGCGTCCTTTGTCATTAGTCATTTGTCATTGGGAAGTAGTCGTAGGGACGGGTTTTTTGTAGTAAGTGTAGGTAAATCTCTCGTGTTTTTAGATAAACCTGCCGTATAGGGGTTAGCCGTATAGGGGTTAGTAGTTAATTGTCTCCCCGTCTCCCCTTGTCCCTTTGTCTCTCTTGTCTCCCCACACTCCCATTTCAAAAAACGGCGATTGTTAATTTTTGTGTCTTACCAGGCGTTCTAAAGAGACGGATTCCTGAGACAATCAGTAGTAAATTAGTAAATCGTTGAATAGTAATAATAGAGAAATGCCACGTCTTCGGTCTATTCTGTCTTTGATTTTGATACTGGTCGCAACCTTGTTGGTCAGTTGCTCTAGTCCCCAAGCAACTATCCCAACCACCTACACGCCAGAGAAAATCGCGCAACTTCAAGTGTTGGTAGAACCTGTGGAAGAAGTACGAGAACGGATGTCGGAACTCCGAGATCTCATTGCTAATAGAAAGTGGGTTGATGCAGGTAGTCTCATCCACGGTCCTTTCGGACACCTGCGTCAAGACATGCTGAATTTGTCCCGCAGCCTTTTACCTAAAGATCGAGAACAAGCGACTAAACTGGCTAAGGAGTTATTCATTCACTTTGAACGCATTGATGCAGCTGCTAAAGCTCGCAATTCTGAAATTGCTGAGACTCAATATCGCGAGGCCTTGAGAGACTTCGATGCCTTTTTGGAGCTTATTCCCAAAGCGGGCTAAATTTAGTAATCAGTAATCGGTAGTTAGTTAGTTGTTAGTCGTTATTAGTTTATTTCCACTAATTAATAATTACTAACGACTAACTATTTTGCGATCGGCGATCGCAAAATCCAAAGTTTTTTAGTCAAGTCAAAGAACTTGTAATATAAATATTACAAATTGTAGAATAAGAATTACAAGCCTAGCGAAGGAGAATGCCTATCGATACCATCTACGGAAACCTACAGGGTCTGAAGCCCAGCCAAATCAAACAACTACAACGACTGTACCATCAGCGCTTACCTGGCGATCGCTTTACTACGCCGGAATTTGCCCAACGGCTGGCAGCGATTAGCACGGAGATCGATCGCCCCGTCTGTGCCTATGTCAATCGTCGGGGACAGATCGTTCGCGTGGGCATAGGAACCCCTCGCCAAACCCAAATCCCCGCCCTCGAACTACCTCGTTACGGTGCGGAACGACTTTGCGGCATTCGTTGTATCGCCACCAAACTTAAAGCCGAACCGCCCAAAGAAGCTAGTCTCACAGCGATGGTGTTGCAGCGATTGGATGCATTGGTCGTGCTAACCCTGACAGGAACGGGGTTTGAACGACGCGGTGGCGGCGCGACGGGCTATGTCAAGGAAGCTTTCATCGCCCATCTTCTGCCTCCATCAGACCTCAACCCAGATAACCGCTACTATTGGACGGTTTCTGCGCCTATGAATCTGGACGTTCTTGCCAGACAGGATTTTCTAGATTTAGTCGAAGGTTTGGAAGCAGAATTCCAACGGGAATACGTCGCGCAACAAGTCGATGCCGATCGCGATCGCGCGATCGTTGTTGGCTTAAAGACCGAGGACATGAGTGACGATGAATTTAAAACGGGTTTGGCAGAACTGGAACGGCTAGTAGATACGGCTGGCGGAGAAGTTTTGGATACCATTCGACAAAAGCGTCCTCGTCCCGATTCGCAAACAGTCGTCGGCGCGGGCAAGGTAGAAGAAATTGCTCTCAAAGTTCAGACTCTGGGCGCAAATTTAGTCGTTTTCGATCGCGATTTGTCTCCTGCCCAAGTCCGCAACCTAGAAACTCAATTCGGGATTCGCGTAGTCGATCGCACCGAAGTAATTTTAGATATCTTTGCCCAACGCGCCCAATCCCGGGCGGGAAAATTACAGGTCGAACTGGCACAGCTAGAATACATGCTGCCTCGCCTGACAGGTCGAGGACGGGCAATGTCTCGTCTAGGCGGTGGGATCGGCACTAGAGGTCCTGGAGAAACCAAATTAGAAACCGAACGCCGTACCATTCAGCGCCGCATTGCCCGCCTGCAACAAGAAGTCAACGAACTCCAGGCGCACCGTTCCCGCTTGCGCAAACAACGCCAAAAGAAAGAAGTGCCCAGCGTGGCTATTGTCGGCTATACCAATGCGGGTAAGTCTACCCTAATTAACGCCTTGACGAATGCTGAGGTCTATGTAGCCGATCGACTGTTTGCGACCCTCGATCCGACGACTCGGCGGCTGCTAGTGCCCGATCCTGAGACAGGGGAATCTCGAACGATCCTGCTAACCGACACGGTAGGATTTATTCACGAACTTCCTCCTTCTCTGGTGGATGCTTTCCGTGCCACCCTCGAAGAAGTGACCGAAGCCGATGCCCTGCTTCACGTCGTCGATTTGTCCCATCGGGCTTGGCACGCCCAGTTGCGATCGGTCATGGCGATTCTTGCCGAGATGCCCCTGACACCGGGACCGATGCTGATTGCTTTTAACAAAATCGATCGCGTCGATAGCGAGACGCTAGAACGAGCCAAGGAAGAATTTCCACTGGCTGTCTTTATTTCTGCAACTGAGCGTTTCGGATTAGAAACCCTCACAGAGAAATTGGGTCAGTTGGTTCACTATGCAATGGCGCAATGAAAATTAACTGCAATCCTGCTTGGGCGCAAACCATTGAGGAAGCGATCGAGATCCAAAAGCAACTCCGACATTTAGTTATTGTAGAAAATAACTTGGGAGAGGTTCGTTATGTCGCTGGGGTAGACGTGGGATTTGAGGACAATTACACGATGACGCAAGCTGCCGTAGCCGTGTTGAGTTTTCCCCAATTGCAGTTACTCGAAAGCGCGATCGCTCAGATGCCCACGACTTTTCCTTATATTCCCGGATTCCTCTCCTTCCGGGAGATCCCCGCAATTCTAAAAGCCCTTGAAAAACTCAATCTCGTCCCCGATTTAATCCTCTGCGACGGTCAGGGCATTGCCCATCCTCGCCGCTTTGGGATTGCTTGCCATCTGGGAGTTTTAATAGATGTTCCGACGATTGGCGTGGCAAAATCTTTATTGGTGGGCAAACATGAAGAATTGTCTCCAGAAAAAGGCAGTTGGCAACCGTTGCGCGATCGCGGCGATGTCGTCGGGGTAGTCTTGCGTACCCGTACCAATGTCAACCCGGTCTATGTTTCTGTTGGACATCGTATCAGTCTGAGTACGGCGATCGATTATGTTTTGCGCTGTACGACCAAATATCGTTTGCCAGAAACCACTCGCTGGGCAGATAAATTGGCTTCGGGAAAAAAGTAATTGTTTTGGGCTACTTCTTCTTGGCAGTTTATCTGCATTCTTATTTAGCAATGATGACTCGAATTTTTATTGCGATCGCTGCTATTTTGGCTGGACGATCGATTGCAATGCGGCATTTGCCCATGCAGCAAAGGTAAAATTAACCGAACGTGCCAGAGAAATTTTTGAAACAGGGGCTAACTATCGGATTGATCGCGCCCTCACTTAGATCTCTTTAGATTTATATGTGGCTGTGTCATGATAGTTCAAAGTTCAAAACATTTGGCTTGCTCATTTTGAATAAATTTTGAACTTTTTTAGTCACGATAGGTAAAGAAGGCATTCAAAGACAAGAAGAGATAGCACCGTGGAGATTACGTTTTTAGGCACGAGTTCTGGAGTCCCGACGCGATCGCGCAATGTTTCTAGTGTTGCCCTGCGCCTGCCCCAACGGGCAGAAGTCTGGCTATTCGACTGCGGCGAAGGAACTCAGCACCAACTACTGCGCAGCGACATTAGAAGTTCTCAAATCCGGCGGATTTTTATTACCCACATGCACGGCGATCACATCTTTGGCTTGATGGGATTGCTGGCTAGCTGCGGATTGGCAGGCAGCGCCCAGGCGATCGATATCTACGGGCCAGCCGGTCTAGACGATTATATACGTGCTTGCTCCAAGTATTCCTACACCTATTTTTCCAACCGAGTTAAAGTTCATCCCATCAGTCCCGGACGTGTTTATGAAGATGAAGAATTTATCGTCAGCTGCCGCCTCTTGAAGCATCGGGTTCCTGCCTATGGCTACCGCATTGGCGAAAAAGACCGTCCCGGACGATTCAACGTCGAAAAAGCTACTGCTCTCGGCATTCCTCCCGGTCCGATTTACGGCCAGCTCAAACGCGGCGAGACCGTTACCCTACCCGACGGTCGGCGCATTCGAGGATCTGACCTATGCGGCGAAACCGAACCCGGTCGCAAAATTGCCTATTGCACCGATACGATTTATTGCGACTCGGCAATCGAACTGGCTGAAGATGCAGACGTTCTCATTCACGAAGCCACCTTTGCTCACGAAGACGCTCAGATGGCGTTTGAGAGCCTCCATTCCACCTCGACGATGGCAGCACAAGTTGCACTAGCCGCCAAAGCAAAGCAGTTAATTATGACCCACTTTAGTCCTCGCTATACTCCTGCCAATCCCATGGACGTAAAAGACTTACTCGCAGAAGCCAAAGCCATTTTTCCCAATACGATGCTGGCGTATGATTTCTTGACTTATGAAGTCCCCAGACGGCGGACGGCAGAAGAAACCCAGGTATCGACTGTCTGAGTCAATACTTCCAAATTTGTCAAGCGTGTGAGGAACGCAACCCATGCGATTTGATGCATAACCAGAGTATCTGTCAGGGTTGTGCTCAAAGAAATCATGGTGTTGTTCCCTAAATCGCGGCTGTTTACAGGCAGGCTAGCTTCAGTTGTACTGTAAAAGTTCCGCGCTAATACTGATGTCTGCCTGCAATAGCGCCAACCATAATAGTGGAAGTTACCAAAATGTAGACAAAAAAATGCCTGCTCAGCGTACTAAACAACAAAACCTAGAGGTAATCAAAACTAGACTTCAAGTTCACAATCTACCTAGCAAATTTAAGACTCTCTCCGCCAATGCGATCGCATTATTTGCAGACAACCCAGAGCTAGACTCAGCTATCCAAGTTATTATTGACCAAAACGACACCATTAAAAATGCCAACGGTCGTCGTCTTGATGCTGAAAATCAAGTAGAAAGATTTAAACTCAAGCTAGCCCAAGCAAGTCAAGACTTTGTTAACCCTTCCAAAAGCGAAATTGTCCAAAGCTTGAAAAAATTGTTTGGCAAAGATAAAGTCACCAAAGCTGATGATACGATTCTTAGCGAGATTGGTGCAGTCTCAAAAGAATCCGTTAGAGAAGATTTAGATAAAACCGGACAAATAGTTAAAGATGCGGAAGATATAGCTGAGAAGTACAAACAAAAATATGGTGAACTATAGTGCAATTCTGTAAAAATCTTTCTCATTTCTAATAGCACTATCTAACTATATAAACACATAAAAAGACAAATAATAGATGACATAAATGGCTACTAAACAACAACTAGACGGACTGAACTATAAGCAAGCTCAAAAACGCAATTCAGAAAAGTTCAATTCTTTCAGCAAAATCGAACAAAAGCAAGCTCGCCAACAAGGATACAAAAACTTAGGTTGGGAAAACATTCGCAAGTCTTGGACTATCTTACAAAAGTTTATTCCTCCCTCGCCAGTAGATTTTGTTGGGTTTGCTATCAAAAAGGCAGAAGACCAATATGAGCAAGCTAAACAAGGCGGGGACTTGCTAGAAGTGCTTAAAGCTGGTAAGGCAGTTATCAAATCTCTAAAACTGAAATATTAGTAGTACAGAAAGATAAGACAGATGCTAATAAATTTATATCCTGGTTGGGAGATTATTTTAGCCGATTTAGCTGGTTTGTTTGACTTTCAATTCGTAAAAGTCGCTACAACTGTGAATAACCTGGACAACCTTCAAAACAGCTATACCATCTCCGATATGTCTTATGTTCGCAAAGCAGATCTAGACGACTATATAAAAAATAGTACTGTAGGCTCATCTGAGTATGCTAGAGCCTCTGTACTCTACTCCTTATATGCTTGCCATTACCTTACGGTAGTCGATATTGAGTATCCTACCTATCAAGATTGGAAAAACAAGCATGGCTTAAGCATAGATCATAGCTTACCTAGATATTGGTTTCCCCGTTTAACATTTGATTGCACCAATTGGAAACCGATGCCAATCAAAAATAATCAAAGCAAAGGAGACGACTTTTTGGACGAGGGTCTGGAAAGACTGCAATGGTTATCTACAAAAATTATGGATATTAAGTCTAAGTATCTATAAAAACATTGCAGCATTAAACAATGAAAAAAAGAAACAAACGAGAGATAGTCATTCGAGCAGACAAGTTAGATGAACCTGAGATTCGCCAGACACTATCTTTAAACGATGAACAATACCGATGATGCGATCGCCTTATCTCTCTTATAGCTTTTCAGAGTAAGTCAATGTAAGTCATTTTTAGGAGTACAAAAATGCCAACGCGATCGCTTAAGGAAAACTTAAAAATGGGGCGCGCAAGTTGAAGAAGCATTTAGGCTGCTGGATAGGGAGATATAAGTTTATCTTTTTATCTTTTGTCTCCCACGTGCATCTGCTATGCTCGCGAGGATTAGATCGTGCTTCAACCACTCAAACCCATTACCGATAGAGCTTACGACATTCTACGCTCCGAGCGTCAGCCGCTCAGCCCTATCTTTGCACCACAGACAGTTGCCGTAATCGGTGCTACCGACAGACCGGGTAGCGTGGGGCGAACCCTCCTTTGGAATCTCATCAGCAACCCTTTTGGGGGGACAGTTTTTCCAGTCAATCCCAAGCGAAACAGCGTTTTAGGCATTCAGGCATATCCCGATGTTAAATCGATTCCCCAACCCGTCGATCTAGCCGTTATCGCGACCCCAGCCCCAACCGTACCTGGAATTATTGAGGAATGCCTTGAAGCAGGCGTGAAAGGTGCCATTATCATCTCGGCGGGGTTCCGGGAAATTGGCAAAGCTGGACGAGAATTAGAGCAGCAAATCCTGGAAAAAGCGCGAGGAAAAATGCGGATTATCGGACCCAATTGCCTAGGGGTGATGAATCCGCGCTCCGGACTCAACGCTACCTTTGCTGGAGCGATCGCGCGTCCGGGAAATGTGGGCTTTATCAGTCAAAGTGGCGCTATCTGCACGGCAGTCTTAGACTGGAGCGTTCCAGAAAATGTGGGCTTTAGTGCGTTTATTTCCATTGGCTCGATGCTGGACGTGGATTGGGGCGACCTGATTTACTATCTCGGCGACGATCCCTACACCAAAAGCATTGTCATCTATATGGAATCCGTTGGCGATGCGCGATCGTTTCTCTCCGCCGCGCGGGAAGTTGCCTTTACTAAACCCATCATCGTCATCAAAGCGGGCGAGACAGAAGCTGCCGCCAAAGCAGTTACCTCCCATACGGGCGCGATGACGGGGAGCAAGGACGTGTTTGATGCCGCCTTTCGCCGTTGTGGGGTGCTGAAGGTGACGCGGATGTCCGAGCTGTTCGATATGGCAGAAGTCCTCGCCAAACAGCCTCGCCTTCCTGAAGGTCCCCGACTGGCGATTATCACCAATGCGGGAGGACCGGGAGTGCTAGCGACTGATGCGCTAGTTGCTACCGGAGGAGAACTGGCAGAACTTTCGGACGATACGATTGCCAAGCTCAACGAAGTTCTGCCGCCTCAGTGGAGTCATGCCAATCCCATCGATATTCTCGGAGATGCAGACCCAGATCGTTACACAAAAGCTTTAGAAATTGCAGTTGAAGATCCCGGTAGTGACGGGCTGCTGGTCATTTTGACACCGCAAGCCATGACCGATCCGAATAAGACGGCAGAACAATTGATAAGCTGCGCTCAGATGGCGGGCAAACCCATCTTGGCAAGTTGGATGGGAGGCGCAGAAATTTCTGTAGGAGAAACCATTCTCAACAAACACCAAATCCCCACTTATCGCTATCCGGATTCGGCAGCTCGTCTGTTTAATTTAATATGGCGCTACAGTTACAATCTGCAAGGCATCTACGAAACTCCCGTCATGCCGCCCGATGAGGATGGAGGTCCAAATCGTTCCCAAGTGGCGCAGATTATAGGAGCAGTCCGAGAGAGCGAACGCGTAATTCTCACCGAATTGGAATCGAAGGAAATTTTGGCTGCCTATGGCATTCCGGTCGTGAGAACCGGGATTGCGAAAACAGAAGCCGAAGCTTTGGAACTGGCAGAATCGATTGGCTATCCCGTCGTCGTCAAACTGTTATCGGAAACCGTGACCCACAAGACGGATGTGGGGGGAGTGCAGTTAAATCTCACCAATGCGGAAGAGGTACGAGATGCCTATCGAGCCATTCAAACTTCAGTAACCCAGAAAGTCGGGGCAGAACATTTCTTGGGCGTAACCGTTCAACCGATGCTTAGCCCCGATGGGAGTTACGAATTAATTATCGGCAGCAGTATCGACCCTCAATTTGGACCCGTGCTGCTATTTGGCACGGGCGGGCGACTGGTAGAAGTGTTTAAAGATCGCGCGATCGCTCTTCCTCCCCTCAACACGACCCTTGCCCGTCGAATGATGGAGCAGACGAAAATTTATCGCGCCCTCAAAGGCGTTCGTGGGCGCAGACCTATCGATCTGGCAGCCCTAGAGCAACTGATGGTGAAGTTCGGCCAGCTTGTGGTCGAGCAGCCTTGGATTAAGGAAATTGACATCAATCCCCTGCTTGTCTCTGCCGAACGCCTAACAGCGCTGGACGCTCGCATTATTCTCCATCCCAAAGATACCCCAGCCAACGAACTTCCCAAGCCAGCAATTCGCCCCTATCCCTTGCAATACGTCGGGTCTTGGACAATGGCGGACGGGACCCCCGTCATCATCCGTCCGATTCGTCCCGAAGATGAACCCCTTATGGTGCGGTTTTATAAAACTCTCTCCGAACACAGCATCTATTTGCGTTATTTTCATTTGATGAGTTTGAGTCGGTTGACTGCCCACGAGCGGCTAACGCGCTTGTGTTTTATCGACTACGATCGCGAGATGGCACTGATCGCGATCCATAAGGAAACCCAGGAAATGCTAGCCGTAGCTCGCTTGAGCAAACAACACGGAGTCAATGAAGGGGAATTTGCCATGTTGGTTAGCGATCCTTTCCAGCGGCATGGGTTGGGAACCGAGTTATTGCGGCGCTTGGTGCAAGTCGGTCGGGATGAGAAACTCGAGAAAATTAAGGCGGAGATTCTGCCTGAGAATCGTGGCATGCAGCGAGTCTGTGAAAAGGTAGGTTTTCGCCTTTACCGCGCTCTCGATTGGGTTAAAGCCGAAATTGATTTGTAAGGGCGAAAACATTAATTATTTAATTATGTTTTCGTATGAGAAGTTAAGAGTAGATAAAGTGCATAAAGTTACCCAGTTTTGAAAATTTCTCAAATATAAAATGTAAGACTTTTAAACTAACCTTAAAAGCTTACAAAAAATTGACAATGAGCGCGAGCGATCGCCTGAAAGTTTATTGTCCGTTAAACAACGTTATTACATTAAATCCGGTAGAACGACCACAATAACCAGTAGTGCGGAAAGCGGAGCGTGTCCGTTGGGACATACGTCTTGCTCGCGACCAAGACGCAAAGCGTCCTGAGCGATAGCGAAGGATCTTTCGCACTACATATTATGACTAATTAAACGGATTGGATATCAGCAGCAATTGAAGGAAAAAAAACCCTAAAAAATCTGATTAATTCTCATTTTTGCCCAAAAAACAAAAAATGTATTTTGGCTGACGGAACGAGCTTGACAATATTATTTTTTTTTTTTATAAGATTAGAGAAATTAATCTAATTTTCCACAAAAAATTAAAACTTGTGGATAATTTGGACGAGAAAAACCGTATCACCAATAGTAAAACAACGAAGATTCTAATGTCAAAAATCAAGATTAATAACCTTCAAGAAAATAAAAATGGGCTGTCTGAATTGACAGACAAGGAACTCAGCAAGATTAAGGGGGGTTTATACCGCTTGCGCGTTACAATTCCTCCTGATTCTAACGACGATAGCTTTGGCGATCTTGTAGAGCTTTTCAAGTTTTTCGATGCTCTTGATGATTATTTCGATGATTGACGAACTCGGCATAATAGCTGCATAGCTCCTAAAAGTACCAAGTTGATTACACGATAAAATTTCTATTTCTCTCTCGGAAATTAGGACTAGAAATTTCTCGTCAAAGTCCCGTTAAAATGACTTCGGCTTGCTCGATCTGTTGCTCCAACCATTGAGAGAATAAATCAAAAAGAATCTGCGATCGCAACCGTTCGTCTAATTGCGGTCGAAGGATCTCTTCAACTAAAATTAGATGAGCTTTTTGAGCGATCGCGATCGGTCTGAGAATCTGAGGCGGATTGGCTGCAAAAACAGCAGCGGAGATTTCAGGCTTGAGATCCTTGCGGGACAAAATTCCTCGATATCCGCCAGTACGGCGCAGTTCCGGCTCTTGAATGTATTGACGGGCAACATCAAAAAAGCCGATCTCGTTTTCCTCAAGCGCATAGAAAAGTTCCATCGCCAAGTCGCGATCGTCCAAAATGACTTCGTACATCACGACCTGAGTATAATCGAGCTGGCGTTCGACAAAGAAGGGTTCGACCTGGCGCTCGCATAGATGTCGTGCCAATTTTGAGCCGAGCAATTCCATGTAGACTAATTCCTCAAAATCGTCTACAGACAAACGATGTTTTTCTAGCCAAGACCAGGTGGCATCTGCACTCGAAAGATCGTTCTTTAAGCGAAATCGGTCTGCTGCCTCCTGAAGTTTGCTCTCTTCGACGGTAATATCTAGTTCTTCTGCTGTCTGGGAAATTATCTTGCGAGCGACAATCGCTTTCACGACAGCAGGAACTTGGCACGATAGTTTAACTTGACGAATAACGTCTTCTGTAGAGATAGCGATCGCGTCTGATGTCATTGCTATTGTCACAATCTAGCTGAACGTTGCGTCACCTTTGGTTAGGGCGATAACAGCAAAGCAGTTACCTTAGAGATCCAGACCGCCTTTTTGTAACTTCCTAAACGGATCGAGCAGGAAGTCGATGAGGCGACGTTGGCGGACGATAACCTCCGCCGTCGCTGTCTGACCTGGAGTGAGAGGAATGCGTTTGTTAGCAGCTTCGATGTAGTCGCGATCGAGCGCTATTTCCATCTCAAAGGCTTCTTCTTGATTTTGAGCTTGACTTGCTGGCGCTGCATTATCCATCTGTGCCGAGGCAGCTTTAGAATCCGGAGAAATCCAGCTTATGCGACCTAGTACGATTCCATAATCTTGGTAAGGATAGGCATCAAACTTAATTTTGACGGGCTTGCCTACGCGCAGAAAACCGCTATCCTTACTAGATATCTGCGCTTTCAACACCAGTGGAGTTCCCTTAGGAGCAATGCGAGCGATCGCCTGACCGGGTTGGACGACAGCGCCGGGGTGCGAGACGGTTAGCTGAAAAATCGTGCCATCGATTGGGGTATCGATCGCGCTCTGCTGCTGTCGATATTGCAGAGATTTAATTTGATTTTGGGTTTGGGCGATTTGCGATCGCGTATCGTCGAGCTGAGAGTTGAGTTCTTTGATTTGTTTCTCTACTTCGATAATAGCTAGTTCGCCTTGACGCACAATTTTGTCGCGAGCGCTTTGCTGTTTTTTAAACTCCGTCTGGTTTTGTTCGAGTTCCGACTGAGCTTGTCTGAGATTTTGACGATTCTGAATCAGTTGCCGTTCTGCCTCATCCAATTGATAACCTGAAACTACTCCTTTTTGTCGCAGATCGCGGTAGCGTTTCACTACCTCCCGATCCTTAGCTACCAGTTCCTTAGCTGAGGCGATCGCAGTTTTATTAAAGTTAATTTTTTGCTGGGTTTGATTGATGAGTTCTAGCTGTTCGGATGCTTGCGCTCGATTCTGCTTACGTTGCGTGCGAGCAGACATCTGCAATTGATTTTTAAGCAGTTTGAGCTGTGTCAGCTTATCGGCAAATCCTTTTAGCCTAGCTTGAGCCTCCTGCAATTGGGCACGCTCGATATCCGATTTTAGCTCTACTATACGTTGCCCAGCCTTTACCTGTTGCCCTTCTCTAACCTTAATTGCACCAACAACTCCATTAACTGGGGCATCGAGTCTAGTTGTTTCGCCCTTCGGCTCTAGCCGTCCTTTGGCACTACTGGTTACGTCAACTTTAGACAGCATTGCCCAGGGTAAGGCAAGCGCAACGAAGACTACCAAAAAATATAGCAACCCTCGCGTCCAAACTTGCGGTAGCGTGTCTAGTAATTCTTTGGTGGACGCAGACCAGCTATCGCGATCGACTTCGGATAGTTGTCGTTGGGTTGTCGGCGGCTGATTTCCGTTATGGGATCCGTTGTTAGATTTCAGCCGCTCCTCAGCTTGACTATGAGCTGCGGAATGCCAATCGCTCGTAGGCATCGAAGGGGCGGCGTTCGCGATCGCCTGATGCTGAGATCTCTTTTCTAATAAAGAAGAGGTATAACAGAGGGATACGTCCCTCCCATGGGGATGTAACGAGCGATCGTTCCCTGCATACTTTTCAAATACCCCCGGTCCGAGTTGAACGTATCCTTTATACACAGACCGAATGGCATTCGCTATTTCGTCAATAGGAGTGCCCTTGAGCAGATAGCCCTTAGCTCCCGATAGGAGAGCATTGTTGATGTATTGTTGCTTGTCATAACTACTTAGGATCAAAACTTTAGTTTCGGCAAAATGTTTGCTAATTATCTGCATGATAGTTAGACCATCTATTCCCGGCATCTCGATGTCGATAAGTGCAACATCGGGATGATGCTTTTCTATTTCCCTAAGCGCTGTCTGTCCGTCTCCTGCACTTCCAACTATCTCTATATCCTTCTCTGGCTCTAGAGAAAGCTGTAACATTTGCCGAATCATATTCTGGTCGTCAACCAGTAGGACTCGAATCATTTAAATCTCCGAACTTAACTTGGTTATGTTAATAGGCTTTCAAGTCTTATATTAGAGTTTTTACACAAAAAGTTCAGAACAAAATACAACGTCTCAAACTGTCATATTTTTAAACGATCAAAAACTCTATATAAAACATGAAAAATAACAATAAATCTAACATCGATAAATTTAAATCAATTGCTAGATTTTACTACTCAGTAATTCAAGAAATAAAGATTAATTAAGTCTTATTTTTTTTAGAATTTAAATTTAGACATAAAAATCCTCTTTAAGTCTGACTTTTTATAACTAGCAAAAAGACAGAAAAAGTAATTTGAAATTGTATTTATTTTCGTAAAATAGACTCGACACAAATAAATCTTTTTTTATCATGGCATTAAATCTAGCTTTCTACAATTACTAAAATCACTAAAAAGCAAGTGAGGAAATTATGCAAAGAGTAAAAATCAACCAACTTCCTGAAACTACAAATGGATTGCAAGAATTAGAAGAGAAAGAACTGAATAAAATCAAGGGCGGTGGCTTTTTCCCCGTTGGCGTTCCCTTTGGTTTTGGTATTCCCTTTGGTTTTCCTTTCTTTGTTGGTAGAAAGGGGAAATTTAAATTTGAGATCAAATAAATTTGATTTCAAGTTACATCACTAATATCAATCGAAAAGGAGGTAAAATCAGTGTGATTTTTAAAAACTAAATAAGTCTTAGTACTAAGCAAGCTATAAAAATACCGAGTTTATCAAAAGATAAAACTCGGTATTTCTACAAAATTTCTCCAAAATTAAATTCCGTAGGTAACTTGGATAATTCACCTATTGCGGCACCCAAAAGTTTATGAACTTGAGGTTCTAGCTAACATGGCAATCCTGCATGAGTAAAGAGTTTTCAAGCGATTGTTAATGATGCGATCGCGTTTAGTCAAGCATTTTTAACTTTTTGTGAGACATAAATTTACCCATTATGTCCATAATAGAAGGTTGAAAATCTATCGCAAGATTCTGTTTTTTTATTGAAATTTCAGATAAACTTATGTGAAATTGCGTGAGTACTTTTACGCAACAAGACCCCTTAGCAATCGAGCAGGAGTCCTCTGCTTGGAGTTTCCTAACCGAGTAAAAGTAGATGTTGTCGTTGCTGCAGTTGAGATAAGGCAGAGACTAACAACTCTATAGACGACTCGATATTAACCTCTAAACCAAGTAAAGTCTTCATCCACACAAAGTTTGTTGGTCTCAAACAAGATAAATTTTTTTGGACATAATTATTTCTGTTATGTCCTTACAAAAGTTAACCAACTATGCCGAACCAATTAAACTGGGGACGATTGCCGTGAAACAGCAAGATCGAGACATAGCACCCGAACTAGAAAAACTGATCCTAGATACTTTATCGCAGCAAGATTTACGTCCAGAACACCGTCGCCGTCTTGAGATTGTGCTGCGAACCGAGATGGGACAATCTCAGGCAGAAATTTGTGCAGCTTTGGGATGTTCTCAAGATACAGCGCGATATTGGATGAGCGTTGCACAAACAGGACAAATTCATAATGTTTATGACCATCCTATTGGCAGACCGAAAACGGTCAACCAGCAATATCTCGATCGCTTGCAAGAATTAGTCAGCCATAGTCCCCAAAACTATGGCTATTCATTTAAGCGCTGGACGGCACAGTGGCTAAGAAAACATCTGGCAAAGGAATTAGGGATTGAAGTAAGCGATCGCCACATTAACCGTCTTCTCAAGCAAATGGGTCTATCTACTCGCAAAAAGGACAAGCGATCGACAAAACCTTCTTGGCGAAAAGGGTCTAGTATTATTATTGCCGATTTAGATCGCCCCTCATCTGTTGAGTTCGATAAATAATTTTATGGAGCCGATAAAAAGATCTCTAGGCAAACAACTTGCCAAAACCTTGGGACAGACGCTTTCAGAAAGAGAACTCGCTAACTGCTTGAAGAATCTGACAATCTTAGAGCCAACTGCGGGTCAACTCGTTTGGCAGTCTACAGATGCTTCTGGAGGGATTTATCTCATTGTTGAGGGAAAAGCCAGACTATTAGATAGTGCGGATAATCTCATTGTTTCTCTCGAAGCAGGAACATCATTTGGCGAGTTAACGTTATTTCCAGAAGAGATTTTTACGCCACATTGTGTAAGAGCTTCGATAAATTTAAAGCTGGGTTATCTCGACGGCAAGTTTTTGCAAACGCTGACTCGTAAGTATCCTGCCATTGTGGAACGCTTCAATCGCCAAGCAATACTTCGAGAGCTACTGCTGAATCATTATAGGGCAGCTTCCCAATTGAACTTGTCCCGGCAAGGGTTGATGAAAATGCTGTCTTTGTTGGAGAGGCATCAGCTAGAGGCAGGTCAACTTCGGGCTTCTCTCTTCAAATATTGCCAATTTTGGCTGCTTCGCCGAGGAGAACTGCTGCATTCCTCAGGACAGAGACTGACTCCTGGTACAATTTACAATCTTTCCGAATTAATCGAGCATGGCAGTTGGCAAGTCACTCAACCAACCGAACTATATACCCTTTCTCTCTCTCACTGGCAGGTATTGCGAGAGCGTTTGTCGGAGTCCAAAGCGTCAAATGACGTGAAAAAAACTCTTTTAGCCAACCTAACTCCTCCTAGAGCGAGCAGCATAGAGCATAGGCGAAAATATATCTCTAAATCGCACCATAAAGTCTATTTTCCCAGCCCTACCGTAAAAATTAGTCAATGGTGGCAACAAGTTACCCGTCGCTATCCATTCTACGAGCAACAAAGCGCTAGCGACTGTGGGGTTGCTTGTTTGGTCATGGTTGGTCGCTTTTGGGGCAAACACTTTAGTATCAACCAATTACGTAGCATTGCCAAGGTTGAGCGCGATGGTACGTCGCTTCAGGGTTTGATGGCGGCGGCAGAAAGCATGGGCTTTTCTCCTCGACCCGTCAAAGCCGATTTGAAAAGTCTAGCCGAGCAAGAGCTACCTGCAATCGTTCATTGGGAAAATTCTCACTACATCGTTGTTTATAAGATAACCTGCGATCGCGTTATCGTAGCCGACCCCGCGATCGGGCGGCGCATTCTCACCCATAAAGAGTTTCTCGATGGTTGGGCTGGTTACACGCTGCTATTGCGACCCACTGCCTTACTGAAAGATGCCCCAGAAGCCGAACACAACTTCTGGAAGTTCTTGGAACTACTCAAACCCCATTGGTTAGTTCTGCTTGAGATCGCGATCGCGTCTATTGCCATTCAAGTTTTTGGACTGGTTATCCCTCTATTCACCCAGTTACTCTTAGACCGCGTGGTGGTGGAACGCAGCACATTGACTCTAACAGCGATAGGAGCGGGTTTGCTGCTCTTTAGCCTGTTTCACGTCATTATGTCAAGCTTGCGACGATATCTCATCGATCACACCGCCAATCGAGTCGATTTGGCTCTCATTGTCGGTTTTATCAACCATACCTTACGCTTGCCCCTCTCCTATTTTGAGTCTCGTTACGTAGGAGATATTACCTCTCGCATCGAAGAAAATCGTAAGATTCGACGTTTTTTGACGGGCGAAGCACTGACGCTTTTGCTAGATTCGTTGACTGTCTTTATCTACGTGGGACTGATGTTCTGGTACAGCTGGCAGATGGCAATGCTGGCGCTGCTCATCGTACCTTTTTTCGTCTTTTTGGCAGTATTTGCTACGCCTTTTCTCCAGCGCGTCTCTCGCGAAATTTTTAATGCCAAAACTGGCGAGAGCAGCTATTTGATCGAAGCATTGACGGGGATTAGGACGGTTAAATCGATGGGAATCGAGCGAACCGTGCGCTGGCATTGGGAGGAGCTATTTAACAAAGCGGTTAAAGTTTTCTTTTCCGGGCAGCTTATCCTAGAACGGATCGTTTTCTCTAGCTCGTTAATCGAAACGATGCTTTCTAGAGTCATTTTAATATTCGGAGTTTGGCAGGTTATTCAGAATCAACTGACCATCGGACAGTTAGTTGCATTTAATATGCTGCTAGACAATGTTATCGATCCCTTTAGACGGCTGATCGATCTGTGGAATGAATTTCAAGAGATAGTCATTGCCGTAGAACGAATCAACGATGTTATCGAAGCCGAACCGGAAGAGAATTTGCAGCAGTTGTCAACTCGCCCGTCTTTACCTCCCATCCAAGGTCACATTCGCTTCGAGCAGGTGACTTTTCGTTACACTTCAGAAAGTGATACCAATACGCTAGAAAATCTGAGTTTTGAAATTCAGCCGGGGCAGACGGTAGCGCTTGTCGGTTGCAGTGGTTCTGGGAAAACAACCCTCGCCAAGCTAATTTTGGGTCTTTATCAGCCTACAGAGGGCAAAATCTGGATCGACGGTTACGACGTCACCAATGTTTCATTGCGATCGCTGCGCAAGCAGGTTGGTGTTGTCGATCAGAACACGTTTCTATTTGGGGGAACGATTCGAGAAAATATCAGCGTCGCTCATCCAGAATCAACGATGGAAGAGATTCAACAAGCTGCTAGACTAGCAGGAGCCGATCGCTTTATTGACGATCTCCCGCTCAAATACGAAACTCATATCGGCGAGGGAGGCGGAAATCTCTCCGGCGGACAGAGACAGCGACTCGCAATTGCTCGCGCTCTTTTGGGCAATCCTCGCCTGCTGATTTTAGACGAAGCAACTAGCAATCTCGATGCCGAATCGGAGCGAATCATTCAAACCAATCTGAATACCATTCTCAGAAACCAGACAACTTTAGTCATTGCCCATCGTCTCTCGACAGTCCGCAATGCCGACCTCATTCTCGTACTCGATCGCGGCGTACTCGTCGAAAGCGGCACCCACAATGAATTAATGGCTCAGCGCGGTGCGTATTACTATCTCAACCAGCAACAACTAGCGATCGTGAGTTGAAATTTACTGACCCCGCCTAGCTTGACGGCGTTCGTATAAAAGTTAAAAAAATCTCCAACCAAGCTTAGTTGGAGATTAGTTTATTTTTATCGGACTTGACTGGAATAATTAAGTACCAGCAGTCCAGGAGTTAATATATTCGATTTGCTCCGGCGTAAGGGCATCAATTTCAATCCCCATTGCTTGCAACTTGAGCCGCGCAATTTCGCGATCGATTTCTTCTGGAATGTTGTAGATACGAGGCTCTAACTTGCCTTTATTCTTCACTAAATATTCGCAAGCCATAGCTTGGTTAGCAAAACTCATATCCATTACCGCGCTGGGATGTCCTTCTGCAGCAGCGAGATTGACTAAGCGTCCTTCACCGATGACAACGATGGATTTGCCATTAGAGAGTTTATATTCTTGGGTAAAGTTGCGAACTTCTTTGACTTCAGTCGCTTTAGCGCCCAAAGATTTGAGGTCGATTTCGATATCGAAGTGACCGGAGTTGCAAACCATTGCTCCATCCTTCATCGCCTCGAAATGTTCGGCGCGAATGACGTGCTTGTTCCCCGTAACCGTGACGAATAGGTCGCCTTGGGGAGCAGCTTCTGCCATCGGCATGACGCGGAAGCCATCCATTGCCGCTTCAATCGCTCGGACTGGGTTGATTTCAGTGACGATTACATCAGCGCCGAGTCCTTTTGCTCGCATTGCCACGCCTTTACCACACCAGCCGTAACCGGCAACGACAATCGTTTTCCCAGCCAGCAGGACGTTGGTTGCTCGGATGATCCCATCGAGAGTAGATTGACCCGTACCGTAGCGGTTGTCAAAGAAATGCTTGGTTTCTGCATCGTTGACGTTCATGGCGGGGAAGCTGAGAACACCATCTTTGAACATCGCCTGCAAGCGAACGATTCCGGTGGTGGTTTCTTCGGTAGTGCCAATGATATCGGCAATTTGCTGCTTGCGTTCCTTAACTAAGGTCGCAACCACATCGCTACCGTCGTCGATGATAATGTTGGGTTTGTGGTCGAGAGCGATTTGTACGTGGCGGTGATAGGTTTCGTTGTCCTCGCCTTTGATGGCAAAGACAGGAATATCGTAATCGGCTACCAAACAGGCGGCTACGTCGTCTTGAGTGGAAAGAGGATTACTGGCAATCAGCAGAGCATCTGCGCCTCCGGCTTTGAGCGCGATCGCCAAATGAGCGGTTTCCGTGGTAACGTGACAGCAGGCAACCAGGCGAATACCAGCAAAAGGCTTCTCTTTAGCAAAACGCTCCCGAATTTGCTGTAGGACTGGCATTTCGCGCCCAGCCCATTCGATCCGTTGTTTGCCTTTTGGGGCAAGAGAAATATCTTTAATTTCGTACTTTTTTTCGACTGGAGTTGCAACCATGAATATTTTTTCCTCGTAAACTTTTCTAATTGCCAGTTCTACTCAATTTAGCATTATCGGATAGTCGTGACCAGTGATTAGTAGTTTGTCAACTTGTTGGAAATGAGAAGTAGACAATTCTCCAAAATCTAAAATCCAAAATTCTCCTAACCAGATCCTCAAAACTAACTTGAGCAACCATTAGTTAGTGGGAAGTGCAAGCCAAAGTGCCGCTGTTTTTACTAACTATCGACTGTATTTTATTCAAGCGTTTCTAGGGAAATGGTTGGCGCTGCGATCGCTGGCAGGCTAACTTGCTCGACTACAGGAACGTAACCAAGCCAGGGTCGCGAAGCTTGCGCGAACTTTTCTGGGGAGCCGCTGACGCAGAAACGAGTTGGCAGCGGCAGACAAGAGCTTTTGAGACCCAAAATTTCTAATTCTTGCTCGGCAGCTGTAACGACGTATTTAGCCGGATCGATGAGTCTTACCCTACTAGGTAAGATTTCTTGAAGTAGGGATTCTAGGTGCGGATAATGAGTACATCCGTAAATCAGCGTATCGATTTGTCGTGCCAGTAAAGGTTCTAAATACTTCGTGGCGACTTTTTTGGTATAAGGATCGCGAATGCGGTTTTGCTCGATCAGGGGAACAAATTCCGGACAGCCGACTTGCCAGACTGCTGCGGTCGGATCGATTTCCTTAACGGCATTGAGATAAGCATTGCTCGCTGCTGTTGCTGGAGTAGAAATTACGCCAATGCGCCGACCTTTTTGAACGGCAGCGCGAGCACCGGGCAAAATCAAACCTAAAATTGGCAAGTGAAACTCCGATTGAACGGTTTCTAATGCCAAAGCCGAGCTAGTGTTACAGGCCATGATGACCATTTTGACCCCTCGGTCGGCCATCCAGGTTAGGATTTCTCGGACAAACTGTGTTATTTCTTCTGGGGAACGATTGCCGTAAGGCAGTCGAGCAGTATCTGCAAAATAGAGAATCGACTCATTGGGAAGCTGTTGGTAAAGCTCCTTTAAAACCGTTAACCCACCCACACCACTATCAAAAATGCCAATTTGGCTATATTGAGATTCTCTCATGGATAGAGAAGATATTTGTAAATCGAGTAAAGGATAATTTTGACCGTTCAATGGCGAACAATTGGTCAAGTAAATGCAGTTATCTCATTTAATTGTAAAAAAGCGACAAACTTTTCCACAAACTCTGGTTAATTGTTTGTAACTTCTTCATTTTTAGCAAAAATTCAGTTAAATGGCATTAGTATTTATTTTGAAGATAGTTTATAATTCCTCTCGCGATCGCTTCTGCCATTTGACGCTGGTAAGCTGAATTTCTCAGATTGGCTGCATCTTGAACCCCAGTAACGTAACCGGTTTCTACCAAAGCAGCTGGCATGCTCGTTTTTCTGAGGACGTAAAATCTGGCTCGCCTAACGCCGCGATCGCTTACGTTAACCGTTCGCAGGATGCTGCTGTGAATTGCTTGTGCTAGAGTGCGATCGCCGAAGTAGTAAACTTCCAGTCCGTTGACGTCGGAGCGATTCCCGCCGATGGCATTGGCATGAATGCTGACAAAAATCGTCCCTCGCGCTCGATTCGCCATCTCAGCACGTCCTTGAAGGCTGACGAAATAATCGCTATTGCGGGTCATTAAGACTCGCACCCCCCGTTGCTCTAGAAATTGAGCGACATCTTTGGAAATAGAGAGGACGACATCTGTCTCGCGCAAGCCACCGATGCCGATCGCGCCTGGATCTTTGCCGCCGTGCCCCGGATCGATAACGACTAGCGTTCCCGTTCGCGGAGCGACGGGCGTGACTGCGGAGCGGGAATTGTCGGTAGATGGCAGCAAGTTTTCGGGTGGAGGAACGGGAATATTGATGGGCGCAGAGTCATTATAGTTAAAATCATTAGGCGCTCTAGAGTTAGATGTCCGAGGGCTATAGGCGCTCTGCCGCTGAGTCATTTGTAGCGCCAGGGTACGATTGTCGGCGCGATCGAGTTGCTCGAATCGAACGCCGAGAGCTGGCTTAACAAGGATGACGACTTCGCCAGTGCTTTCCTCGCGAAGCTTAATCTCGTAAATCGGACCATTTCTATCCAACTGAGGTTCTGGAAATTCTTCGGGGAGTTTGGCATTGGGAATCCTAATTTCGTAAGCCAGCTCTTGACGATTCCAGCTTCCAGTTCCGTTGACTTCGCGATCGGCTCGAATCCTTAACTCATTGTCGTCTTCCACTTCCAACGACTCAACGATCGCGACTTCGGAGTCGGAGTCAGAATCGTCGTTTTTCTCTTCGCTTGAAATTGGCGAGACTCTACTGTTAGAGAACGAACTCGCTCCGCCTCTCGGCATCAGTACCAAGCCCCCAAACCGGCTGTAGATGGCTTGCCAATCCTGGCTCTCTTTGTCTACATTGAGCGTAATGCGGGCGGAGGGAGGGGAGGTAGATGTCTGGGCAAATTGAATGTCCCTGACTCCATAACTATTGACGGGTAAGGTTTGCGAAGCCAAGCTGGGCGGAAGCGTCGCATCGGCAAGGACAACTTCGATCGAGGAGCGATCGCGGCTGCGTTTAATTTTAATCTTGCTGTTGTCGCCGTCGCTATCGAGGCGAATGAATAAGCCGTTGCGCGTAACCTGAAAATCCGTAGAATCGACCTGTTTCGGAGCAGCTACGGGGAGGGAGACATATCTCACCGCAGGCTGAGATGGAGTGCTAGGAACTTGGGAAGCTGGCGGGTTCGGCGCTGTATTATAGCTCACTCGTTGAGGAGTCGGTAAGTCTACCGTCCACTGAGTCGGCGATAAGCCTCGAATTCTAACTCGTTGGGGATCGACAGTGTACCCTGCGGCTAATTCAATGACCAAGCGAGTTGTCTGAGCGTCAAACTGACCGACTCGCACGCTGCTGATGTACCCGCCGAATGCCTGTTTGATGCTGGGACGACCTAGCGTAATCCCTGGCAAGTCGATTACCACGCGGGTAGGATTGGCAACGAGTTGCGCCCTCGGTTGGACTCTCTCGTCCGTGCTAAAAATCAGTCGGCTTTGCTTGGACTCGAAGCGCCAGAATAAAAGCCTTCCCGCTTCAGCGGGAGAAGCAAAGAGAAATAGGCTTAAGAAACTCAGTAGTAGCCAGTAAACTTTCACGGTCGTTGTTCCTGTTGAAACGGCTGCAACTCTAGATTAAAAGATTAGTTCCCAATCTCAAATACATTAAGTCAGAAGGACGTACAAAAAGATTCTCAGGTTTCAAACTTCATGAGAGTCCTTTTTGCCAAATATACTCTAACGATGCCGCTAGCGATCGCCTCTGCTATCTAGCTGGGATAAATTGGTATCCGTAAATTGACTGTCTAAACCCCTATATTGCTTCTGTCACTCTGGGAGAGTAGAATGAACAACATCTTCTAAAAGTGACATAAAAAGGAAAACATTGTCAGCGATCGCGAAAATCGTGGGATTAGATAACGAAGAGAAATCATTTTGGGTCACCAATCACCGCAAGCTCAGCAAACAGTTAGTTCACTTACTGTTCCGACAACTGAAGCTAGCCAACAGGCGAACACTGAAATTCAGCCCGGTCAGTTTGTGCAATACGCATTTAAAGATAGGGCGCAAGTCGAACTATTGTCTGTCAAGCGGATTCAAAATCCAGATGACGGGAAGCGAAATATTGTGAATGTCCAAATGCGGGTTCGTAACCTTAGAGGCAATATGACCAATATAATTTCCCCAAACCAAACAATAGCACGAAATCCTGAAACCAGCGAACGCTATGAATCCTACGATTATGTGGTTGACAAGGCGGCAAGGGAAAAGGCTCGGAGGGACGGTACGGAGATAGATCGTTCAGGCAGAATTGAGCGTTCCACTACATACATCTCCATGGGCCTTATCAAAAAAGGAGCATCGGCTGATGGTTATGTATGGCTGTTCATCCCGGAAGAAGTCCAAACGATCGATCTGATAGTACCGGAGACAGCAGTATTCGAGAAAGTGCCTATTTCAGGTTAAAGTGCCCTGCCCACTGACAACTAAAACACCTAACTCCATACCATCACTAGAATAAATTAAAGAGTTATCACGATTATCTCTAAACCGCTAAGATGAGAATTTTAATAGTTGAAGATGACGAGCGCATTGCCAAACCTTTAGCAGAAGATTTAAAACATCAGAATCATGTTGTCGATATTGCTAGGGATGGAATCGAAGGATGGGAATACGCTCAATCGGCGGATTACGATCTAATTTTATTAGATTTAATGCTACCTAAATTAAATGGAATTACTTTATGTAAGCGTTTACGTTCTGCTAAATTTCATGCTCTTATTTTGATGCTAACTGCCAAAGATACTACCTCAGATAAAGTTATCGGACTCTATGCCGGGGCTGATGATTACTTAGTAAAACCATTTGAATTAGATGAATTAGCGGCTAGAATGAGAGCCTTGTCGCGGCGAAGTTCAGAAACAAAGCCGTCATTATTAAAACACGGCAATTTACAAATCGATCCAAGTTCTTGTAGTGTTACTTATGCAGGAAATGTTATATCTTTAACGCCCAAAGAATACATCATTTTAGAATATTTTATGCGGAATCCCACTCAAGTTTTAACGCGATCGGCAATTTTAGATAAATTTTGGGATTTTGATAAATCTTCTGGAGAAGGAACCATCAGAACACACATTACTAATTTGCGTAATAAATTAAAAGCAGCCGGAAGTCCAGAAAATTTTATCGAGACTGTTTATGGAATTGGTTATCGCTTGAAACTAGACTCTTAAGTCTAATAGTTAGTAATTAATCCAATTATGTTTAAGAAAATCCAGCATCGATTACTGAGATCTTATCTGCTGGTATTGGCATCAATTTTAGGCATTTTTGCTATTGGCGTTCGAGTAGTCTTCACTCGCAGTTTGGCGCAACAAACAACAGATA
Organism: Pleurocapsa sp. PCC 7327; assembly: GCF_000317025.1. NCBI lineage: Bacteria > Bacillati > Cyanobacteriota > Cyanophyceae > Pleurocapsales > Pleurocapsaceae > Pleurocapsa > Pleurocapsa sp. PCC 7327. Next base: position 3,044,023 of record NC_019689.1, on the reverse strand, counting down.
AATTAATAGCTTTAGGACAAGGAGTAGCTGCTAGTAGTGAGGCAGAAGACGAGCAGCTAAAAATTGAAAGCGATCTCTCCGTCAAAGAACTAATAAATAACGATCGCTCCTTGCAGTGGTTTGAGCCGCGAGGTAAGTTAATATCACAGCAAGGAAAATATTTTATAGATTTACCTTTTTCTGCTAGTCAATCGGTACAAACTCAGTCAGGAAAAGTTCGGATTATAGCAGTTACATTACCTATTATTGAAAGTGAAAATGGTGAATTAGTTGGCTATATAAGAGTAAGCCAGTCTCTAGAAGAATTTGATGAAACTTTGCGAAAATTAGATTTAGGTTTAGGTAGTGGAGTTATTATTGCTTTGATTTTTAGCTGTATCGGAGGGGTTATTTTAACTCGTCAAGCGATGCAGCCAATCGAGGAAAGTTTTCAACGTTTAAAACAGTTTACTGCCGATGCTTCTCACGAACTCCGTAGTCCCTTAATGGCAGTTAAAAGTAATGCAGCAGTCGCTCTAAAATATTCAGAAGGAATTAGAGAAACGGATAAAGAAAAATTTGAAGCGATCGCCAGTGCTACTAAGCAAATGACTCGACTGACCGAAGATTTACTCTTGTTAGCGCGTACCGATAAAATTCAGTGTCAAGATTGGCAGCTTGTTAATTTAACATCAATTCTAGAGGATTTATTACAACTCTATAGAATTCAGACGGAGGCAAAAACAATTCAATTTAAAACGCAACTAACTAAAGATTTATACTTAATGGGTGATGCAGTTCAATTAATACACTTATTTACTAACTTAATTCAAAATGCTATTTCCTATACGCCAGAAAAAGGCACGATTGAAATTATAGCCGATCGGTTTGGTTCTCAGTTAATTATTAAGGTAAAAGATACAGGAATTGGTATCGCACCAGAGCATCTCCCACTAATTTTTGAAAGGTTTTGGCGGGCAGATAAAGCGCGTTTCTACGCGAATGGAGGATCGGGATTGGGACTGGCGATCGCGCAAGCAATTGTTTTGCAACATCAAGGAGAAATTGTTGTCACTAGCCAAGTTGGGATTGGTAGCTGTTTTGAGGTACGCCTTCCAGCAGTTGGTTAATAGGTCTTTCTCAAGCCGACGACAAGCTTAAAGCGTTGTTGTAGGCTCATAGAAACAATGGTGAGCTATGTTTTTCAAACATAGAACTCACTGGAGTTAATCATAACCAACGATCCAAGAGCATGACCGCTAGGAAAACTCTAAGATTTTTCTACTATTAATCGAGTTTAAAGTTGGGGACGGGGTTTATCGAAGGCAAATGTTTCTTTCTCTAGTACCTCTTCAGAAAATTTTGCGACGACAAATAAAATTAGTAAACAGATAGCTAGTCCAAAAATCCCAAGTGTGGCTATCAAAGATGTTAAACGAGGATGTATTTGACGCAGCCAAAAAGCTGAAAGAAAACGATCGTAGTCGCTCTAATATCGTTCGTCGTTAGAAACCCTAGCTGCGAGTAGTCTTCTCTGCTTTAAAGTGGTGAACAGGATACAAACTCCGAGTATCGATGCAAGAACTAGCGATGAGCCGATTGTACCAAAAGCAAGACCACCTTTTTCGTGAGATTTTGTCAGAACATCTCCGAATGTTGCACCAAAAGGTCGGGTGAGGACAAATGCAATCCAAAACAACATGACTGAGGAAAATTCGGTAAAATAGTGCGCTACCAATACTAGGGCAAGCAAACCAGAAATTAGCATTGCTCCTCCTACAAATCCAAGTCCAGAAGTATCGGCTAGGAAGTCACCCAAGGCAGTTCCCAAAGTATTGGAAAATAGAATTGTTGTCCAATAAAGAATTTCAACTTTAGGCGTTTTGATGTTAGTAACAGATAAAGATCCAACACTAAATTTCCAAAATGCCAACATAATTAAAAGGAGAGTGACTAAAATCATAGACCCCGTAGCGTAGCCCAGTTTTAAAGTGCGATCCATGAAATCTGACATAGTTGTACCAGCCGTACTGGTAGAAAGGATGACAGTCCAATAAAGTAATGGGTTATAGCTTTTCGACACCAATTGAGTCACAAGCGTTGCTAAAAACACTCCAATCAAGATCGTAGAGCTAATCGCATAGCCCACATTTAGGGTCATCGATAAAAGGTCTCCTGCTGTTTCTCCCAAGGTGGTAGCGCATATTTTCATAATCCAGAAAAAAGCAGTGATTGCTGGCAGTTTACTCATTTTTACTCCTATTTAATGTCAAAATAACTTACTTAATTTGAATTTGCGGCTTTATCGTAAAGAGAAAAAGTCTAGAATTTGAAAAGATTTGGCTGGGCGATAAAAGTCACATCGATCGCATATGGGAAAATTGAAAACACATTCAGCACGAAAATACTTACTGTAGCGGCGATTGCAAAGTACTACCGAAATTGCCAGGTTACAAAAAGAGGGCATTGCGCTTTCAGTCCTGTCGGTCAATCGACGTTAAGGCGGGTTTCTTGTGCTTAAGGCTTAAGTAAATAACCAGGCTTGCGATGACAGAAAGAAAAACCATACTCGTTCCAGTCGTACCCCAACCAAGACCACCTACTTTTGCAGGTTGTGATAGTAAATCGCCTATCGATGCTCCAAACGGACGAGTCAAGATGTAAGCTATCCAAAATGCTAAAACTGCATTCATTCGGAAGTAATAATAGGCGATCGTTGTTGCTGCAATTGCAGTCCCAAATATTAATGCTGATTGTGCATAACCCAATCCCGAAGCCTCTGCTAAGTAGTCTCCCGTTGAAGTACCTAAAGCAAACGTCAATAAAATAGCCGCCCAATAATATAACTCTCTTTTGGCTGTATTGATAGAGTGCATGGCTAATGTCCTTTCGCTCTTATACCAAAGCGCAAAAACGACCAACAAAGCGACACTAAAAACGATGTTAGTTGTCATCAAAGTCACTCCAAACTCGTCTACCAATCGATCGGTAATTAGCGTGCCAACAATACTTACCAAAACGACCACAAGCCAGTAACTCACTGGGACATACCGTTCAAGTCTAAACTGATTTAAAAGCGCAAGCAGCAACAAGCTGCCCATAATATAAGATGTACCACTTAAACCAAATTTCATCGCGAATGCTAAAAAATCTGCCGCAGTTTCACCTACTGTAGTTGCCAGAATCTTAATCATCCAAAAGTAAATTGTGACTTCTGGAACTCTGTTTAACAGCTTATTCATGGCATTTCTCCGTTAATGTTCTATCGATTGGTCTACCTTATGTCCCAAGTGTCAAGAACTTTGCAAGATTTAGTTTTTATTTAGACTATTTCTCGTCGCTAAACTAAAAGGTCGTTTATTTCTCGTTTATTTTTTACAGAAACTGACAGAGTTTTAGCTATGGTAAATTGTCACGCGATCGAAAACATTCCCATCGCTGCCGATCGCTTGAGCTTCGATTCTGTCTGAATAAACTTCAAAACTCACAAAACTCAATTTTGAAGCTGAAAATGCTGTCCAAGAAGAATGTTTTACTGGACGAAGCTTTGCTCCCGCACACAAGTAATATAGGTAGTTCCTTGAAATGACCCCCGATTTTCGGACAGGAGGCTAAGAGTAGTATCCTTGTTCTTGAAAGGGGGCAATTATGACAGTAAACCGTCGTCAATACACCGCAGAGTTCAAAGCCAAAGTCGTCCTGCAACTGCTGAGTGGCGAAAAGACACCGAGGGCTCTGTGCCGAGCGCACAAGCTGAATCCAAACGTGCTGAATCGGTGGCGCCAAGAATTCTTGGAGCAGGCACCGAGCATTTTCGAGCGGGGTGAAGTGGGCAGCGAGCAAGAACAGAAGATTGCCGAGTTGGAGCGGTTGGTGGGGCAATTAACGGTTCAACTTGAGAGCGCAAAAAAAGCCTCGAGTTACTTGAGCCTGGACAAAAACGGGAGACGGTGATGCAGTTGAGCCAGGAGGAGCCGATTGCAACCCTGTGCCAGGTGTTGAACTACCCGCGCAGCCAGGTTTACTACCAGTCGCAGCCACCGCCAGACGAAACCGAGATCGAGGAGGCGATTGTCAAGCTTTGTGGGCAGCATCCGACCTATGGGTATCGTCGCATCACGGCGATGTTACAACGTCAAGGACAGGAGATTAACCACAAACGGGTAGCGCGACTGATGCAGGAACTTGGCTTGGCTGGCAAGCAACCTGTGAGGCGGAAACGGACGACCAACAGCCACCATGGCTTTCGGCGATATCCGAACCTGGTGATGGATTTAGCAATCGAGCGACCAGAGCAAGTTTGAATGGGGGACATCAGGTACATCAGGCTGCAACAGGAGTTTGTGTACTTAGCAGTGTTAATGGATGTGTTCGCGCGCAGTATTCGGGGATGGCATCTGGCGAGGAGCATGGAGGTGAGCTTGACGATTACGGCTCCGAACAACAAGGGTCTGGCAAAGGGGCGACCGGAGATACATCATTCCGAGCGAGGGGTGCAATATGCAGCGAATGAGTATGTCAAGCTGCTAGAGGAGCACACAGTCAAAATCAGCGTGGCAGAAGTAGGGCAGGCATGGCAGAACGGTTATGCAGAACGATTGATGCGAACGCTCAAAGAGGAAGAAGTTGACTTATCGGAGTATCGCAATTTGGCAGAAGCGTATGAACAGATTGAACAGTTTTGAGAGGATGTGTACATGAAGAAGAGAATACATTCATCATTGGGTTATCTAACCCCAGATGAATATGAGAAGCAATGGAATGAACAACAAAAAGGAAATGTGATATGAAAGAGACACATCCTTAAAGTCTTCGATCTTCTGTCCGAATTCATGGGTTCACTTCAAAAAATACCTCTACTAACAGTAGTACCTACAGTGATAGTTACAGTAGTTACAGTGCTTATAGTCCTGGTTCAAGGGTAATATGGTAGCGCATTAATATTGATGCAAAATGGGCTTACACTAAACGGTTGGCGCTCATATTAATCTGATTCTGGCTGATGGTAGCATTCTATTATCGCGGCATGGCAGAGGAAAACGTTAAACTCAAAGTGAGACAATGTTTGCCAGCCTTCCGTAGACCTGCAAAATTTGGAGGAACGGTCGCCTTATCCTGTTGCCGCAGAGATTAAATTAGCGCTGCAATCAACAGCAACAAAACTGACTCAGGCAGGAATTCCCCTTAAAAAGTACGTTTCCAATTTTGATTTTCCTGCCGCATGGCAAATCTACTACAAGCTTGCAGCCTACAATTTGATCTACGCCTAATCCCTAACGGTTGCTGATATCCAGAAGAATCTGGCTTTTTTATTTCGAGATGGCACGCAAAGCGATCGCTCAGGAGATCGATCGAGTCGTTGGTGGATTTCAACGCCCTTCTGGTTATTGAAACCATTAGATTTGATCTGATGGCACAGAAGTAAGAATGGTCAACATTGAGATTGGTGGGTAGTTCCGGCGACATAACAAGTCGATGGAGGAGCGATTTGAAGACTTTTTGCTTCGTTTCGATTTAGGTCTGTCGGAAGCAATTTCAAATGAACAAGTAGAGACAGCTAGGGCAACTCTAGTAGGCTTTACATTAGCGTTGAGGTTAAAATTACATATATTCTGTCGGCAGTTATAGCCGTCACTAGTAAGGTTTCCTTACATGTGGAGTCTTCTTATGCCCCAAGCCTTGAAAGCAGTTTACCGCAGTGGTACATTTATTCTTCAAACAGCCTGTAATTTGCCTGAAGGCGTTGAAGTTGAGCTTTTTGTACAATCACCCCAAATTGCTCCACCCAAGATTGCCGACATTGCCGCCAGACAAAATTTTCTAAAGCTACTTGTTGAGCAAATGCAACAAAACCCCATTCCCTCTAATGCTCCTCGTTTTACACGGGATATGCTGCATGAACGCCGTTGACACAAATATCTTGATTGATGTTAGTGATCCCCGCGATCCCGCTAAACAGAACAATGGCGGCTTCTTTGGTGTCTTCATTAACAGACGGGGTTTTGATCTGGCAAGTTGCGTGTGAGTATTTGGCAGCAAGTCGTAAGCTAGAGCCGTTGGGGTATGACAGAGAACAAGCATATCAATATATTCGAGACTTGCAACAGGTTTGGTACACTGCTTTGCCAAGCTGGGCTTTAATTGATCGTGCTGAAGAATTGATGAGTCGCTTCAGTCTGTCCCATTGGGACTCAATGATAGCGAGTCGTTTTTGCTCGCTTTGCGTTGATTCCCTGTCCCAAATCGATATTTAAAACTTCTCGATATAGAAATAAAAGTGCATTAAAAGCCTGATTTTGAGTAGAGGCAGATACTTTTTCCTGAACTGCCAAATGGGTCAAAAAAGCTTCGACTTCATCTACCCCCATATCCTTGGGATGGCGCTTATCATGAAAAAATATATAACGTCGAATCCAAGAAATATAAGTTTTTTCAGTGCTGTAGGAATAATGCTTAAGGCGTATTATATCCTGAACCTGTTCCATCAACTTCTTTGGTGGTTTTGCCATAGTTTTGATATTTGGAAAAATTCTGTATATTGTCCTAATTCAGGATGATATTCGGAAATTTTCGGAATATCAGGGTAATTATACGGAAACTTTCCATTTTTCTCCCTCTAAATGGGTGAATATACAGAAGAAGTATAGATATTGCCGGAAAAAGGATGATATGTGGAAACTTTGTAAATTATCTATGACAAATTGGGTAAATATGCGGAAAGCTTCTGTACACTTTTCATATTCCGATAAATTCCATATATTATGATTTATGAGTCTTATATTCCGGTTACTGCAATACTCCACGATTACATATGTGGAAACTGTCAGTAGAATAAATAGTTATGCATTCACTTACTAGTTCTTTGGAGGCTCTTAGTTGAATTTTCAATTTTTAGTCTTTGATCATGTAGAAGAGCTTGATTTAGTCGGTTCGTGGGAGATGGTTGGTCTGCTAGCTGAACAAAAGCAGTGTAGTTCTCCGAGACTAGTTACTCTTAATGCAATGACCCCGGTGGGTGAACATGGGATGCGGTTTGTCGCTGATGTACACTTTTCGGAAGCTGAAGCGCCTGATGTTATCTTTGTACCGGGCGGCAGTGGAAGTAGAATCGCAATGGAAGATCCGAGCGTCATTGCTTATCTACAAGAGCAAAGCAATCGCTGCAAGGCTATACTGTCTGTCTGTACTGGTAGCTTTTTGATGCAGAAGGCTGGACTATTTAAAGGTCATCGTGCTACGACACATTGGGCATTTTTAAGTCATCTGAGAGAAGACCCAGAAGTTACAGTTGTTGAAGAGCGATTCGTTCATGATGGCAATATCTGGTCTTCCGGTGGAGTATCGGCAGGGATGGATATGATGCTTGCATTTATCGCCCATTCATTTGGTCATGATGTAGCAGCCAGCATACAACTTTCCGCCGAGTATTTCCCTGCAACAACAATGTATGGTCGTCCGTTCGAGAGAAGTGATGTTTCAGAGTATATTCGTGCGTTGGGGAAAAATGCATAACAAGCCCGTTGCACACCGACTATACAGAGTCTCTTTGTTGCATCCGAGAGGTTATTCGCGGCGGGTGAACGGGAGCGTTAGCTGGCTCCGCACGCGGCAATTGCATTTGTAGATAGGGCGATTGACTATCAGTTAAGGCACGTCGATGAGGCGATCAATAATGAAGAATAGTTAAGTGTAGTTAAAACTGTAGTGGTAAACATGGATTCAGAAATTGAAAACCAAATTCGTGAGTGTGAAGCGAGACTTTATACCGCAATGTCAGCCTCTGATGTACCTGAACTAGATATACTCATTGCCGATGATCTACTTTTCGCTGGGCCAACTGGTGAACTGGCAACTAAAGCAATGGATTTAGACTTGCACCGTACTGGCGGTACTCAGTTTCACGAGTTTGTGCCTAAAGAGCTAGAAATACGTGTTTGGAGCGAACACTTTGCTCTTGCGTCGGCTAAAATCTTCTTGAGCGGCACGTATTTAGGAAATGCCTTCGCAGGTGATTACCGCTATATGAGAGTTTGGCGTAGAGGCAAAAGCGGCTGGCAAATCGTTGGTGGCAGCGTTAGCGCAATGGTTTGAAGTTCTAAACTTTCTCAAGCTTTCACAGTGGGTAATGTTCGAGTCATTGAGATTTATCAGTGGTGTTACCCAGCTAACAATTCGCTCGGAGCGGACTGCTGAAAAAACTCGGTGTATTGCAAAGATTGCTGACAGCCGCTCAAGCGAACCGTTGGGCTGCTTCAAACTATTGTTGAAGCGATCGCTTGAAGTTTGCTCTACTGGGTAGAGAGCTATAACAATATAAGTGCGTTGTATTTTTACTTCAAGCCAATTTTCTGCTAAACACAGATCGCCAGCGCCAAAATAGAAGCGAACTCATCGTCAGCGTGAATAGGATTGCAGCAAGCCATCCGCCCAAAACACCCCATCCCAGTTGCGGCAAGAAATCGACTAGTCCTTCTCCTTGCCCAAACGTCAGAATGTGAGTTAATGGTACAAAGCCAAACCAGTTCAAGAGAATAGCAAGCAGGCTAGGCAATCTAACGTCCCCAATTCCCTGGAGACAAAATGCACTGCCAATACTGATCGCATTGAATATGTTGTAGACCACTGCTAACCACAGTAGGATTTGACTCAAGGTCATCACCGCTTCAGCGTACAGATCGGTTGAAGGGGTAAATAACGGGATGAGCCATTGTCCGTTGAGTGCAAGCACTATACTGACTGCAACGGTGTATAAAATGCAGAGCGCGATCGCCACATTCCCAACTCGTTTTGCCCAGCGCCAATCTCCAGCTCCAATGGATTGACCCACTAGGGTTGTCCCGGCTTGGGCAATCCCTAACGTTGGCATATACGCCGTTGAAATCAGCATCATCACAATTTGAGTGGCGGCTCCTTCGACAACACCCAACTTGACCTGCATAATTTGAAACAGTGCCAATCCAGTCAGGTCTGAGGTCAGCAACAATCCCAGAGGCACTCCGAAAGCGAACAGATACCGAATAGCTTGCCAGTGCGGTTGCCAAACTCGGTGCGACTCAAACTGTCGGCGAATTTTACGACTGAGAAATATGCCGAGCAGAAATAACATCCCACATAATAACGAAAGGGTTGTTGCCCATGCTGCTCCTGTCATCCCTAAACCGACTCGAAACATTAACCATTCATTCAGAGCAATGTTGATGACGGTGGTGGCGATCGCAACCATGAATGTCACAATCGGCTGTCCGATTCCGTTAAAAAAAGCAGTCAGTGCAAAATTCGCAACGGCGATCGCTCCTCCGAATAACCGTGGCATCCAGTAGTCTATCGCTAACTGCTCTACCGTTGGGGATAGTTGGAATAGCGAGAACAGCCCAGAGCCAGAGAATGCTAACAAAACAAACACAGGTAAGAGCAACAATGCACTCCAGCAACCTGTCCAAACAGCTTGAGCTGCCTGTCGTCGATTGCCCTCTCCATAGGCTTGAGCCACTAGAGTTTGGACGTACATTCCTACGCCACCCAATAAAGTGAACAGAACAATGACCAGAAAATACAGAGTCCCCATTGCTGCGATCGCATCAGTGGAGATTCGCCCAATGAACCAGGAATCAGTGAGATTAAGGAATGCTTGAACACCGCTATTGAGAAACAGAGGTAATATCAATCTGAAAACAGCACGATAATCTATACAGCGTTTACCCCGATCATCAACTTTGAGAGCAGGAAGTAATAATTCTGAATAGCTTGCCACCAATAACCTCTACTTGTGGTTGAATGACTACCAAATGGCAACAAGATTCTGAATCGCGATATGAGCCTCCCTGAGAGATTGTTGTCTGGACTCATCTCCCATCGTTAAATTTTCGGCATGGATAAAGGTGATATCTGTAATCCCAATGAACTCAAAAACAGTTCGCAGATAGGGTTCTTGGAAGTCAAGCTGATTTGAGGATGCGTCAGAGTAACTTCCACCCCGTGTAGTGATGATCAACATTTTTTTATTTTTGACTAATCCTTGCCAATCCGAAGTAAACGTGCGATTTACGCGCACAATCTGATCAATGTAGGCTTTGAAATTAGCTGAAATACTGAAGTTATACATGGGAATTCCAAAGACATAGCGATCGGCAATCAGTAACTCATCAATTAACTCATCAGAGACGCTCAAAGCACTAGCAAGTTCAGGTGCTAAATCCTCAGACTTGCTGAACGATGCAGCAATCCACGCCTCATCAACAGGTGGAACTGGATATTGACCAACATCGCGGTAGGTGACGCGATCGCCTGGGTGAATTTGAAGCCAACGGGCAACGAATTCCTTCGTCAATGCACGCGAAATAGAGCGACTTCCTCGAGAGCTGGAGTCAAGATGCAGAATACAGGACATGATTAAAGTGTTCGTTTCAGAGGCGTTAGCTATTCCTGCTGTGGCTCTGGCATCAGGAGAAAGCAGCCTATCGTAAAAGACAAGCAGGCACACAAACGAATAATCGAGCGAACGGATCAGGTCTCAGCCGCTTCAAGGCTGGCAGCAAACGTAAAAATCAGGCTGCCGACCAAAAATAATCCATTGCCAAATCAGGCGTGATTCATCCTGCTCAAAAGCCACAACTCAGTGAACATCTACAGTATGAAGATGATGAACCGTTGATTTCTTGCCGGATCTCCCGATTCTTGGCACATTCTCACTGGTTGTTAAGAAAGACTTTGGGCGTGACTCCCATCCATCGTTTGAAGTGGCGATTGAAATGACTTTGATGGGCAAACCCGACCTGAAGCGCAATGTCCGCGATCGCCAACTCACCCTCAATTAACAATTGCTTTGCCCGCTCAACTCGATGCCGAATCACATACTGATGGGGTGTGAATCCAGTTGATTGCTTGAAAAGCTGTGTGAAGTAATTCGGGCTCATGTGGGCGACAGCCGCAAGTTCAGCTAGGGTTAAGTCGCGATCGAGATAAGCATCAATATATTCGATCACCTGCCGTAACCGATAGATTGGCAACCCACCTTCTTGGGCTGAGAGGATTGGTTTTTGGGCAGCATAGTGACGCAGCAGATGGATAAATAGCGTGGTGCTGAGCGAATCTGCATAAAGTCGCCCGCCCAAGTTGTTCGACTCAAGTTCAGCTTTCAGAGCCAATCCTATTCGATGAACTAACGGATCAGCCGTAGCAAAATGAGGCACCAATTCAGCCCTGTCCCAGCTTTCCGTTGATTGTACCACGCTGAGAAATGCGGTTGGATCAAGACTAAGAATCAGGTAGCGATGCTCTGTGTCCCAACGAGCGTAGTGAGGCGTATAGGCTGGAACAATCAGAATATCGCCAACCTGAAACTGGTTTTCTTGAAATTTTGCATCGAGTTTTTGTTCAGCCTGAGTCGGAATCTCTAGGTGAACTAGAATTAAGTGCTGATTAGAGATGGTTTCAGGAATTTCATGGGGAGGATGTTGATAGTAGCTCAAATGGATTCCGTTCCACTGGCCCAGTTTGCTTGAAAGGAGCGAACCAGAGGGGAAAACCTGCAAAACCTCACTGTCTCTAGTGAAGTCAATCGCCACCGCATTACATACGGGTTGTTTTTTGGTTTCAGGGAGAGCTTGTTTCATACAACTAGCTTGTCTATGTCTAAAAGCTGCTGAAATACTGTAGTCATTTCGATTATGATTTATCAATTCACACCGTGCAAGTGCATGAGTAGTTTTAGCTCTTGCCAGCAGCCCAACACTGCTGTGGAGCGGACAGCTTAGAGATCTCAATGCTGAGTTTTAGGTAATCTGCTGCCGCTCACCTCTGCCGTTAGACGGCAAAAGCTTATTGGTATTAGAGCTAGCAAAAATCCAGATGAGTACAGAAAATCAAATTGAGGACATTGCCCCTTTAACTAATTTACACCGTGGACTTGACCGGAAAGGGCCAGGTGACTCCGACTTCTCGTGCAATATTTTGAGCAATCTTTCGACTTTGCCGCTCAAGCCGCGAATTGCCGATTTAGGATGTGGAAGCGGTGCCAGCGCATTGCTGCTTGCACAACACTACCAAAGCACCGTTGTGGCTGTAGATGCCTCGTTGGTTTTTATCAACGAACTCAAAGCTCGCGCCAAACAGCTTAGTCTTGAGCATTTAATCATTCCAATTCAGGGTGACATGGCTAAGCTCGATTGGTCAGTGGGTTCGGTTGATCTGCTTTGGTCTGAGGGGGCTGCTTATAATCTTGGGTTTGAGCAGGCTCTTAAAATCTGGCGACCGCTTCTTTCAGACAGTGGTATTGCCGTCATATCAGAGATGAGTTGGTTTGCTGATAATGTGGCAGAGCCTGCGATTGCGTTTTGGCGAAATGCCTATCCGATGATGGGTACCGAGGCTGAGAATATTGATCGAGCTAATAGGTCTAGCTTTAGCATACTTTCTACGCATCGGCTGCCAATTCAGGCTTGGTGGGTCAATTATTATGAACCGCTCCGTGAGCGGATGCAGCAGATTAAAATCACCCCCAGTACTCAATCCGTTATTCGTGAAATTGAAGAAGAGATGAGACTGTTTGAAAAATTCAGCGACTTCTATGGTTATACATTCTATGTTCTGCAAGCAGCCTAGAAAAAAGCTGTCTAACAATGGTGGTGGCAGTAGTTAGAAGTTATCTGTCAGCGTTGAAACTTGAATTAGCGTAAAGTTAATGGAAAAGAGGCAGTTTCTAGATTGTCGATGAGGTTATCCTATGAAAATAAGGTTATTTGAAAAGCAAGATGCAGAAAAAGTAGCACGGTTGTTTCATGAAACAGTACGCGAAATAAACAGCCGCGATTACTCAAGCAGTCAAGTTGAGGCATGGGCACCTGAAAATATTCATTTCAGAGATTGGGAAAAGATCTGCTCAAATCGATTCACCTATGTTGCTGATGATGAAGGTGTGATTACTGGATTCGGAGAGCTAGAGCCTAATGGTCATATTGACTGTTTTTACTGCCACAAAAACTATCAACGTTGTGGAGTGGGTAGTCAAATCTATCAAGCGATTGAAGCAAAGGCTTTAGACTTGGGAGTAGTCTATCTAATGACTGAAGCAAGCATCACGGCAAAACCATTTTTTCAACGTATGGGGTTTTCAATCATTAAAGAGCAGGAGGTAACTTGTCGGGGCGAAATATTCATCAATTATATAATGGAGAAGTTGCTGTATAGTGCGGCATAACATCCCGTTTGGAGCGGACTAATACAGTTGGTTGGTGTTGTGGCAAAGTTTGCTAGCAACCGTTCAACTTAATCGTTGGGCGGCAGTTGTGGTATTGTCTGTATCACTGAGTGAGAAATTATTCTATTCCTAAGAGCATTGTTCAGCGAGAACATTTTGTATGTCCGAATTCGACCTCGAAATAACGCTGCGCGAGATCACTAAAGAAAACTGGCGTGATATTGTCCGATTAAAAGTAGCCCCACACCAAGAGCAGTTCGTGGCATCGAACGCCGCGTCTATCGCAGAAGCGCATTTTAATCCAGAGGTTGCTTGGTTCCGTGCGATCTACGCTGGCGATGTGCCAGTTGGTTTTTTAATGTTGGAAGACAATGTAGCTCAGCAAGAGTACTTTCTGTGGCGCTTTATGATCGCTGAGCAATACCAGGGGCGTGGGTACGGACGAAAGGCGCTGGAGTTGTTCTTCGCGCACGTCAAGACGCGCCCTGGAGCGGATGCGGTTGAAACAAGTTGTGTGCCAGCTAAAGGTGGTCCCAGTCCGTTTTACGAGAAGATGGGCTTTGTCTATACCGGAACAGAAGAAGAGAACGGCGAACTGTGTATGCGACGTGAATTGTGATCTAGAAATCTAGAAATGGTATGTGGGTAGAGAGCCGACTAACAATTCAAATGCAGGCGGACGGGCGAAAGTCGCTGGTGCTGAGTTCGAGGTGGTCTGCCGCCGCTGATTTGAGTCCGTTATGCCGCAAGTTCTCGGTAGGGACAGCAACCACAAAATTGCCTGTGAGGATTGGTAGTTAAGCGTTATTGCTAGGGTGTTTCATGGTCAGTTGTGTTTAAGCTCATACTATTGATTTGAGTAAGGCAGTAGGGGTAGTGTAAATGCAGCTACTGAAGTTCTTTAGGCTGGGAAGAAAAAGCAGAAAGCGGTTTTTCCAAGTTGTACTGGTTGTCTTCTTGTCTCTTAATGCTTTGTCTTACGTTGGTGCCTATGCCCTAACACACTTCAGTTCTCCCGGTCATTTTGGGTTGGGACTTCCTAGACCTACTAGCTCTAAACTCCCCAGTGATGTTGGATTTGAATATGTCACACAACGTATCCCCATTAATCGATCGGAGTGGTTAGAGACCTGGTTCATTCCTGCTCAACGTCCTGTATCTACTGGTACTGCCCTGCTATTTCCTGGTAATGGAGGTAGTAAGGCTAAACAACTTCTAGCCCCAGCTGAGGTGTTTCATCGTCTGGGCTACGACACTTTGCTTATTGATTTCCGAGGTGTAGGAGGTTCTAGCGGTAATACGACAACTCTAGGTGTACGGGAAGCTAAAGATGTTGCTCTGGCATTGAGTTACGCTCAACGTTCAAATCTTCAGCGTCCATTTGTTCTCTACGGTGTACCAATGGGAAGTGCAGCGATTCTAAAAGCAGTCGCCCACGAAAAAGTTAATCCTGATGCTGTGATTCTTGAACTTTCCTTTGCAAGACTGTTAGATGCGGTTAGAAGTCGATTAAGAGCAATCAGGATTCCAACATTTCCGATGGCTGAAATGCTTGTCTTCTGGGGAAGTATTTAGCATAGATTCAATGGTTTTACGCATAATCCAGTAACTTAGGCCAAGCAAGTTCGATGTCCTGCCTTGTTATTGTACGGCAGACTTGATAAATCGATCTCATTCGTTACCGGTAATTCAAACATCCACCTCATCGACACCACATTTATAAACTTTTGTTGCAATGCGAGTTAATCGGTGGAATGCCTACAGACAATTGTGAAACAGAAGAAGCGACATTTTTTGGAGAACAAGAAATTCCACAACTATCCCTAACTCGCGTCGTTCCCACTCAAATTGCTCGTCTGTTCGAGCATTATCGCAATCCCCATTAGCAAACAGATTTTGATTGATTGTAAAAGTGTTGTGCATGCGGCACTCAAAAATCGCTTATAACTGATAGAGAATCGGCAGCGTTTCTTTCTTGAGATATAAAGGGTGAGAAGGTTCTCCCGTGCAATTTTTTCCTAGACAATAAATCTTATCACGATCGCCAAACAAACTTATTACAGCTTGACTGCGGTTCAACCAACTCCCATGATTTCCCCAGGCAAAAATAATCTTTTGAGTTTGATGACTGAGTTTGAGAAGATAATTGTCATTTTCCCAACCGATGGGATCGACAACTTGACGCAATAGTTTGGGTTTTGCAGTTCGATAGGCGAAAAGATTGGCAACGGCTAGAGAACCGTAGCCCCAAGAGCTAGCCAAATAAATACACTTACGAATGGTAGGATCGTCTCTTTTGGCATCTGCCGTACTGGGATTGAGCATAATAAACCCAATTTGAGGTGCATTCTCGTCCCACTCTCGCCAGAGTAGATAGCGATAAACGCCTGTTGGATCGAATATTGCTTCTCGTCTCATAGAAACAGCATTAGATTTATATTTTGCACCAGCATGTCATCCTTCGCTGCTGCCCAACATGATAGAGACAAGATCTGAGTTAGACGAATCGCGATCGCTAAAATTTTTACTGTTAATTCAAAAGTTGCTGTAAATTAGTAATCCGAGGCACCCCTATGAGGACTTTGCATAGTGACCCTAAAAGAATTTGGTCTTTTACTTGTTTCTATTCTGACTAGCGTCGCCGGACAATTTTTCTTAAAAGCAGGGGCGTTAAAGTTAGGAAAAGTGAATGCTGGCAATGCCGTTAGTCATATTCTCAGCATTGTATTTACGCCAGAGTTAATTGTTGGTTTATTCTGCTACGGATTGGGCGCGATCGCGTACATTCTCTTGCTTACTCGCGTCAATCTCAGCGTTGCCGGACCCTCAGTCGCTCTAATTTACGTTTTCTCAGTCGTACTCGGCTACTTTATATACAAAGAAGCCATTCCGATTAGTCGTATAGTTGGGTTGGGATTTATTACCTGCGGCGTTATTCTGGTCGTTTGGCAACGCTAAGCGATTTCCCTACCCCGCTTGCCGTTCGTTTAAATTCAATACCTTAAAGGCTTGATTTTCAAACGCGGTGGGGAATTGAGAAGCTTTTTCATTGGAGATGACCCAATAATCTAGCTTATAGCGAGATTTGAGTTTGGCAACATCTTCATCGCGGAGGTTTTTGTATAAGTCATCGAGCTTTTTCATCGACTTGTTTAAATTTAGCCCCTTTTCGGTAATATCAAAACCCACTGCCTTAAGGCGTTCTACCCAAGGCGTAACAAAGGTTCTATCCCAAAGTATTGCTGAACCATCTTTCCAATTCATATAAACGGGACGTTTTGACTGCCCTCGGAATTGCTGCCAACCCAATCCAAACTCCGCTAGGAATACAGAATCAGTAGAGGTATTCTTTTGCGCCCAATTAGCAATTTCCTCAATAGTTGCGGAAGGGCGGTAGATAATTGCTGATGCTAAACTTTGACCCTTACCCCATCTCTCCTGTAAGCTCGTTATGCCGACAAAGACAACCCAAAGGGATAGCAGTAGGGCGATGCGGCTAGAACTTCCTCGACCGAGAATATAATACCAGACCGGATGAATCGCGATCGCGATTAGCGCTAAAGCTAAGATAAATGGTCCGACAATCGGATACCAAATGAGAAAGCTTGCGCTCAGCATAATTACCCAAAAGGCTCGTCGCGTCGTTCCTTTTGTGGTTTCCAGTTTGACGGCAAAAGCGCTAACCAAGGCAATGGCAGCGATTCCGTACCACAACGTTATCGCCCTCCCAGGATGCATGACGAGCATCGAAGGCGATTTAGTGACGTAGGCGGCGACAAAGGCATAAATCAGCCACAAAAAGCTAACGCCTGTCCAAATGTTACAGAGTTTCGATAATTGTCTGAAGCGATCGCAATTTTGATAAAGGAAGGCAAGTACTAAAGCTGCGATCGCGCCATACTTCCCAAATTCAATCTTATTCCAAGTCAACGGAAAGAGATGATGGGGAAAACGAACTTTACTAACTAAATACCATAAATCTTTATCTGCCGCTTCTCGACCGAAGGCAGAGAGGGTAAGAAGAATTCCCGGAGAAGCTAATAAAAGAAAGAGCAAAAATCCCAACAGCCATTTTTTCCAATTACGTAAATAATTGAAATCTAATAAAAATGCAGCTCCCAAGTAAGATAGAGCATAGGCTCCATACATACTATTACAATTAAAGCCAAGCGCCGTCCATAAAGCGACCAGCCAGGGATTTTGTTGGTAAAAAGCGGCAAAAGCTAATAAGAAAAAAGGAATCGACAAACCCGTTTGCTCGAAGTAATTAATGACTAGCGCATTGCCCCCTAAAGTCGGTCCTTCCAGCCCTAACGCTATCAATGCCATCGCCCCAATAATTGCTAATTTAGAGTGAGGAGCAAAGGTTTTAGCGGTATAGCCTGCTGCAAATATGACTAGCAATCTCTCTAAGACAAAAAGACTGAAAAGTAAGGGTTCTAAAGGAAAAATTCGATTGCCTAACGCGACGAGATACCAAACTGCCGAAGCGTAATAAGGTAAAGTTTGTCCAAAAGGATCGTTTGGATAGAGAGAGGGATCGTTAATGTAATGAACTAGCGGAATCTGAAGGGCTTGGTTTTCGGTATGAACTCTGTAACCCGTAACTAGAATAGAAACGAGCGAGAAGATTAATCCATAAATAGATACATCGAAAGCGAATGGAAATTCATATTTAAATTTCAAGAGGCGATCGCTTTTTGCCCAATTCTGTAGATTGCTCATCTTTAAACATTTAAAGATTTTCTAGCTTTATTTTGGTTGATTTAAGTCGCGATCGCTACTCTACATCTGGGAAATAATATCTACTAAAGCGGATTTTAGGGTTGAATATCGGTACTGAAAACCAATTGCCTCAGTTGCTTTGGGCAAAACTTGTTGACCTTCTAAAACGACTTTTGACCCTTCTCCGAGTAAAAGTTCTAGGGCAAAATCGGGCACGGGCAACCAAGAAGGACGATGAATCACTTCTCCTAAAGTCTGACTCAACTGACTCATGCGAACGGGATTGGGGGCGGTTGCATTAAATGTCCCTTCTATTTCGGGGCGTTTGAGAGCTTCTATAATCAAATTAACCAGATCGTCGCGATGAATCCAAGAAAACCACTGACGACCACTGCCGATAGGTCCTCCCGCAAACAGTTTAAAGGGAGGAATCATTCTGGCTAAGGCTCCCCCATTGCCCAATACGATACCAAACCGCAAAATAACCAAGCGAACGCCTGCTTCTATAACCTTGCTAGCTTCTGCCTCCCACGCTTGACAGACTTGAGCAAGAAAATCATTTCCCGGCGGGCTATTTTCATCAAAGGTTGCGGTTTCGCTCGTGCCATAATAGCCAATGGCGGAAGCATTTACCAGTGCCTTCGGTTTTGGCTCGGCTTGAGCGATTGCCTCGACAATTTTTCGGGTTCCCAGTTGGCGGCTTTCGAGAATTGCTTTTTTGTGTTCTGGAGACCAACGTTCCGAAATCGGTTCTCCTGCTAGATTGACGACGGCATCGCAGCCAACTACTTTTTGTTGCCAATCTCCCGATTGTATGGGAGTATAAGCGGCAATTTCTACATTAGGGAAGGCTGACGCGGGAAAAACTCGTCGAGCACGTTCTGGATTGCGAGTAAAGACTAAGATTTGATGGCCCTCTGCGTTCAGTTTTTCAACTAAGCGAGTGCCGACAAATCCGGTTGCTCCTGTAATTGCTATTTTCATCGTTATTAGTCATTGGTCATTGGTCATTGGTATTGGTCATTTGTTAATGGTTAGTGGTTAGTGGTTAATTGTCTCCCTATCTCCCCACCCTCCCACTTCCTCCCACACTCCTCACACTCCGTCTTCCTGTCTCCTTGTCACCTCAATCCTCTGTCCTCTGTCCTGTGCCTTTCTCTTGATATCCCATTCCGTTGGCTTCGGCATAGCGGTGTAGGAAGCGCATGAGTCTTTCCCAATGATCTTCTCGATAAATTTCCAGCTTGCATTCTACTCGGATCAAATCGTCACCATCATCGCCGCCATAGATAATTTTCAGCGAAGCAGGCTCGATACTAATTTCTCCTTCCGAATCAATTAACCGTAAATCTCCATAGGTTTTTTGGGTAAAACTTTGGAATTTCTCCAGTGCTTTTAGCATCTTAAAAGTCATCAAAACGCTTCGCACGCCTGTGTCTTTGTTTTGACGCAAACTAACGTTTTCTAACTCTTCAGAAAGACCGACGAAAAATTCTATAGACGGATTAGAAGAAGACATTGATATTTATCAAGAAATTTTTTCAAAAAAATTGCTATTAAAAATTTTGAGCTTGAAGCTTGCGAACGAATGTTCTTCAAGCTTCATCTTAGCTAAGGTTATTCTGGCTCGCCGCCTTGAATTTTCAGCAGAAGAAAGCCCCAGGCTACTCCTACTAGCGTTAGAACAATTAATAGGATTGCTCCGTTAAAAAGCATACTCTCAGCACTCATGTTTATCTCTCCTTTTTATTTAGCTAAAGTTGCTTCCAAGAAGATGACTATCATAAACTACCTCTAGCCGCTACGCGCTCGCTAGACGTTTTCAGTAGTCCTAGATCGTCACCAAATAAAGACTTTCAGTCATTATAGGTATTGTAAGGCATCGCTCCTCTTCCGACTAACTAGAAATTAACCGATTCTTAAAAGATGTCCGCCAAAGCGAATAAAAATCTATCCCAACTTCCCCATTTAGCTGTTACGATAGGCGATCCAGCAGGGATTGGACCGGAAATCGTCTTGAAAGCCCTAGCCGATCCGTCAATTCGGGAAACTTGCCGGGTTACCGTCGTTGGCAGCCGATCGCTCCTGCAACAAACTTATCAGAAATTGCAACAAATCTTTACATCAAAAGAAAAAACTTTAGCCAATCCTGACGAATTCCCCATTCTAGATATACCGATCGATGGCGCGATCGCAACGCAAATTACTGTGGGAACGGGTAATGCAGCTAGCGGAGCAATGAGTTTCGCCTACCTCGAAGAAGCGATCGCCCGTACTAGAAAAGGAGAATTTCAAGGGATCGTCACTGCCCCAATTGCCAAATCTTGCTGGAAAGCGGCAGGACATCATTATCCCGGACAGACAGAAGTTTTAGCGCAAAAAGCCGGGGTAGAGAAATTTGGGATGTTATTCGTCGCGCGATCGCCTCATACAAGTTGTATATTGCGAACCCTGCTCGCAACCACCCACATTCCCTTAAATCAAGTTTCAACTGCCCTAACTCCCGAACTAATGTCTTTAAAACTCGATTTATTAATCGATTCTCTCAAAAAAGATTTTGGCATCGATGCGCCCCAAATTGTTATTGCCGGGTTAAATCCTCATAGCGGCGAACAAGGACAACTGGGAACCGAAGAACGAGACTGGTTGATTCCTTGGCTGGAAAAAGAACGAGAAAACCGCTCTCAAGTCAAGTTAATTGGACCTATTCCTCCCGATACGATGTGGGTTAAACCCGGTCAAGCTTGGTATGGCAACGATCCTAATGTAGATGCCGCCGATGCCTATCTTGCCCTGTATCACGATCAGGGTTTAATTCCAGTGAAATTAATGGCATTCGACAGGGCAATTAATACCACGATTGGCTTGCCTTTCATTCGTACTTCTCCCGACCACGGTACGGCATTTGACATTGCCGGAAAGGGAATCGCTAACGCAAGCAGCATGAAAGAGGCGATTGAGTTAGCGGCGCAGTTGGCCAAAATTAAATTTTCTCGAAACGCGATCGCGTAATTTTTCTAAGGAGAGACAATGATTGACTTAACTAAAAAAGAGATAATCAATTTTTGTTCCAGCTCGATAAGATTGCTAAGTTGACCGTACCGGGCATTTCAGCAATAACCCATTAAATTTATTCCAGAAAAAAAATGTGATAGAATATGATTATTGATTGAGAATTAGCATTCGGTAGAAGAGTTTGTTGTTTGTGTTAACAGGGTTTTCCGGTTTAGTCTCGGCAGGATTCTCTCCGAAATCTCAATACTTACACGCTATTTAAGTCTAGGAGACAATCCATGTCGATTTATGTAGGTAACTTGTCCTATGAAGTTACAGAAGCCGAGCTAAATTCTGTATTTGCAGAATACGGTTCGGTCAAAC
The DNA here is from genome assembly GCF_000317025.1 of Pleurocapsa sp. PCC 7327. Taxonomy (NCBI): domain Bacteria; kingdom Bacillati; phylum Cyanobacteriota; class Cyanophyceae; order Pleurocapsales; family Pleurocapsaceae; genus Pleurocapsa; species Pleurocapsa sp. PCC 7327. The sequence goes on along the minus strand of NC_019689.1, from coordinate 3,022,746 downwards.
GAGTTCATCTCCCCACCGATCGCGAAACGGGTCGGATGCGCGGCTTTGCTTTCGTAGAAATGGAAACCACAGCCCAAGAAGCAGCAGCTATCGAAGCTCTCGATGGAGCTGAGTGGTACGGTCGCGAACTCAAAGTCAATCAAGCCAAACCTCGCGAAAACCGCGATACCAGAGGCTCATTTGGCGGCGGCGGTCGGAGAAATAGTAATTACTCAAAGCGATTTTAAGCTGAAAAGCTAAATTTTCTGTAGACATCGCTGATGGTTTAATAAACATAGGGGTGGAGATTTATTATCTTCACCCTTTTAACGTTGAGACAATTTACAGCAATTTTCAAGTGATATCAAACCCGGTTAAACAAACACAATAATCAGTAGTGGGAGCTTCTAGCTCGCGTTCGAGCAGGAATGAAAAGCGAGCAAAGCGATCGACCCTAACTTTTCTTACCCCTTTTCTGAGCAAACCAAGATTGCAGCTGCTCTCGACAAGCTGATTCCAGGATTCCCGCCAGTACAGGCAATCGGTGATTGGAGGCAGGACTATCGGGAAGATTGGCAACGGTACGGATGCAACCCGTTTTCGGATCGTCTGCTCCATAAACTAGCAAACCAATCCGCGCTTGAATAATCGCCCCCGCACACATGGGACAGGGTTCTAGGGTGACGTAGAGAGTACAATCATTGAGATGCCAGGTTTGTAAGACTTGACTGGCAGAGCGAAGGACAAGAATTTCTGCATGGGCGGTGGGATCTTTGTCTCTTTCTTTGCGATTGGAAGCTTCAGCAACGAGATTGCCAGCGCGATCGACAATTACGGCACCGACAGGAACATCTCCCGCCTCTCCCGCTTCCTGGGCTAATTCTATGGCACGACTCATCCAATGCCTATGAGTTAAATAAGCGATTGGATCGATTTGCGTTAGAAATGGCACAATTGTCAAGGATTTAACTGACAGGTTGCGCTAAGAGAGAATCTAATTGACCTTGCCCATCAAGACTATAGAGGTCGTCGCACCCACCAATATGGCGATCGTTGATAAAAATCTGGGGAACGGTTCTCCTTCCGTTAGCGCGTTGCGCCATTGCGTTTCTGGCTGCTTCGTCGCCGTCGATTTTGTATTCGGTGAAATTAACGCCTTTCCACCAGAGGAGTAACTTGGCACGAATGCAGTAAGGACAGGTTTGCCAGGTGTAGATCTCGACGTTAGCTTTAACCCGTTCTGGATGGCGACCTAAAAGAGAATTGAGAAGATCGAGCATTTTTCTCGCTGTATGATTTTAGTTTCATAAATAGAGAAACTACTCTCATTTTAATTGAGGAGATAGTAAAGATTGTTGGCGCAGCCCGTCCCCTAACTAATTAATAACTGATTCTGTTGCTAGCCAAGCCCTTAATACTTCTGCAACCGACCACGCTTGAGCTATACAACCTTTAGGCGCAAAGGGTGCATTGCCGTCAAAAATTTCGCTAATACTGCCTACGCCTGCCTCTAGAATATGATTTGCCATCGGTTCTAAAATTCTACGTGCTGCTAGGGGATCGTTAAAAACGCGCAGATGAGCCATAACATAAGCGCCCAACAACCATCCCCAAACCGTTCCCTGATGGTAAGCACCGTCTCGTTGTACGCGATCGCCCTCATAATAACCTCGATACTGAGGGTTATCAAGTGAAAGGCTGCGCAAGCCGTAGGGTGTTAGCAAAAGGCGATCGCAGGTTTCGACTATTTTTCGCTGTTGAATGGGGGTTAACGGACTTTCTGGCAGCGATACGGCAAAAATTTGATTGGGACGCAGGGAGGCATCGTTGCCTTCTGGCGTATCGAGAACGTCGAAACAATAGCCTAAATCCTCATTCCAAAAGCGTTGGAAGCCCATCAGCGTTGCCTGCGCCATGTTGTCGTATTCCTGGTAAGGCTGTCCTAGTTGCTGGGCAAATTTAGACAGGGTTCTCAAGGCATTGTACCAAAGCGCGTTAATTTCTACGGGTTTGCCGATGCGAGGGGTAACTACCCAATCTTCTACTTTCGCATCCATCCAAGTCAGTTGTACTCCCGGCGTGCCTGCATAGAGAAGTCCGTCATGAGCATCTAAGTAAATGTTGTATCGCGTTCCTCGGCGATGCCAATCGATAATTTCTGCTAATTTGGGAAAGATTTCTTGTACCAGTGTTGCGTCTCTCGTCGCCTCATAGTAGCTGCGAATGGCTTCAAAATACCAAAGAGTAGCGTCAACCGTGTTGTAATCCCCATCGTCCAAGGGTTTGTTATCGTCTGGAAAGTGATTGGGTAGCATTCCCTGACTGATATATTGGGCGAAGGTACGAATTATGGAACGGGCAATTCTCGATCGCCCTGTGGAGAGGGTAAGTCCTGGTAAGCTAATCATGGTATCCCTTCCCCAGTCGGTAAACCAATGATAACCTGCAATAATCGTCTTCCCATCGGGATTATCGGGTAAGGGACGGTTGACGATAAATCGATCTGCATCCAGTACCAGTTGCTTCACCCACTCAGGTGCATGTTTAGCAGCCGTTGGCTGACTTGTTTGCCAAGTCTCTAGCAATCTTTGCTCGTAGGCGCGACGAACTTCTAATTGAGCGATTCCATCCAAATCTGGGTTACTTTCTGTAGTGGCGACAACGGTTAAAGATTGGCCCGGTTCGAGGGCAGTGTCATAGGTGGCTATTTTAACTGCATAGAGGTTATCGTCGAAGTGGTCTAATCCGCGATCGCGTTCTCTATCTAATTCAAATCCGTAGTACCATTCATTGACTGGGGAAACAGTAGCGCGATCGGCTAGTATATAGTAAGGAACGGCATCGGGAAATGCATTTACTCGTACCCCCCGCGCGATCGGTTCTAAATGCATGCGCCAGTTTCCTGCCCTAGTTCTGCTATGATAGTCGCGATAATTCACCAAAACTTTGAGGGAAAGGCTTAGGGGTTGCGCGGCTTCATACACCCTATAGTAAATATAAGTTGTATTCGAGCCGGGTTGCATCCAAATTCGTTTTTCTAATAACGCATCTTCTATCCGATAGCGCCATAGCGGGATAGTTCCTTCTAGGGAGAAGCTGTCAAGATAGCGATACCCCTGCGGATCGACTGTTTCGTTAATCCAATTATTTGTAAAAAGGGGATAAATCGAGCCATTATAGTAAGCCGTGTCGTCAATTTTTGACACTAATAAAGTGCGTTCCAAGGGAGGTTTTAAGGCAGCGACGAGTATGCCGTGATAGCCTCTGGTAAGCGAATTGGCGAGAGTTCCCGACGCATAACCGCCAATTCCATTCGTCACTAACCATTCTCGCGTCTGTAGGGCGTTTAGATCGCTACAGGTTTCTCGTCCAAAATCAATACTCATAGCTTTTTTTAATTATGAACGTAGTGCGAGCGGGACGTTCGCGTGGGCATCCTTCCCATACTACCAACCTACTTTACAGTCTATTGAGGATTTTTATAATTGTGAGATTCTCTAAAAATTTTGTAAAGCATCGCAATTAAAATTCTGTTACTCAGCTTTTTTATTAAATTTAATTAGGGAAGGCAACTAATATCAAATCCGACTGAATAAATTTTTATAGATTATTGTTATCGGGAGTGGAATCGGCGGATTAACAGTTGGCGCATTGTTAGCAAGATATGGCAAAAAAGTATTAATTTGTGAAAGTCATACCATTGCTGGCGGTGCCGCGCACAGTTTTTCTCGTCACAGTTTTCATTTCGATTCAGGATCTTCTTTTTATTGTGGTTTGGGCAATAAATTTCCGAGTCTCAATCCTCTCAAACAAGTCTTAGACGTATTAGGAGAATCTTTAGAAGTCATTCCCTACGATCCTCTCGGACATTATCATTTTCCCGAAGGAACTTTTCCAGTTTATAGCAATCTGCAAAAATATCGCCTAGAGGTCGCTAAAGTTACGCCTCAGGGCACACAAGAATTAGAAAGATTCGAGCAGCATCTATTATCTCTTTACGATTGTCTAAAAGATATTCCTACAATTGCTTTGCGATCCGATTGGCAATTAATTCCTGTTTTAATATCGCGTTGTTTTCTTACTTTATTAAAGTTATTACCTCAAAGAAATATCATTAATTCTTCTGTGGGAGACGTTATGGATCGAGAAGTTAGCGATCCTTGGGTACGCAGATTAATTGACTTGGAATGTTTTCTGCTATCGGGATTAAAAGCGCATGGTAAGATCGCGCCTGAAGTGGCTTTTATGTTAGGCGAACGAACTCGCGTTGGCGTTGAATATCCGGTTGGCGGCAGCGGAGCAATTGTAGATGCCATAATCAGAGGTTTTCAGCGGTGGGGAGGAGAGTTACGGGTAGGAACTCATGTCGAACAAATTTTAGTAAAATCTGGCAAAGTTATTGGAGTTAAATTACGTAAAGGAGAAATCATTAAAGCGCCAATCGTGATTTCTAATGCGACGATTTGGGATACTTATGGAAAATTATTAAAGCTAGAAGATTTACCCAGAAAGTATCGAGAAGAAACTCTAAAAACTCCAGCAATCGAGAGTTTGATGCACCTTCATTTAGGAATTAAAGCTGATGGTTTGGAAGAATTGACGGGACATCATGTCGTCGTTCATGACAGCAAACAAGATATTACAAAACCAGGAAATACTTGTATGATTTCCATTCCTTCAGTATGGGATCGCAATCTTGCTCCAGAGGGATATCATGTCGTTCATGCTTATACCTTAGAAGCCTATGAAGGGTGGCAAAAAGATAAAAAATATGAAGATAAAAAACGAGAAAAAGCACAATTTTTATATCGTGCTTTAGAAAAAGTAATTCCAGATATTCGTCAACGAATTACTTTAGAATTGATTGGAACTCCCTTAACGCATTCTCATTTTCTTCATCGTTTTCAAGGAACTTATGGTGCTGCGATCGCAGCAGGAAAAGGCATGTTTCCCAACTGCCATACGCCGATTTCTGGCTTATATCGCGTCGGGGACAGTACCATGCCAGGAATTGGCGTTCCCGCTGTCGCCGCATCGGGGATTTTATGTGCAAATACCCGGGTTGAGCGACAAAACTCAAATCGCCCTCACCCCAACCCCTCTCCCAGGGCAGGAGAGGGGCTTTCAACTTAAGACTTTTGCCTGAAGTCCCTTCGTCCCCTGTGGGAAAAGGGATTTAGGGATGAGGAGATAAAGATTTGTCAGTCACCCAAGCAAATCCCTTAAAATAAGTTCGTTTACCAGAGGTTTTTTTTGGACGATGATGGCGATCGCGATGAAGACGATGGCGATCGCTTCGGACTTCCTCCCCATAAAGATCTTCTTGAGGATGCACGGCGCACAGACGATCGTATTCGTCGCGAAGTAGGTCGGTTAGATTTCAAGGTTCTGGATGGTTTGGCCCTGCCGTAGGAGGAAACCTGTCGATTGAGGCTATTCTGTGTTGTTTTTGTTGACGAGCGAGACGACTTTTTCCTGGCTTTAGGCTGTGCTTGTTGTTGTGCCTCCCGAACTTGTTGCTCGATTTTGGTTTGAATTTCTGCTATCTTGACATTAATATGGGCTAATTGTGTCTTTATCTTGCCAGCAACGACAGGATCTGAGGAAATAGCCTTTAAATGCTCTCGTACTCTATCCCATTGAGCTTTTGCTTGTCGGTACTGGGCAAGCGTTTTAGCGGCTTCTGTAGTTTTTGTAGCTTCAGTTATGAGCGTTTCTGCTTGCTGAAGTTTTTGTTGGGCTTTCCGTCCCCTTACAACTCTGACATTGATTTGCTCGAAGCGAGTTTGATAGACTTTTAAAGTCTCTTGAGCTTGTAAAGAGACTTCAGCATCGTTGGGAATAGTTTTTAATTGGGTTAGGGTTTGCTTGAAGCGATCGCGTGCATTTTGCAATTCTTCAACGCTTTGTGCTCGACTGGCTTGAGAAATTGCCTCTTGTCCTCGTTCGACTTGTTCTTGATAAACCGTCTGATATCGTGCATCTGTCGCACAATTATCTAACTTCTTACATAAACCTGGGATGAAAGGAGAGCCAAAACCGATTGCCATGCTGCCTAGAAGCATGCTAGCAGCCATTACTCCACCTGCTTTGATGAGTTTGCCACTTTTACTGGGGGTTTTATCTTCGCGAAAGATTTTATCTTGAGGCGGCGGACTGAGGTCTTGTTGTGGTGTTGCTCCAGAAACGAAAAGCGCACTCGGTCGAACAAACGACGACATAATGATGGGCGTGGATTTGCTCTCAGGTGAGGAGGCGGACAAAGCGGCGAGAACTTCTTTTGCTGATTGATAGCGCTCTTTAGGCTTTTCTGCCAGCATACGGCTGAAAATTTGCCTTAAACCGTCGCTAATTTCTACATAATTCTGCCACTGCCATTCCATTGTATGACTGTCAAATAGCTCGGTTGGCGCTCTTCCGGTCAATAAAACTAGAGCCGTGACAGCTAGCGAATAAAGATCGCTACTGGGATAGCACTGCCCCATCCGAATCTGTTCTGGAGGCGAGTAACCCCGTTTTCCTACTAAAGAAACTGCTCCTAACGGGGCATTGTGGCTAATTAGGCTGTAGTACCCATAAGTGACCGCTTCTTTGACAATGCCGAGATCGATGAGGATTGGCTTGCCACGCTGTCTGGAAAACATGATATTATCCGGTGCAACATCCCGATGAATGACATGGCAGCCATGAAGATAATCCAGCACTGGCAGCAGATCTTTGAGTAATCGAAGGACTTCAGCTTCACCAAAAACTTGACCTCGCTCTAAGCGTTGGTTGAGAAGTTCCCAGTAGGTTTTTCCATCAATATATTCTTGAATGATGCAGAATCGTTCTCGATCTTCAAACCAGTTGAGAAATTGAGGAATCTGGGGATGATCCAGTTTTTGTAAAACTCTTGCTTCTCTTTTAAAGAGCTCGAGAGCTTTTCGGAACGTCTTTTCTTGCTGTGTAATTGGAAAAAATTCTTTTAGGACGCACAAAGCGCCCAAACACTGTCGGTCGGAGACGAGATAAGTTCGACCGAATCCACCTCGTCCCAGGAGGGTTTCTATGCGGTAGCGATCGCCTATAAAAGTACCAGGAGATATCTCTAATAAGGCTGTCATATTCAATCGATCGATGATGGCTACAGATGGATTGGTGAATGGGAGACGGGAAACTAGGAGACTTCTGAGACAAGGAAAAGATTTACTTCCGAGTTCCGACTTCTAATAACTGATTTATAGCGTTCGTGCTATTGAAATGCAAGCCATGAGATCGGCATTGGTTTTAATTGCTTGGGCGTTAATATGAGTTATAGTTGCGCGATACCCTCTCTCTTGCAGTGCTTGAATCAAACTCGATCGCTTGGGAAGATCTAATTTTCCTCTCCGTCCGATCTCTGTGAGGGTATAAAAATAAGGAGGAAAATCTGTTTCTGCTTCCATCGTAGCCAGTAATTCTAAGCGTTTCGACCATTCTAACCCTTGGGCAAGAAATTGCATTCGCCTCAACTGTTCTTGGTGATGGAGTTGTCCTAACCACATGGGACCGCTGAGGATTAAAAGGGAGCCATCTCTTTGACAACAGGTTTTCCCTAACTTTCGCCAAGAAACCACTTGATAATTGCCGCATTGGTGGCAGTAGCCAAGAAAGCCATAGTTTTCAGGAATTAAACAAGGCTTAGCAAGTAAACGCAGCATAACTCGATAGGTTTGACCCGTAAAAAGCGAAAAAATCGGTTCGATTCCTAGTCTCATACTGGCTGCTGCCTGTTGTGCGCTGCCGATGAGCAGCCTGAGGACTTGTTCTTGAGAGGCAGGATGACAGCGAGTATATGCGCCATAGATGCTGAGGCTGTTTTCTGGCTGGTGTCCCGTCGCCGTGCGTCCGTCAGTACTGGTGAGGTAAAGCAGTCCGCCGATTTTGGTTGCCCATAAAGCGGTATGAAGATAGGGAGCAGCCGAACCAAAACAGTCTACATCGACAAGATCGTAATAATCTCGCCGATTGTAGCAATCGAAAAAGATGCGATTGGCATCGGTATGCGTTATTTGACATCGATCCGACGCGATCGCATCTTTTAAATTATTCTCTAATACTGGTCTTATTTCTGGGTTGCTGTCATTTGCCCAAATCCAATCCGCACCGCTTTCTAACCAGTAGCGCAAAGTCCGCACCCCGCATCCGGTCATTGCATCTATAACTCGCAGGATTCCCCTATCGGATTTATAGATTGCCGCCGCTAAAACGCCTAAATCCCGCACGACTCGACTGGCAGAACGATAAAATGCATTACCAACTTGAAATTTAGCTTTCCCTTCGGTGTAGAAAGTGGCACTGACAGAATCAGGAGTCGAATCTGACATTGAAGGTATTGGTTATTAGTTAGTGGTTAGTCGTTAGTCTTAAGGAAAAAATTGCTACTAAAATAAATTCTCTGTCTAAGATGCTAAAATCCGTCTTAAACGGCAAGATAAGCATTAAATCGACTTAGAAATTAGCGCGATCGCGAATGGCTGCCATTAACTTTTCGATTACGGTCGCGACTGCTAGTTCCCCTAATTCTCCAGAGGCGCGAGTGCGAATATTCAAGGTATTAGATTCTACCTCTTTTGCCCCTACCACTGCCATAACAGGTATTTTTTGCTTCTCGGCATTGCGAATCATTTTTGCCAAGCGCTCGCCGCTGGTATCGGCTTCGGCGCGAATGCCTTGCGATCGCATCTGGGTTGCTACTTGTTTGGCATAGTCCAATTGCGGGTCGCTGACGGGTAAAATTCGCACTTGTTCGGGTGCCAGCCACAAGGGAAAATCTCCCACATATTGTTCGATCAAAATACCGATCAAACGCTCTAGCGAACCAAAGGGAGCGCGGTGAATCATCACGGGACGCTTGCGAGTTCCATCTTCAGCCACGTACTCTAACTCGAATCGTTCTGGCAGGTTGTAATCCACCTGTACCGTTCCCAGTTGCCACTCGCGTTCTAGGGCATCCCGAACGATAAAATCGAGTTTGGGACCATAAAAAGCCGCTTCCCCAATGCCTTCAAAATGCTCCATCCCCAAGGTTTCGACGGCGTGACGGATCGCCTTTTCTGCTTTATTCCAAGCTTCGTCGGAACCGATATACTTATCGCTATCGGGATCGCGAAAACTCAGTCGCGCTTTAAAGTTCTTGTCTAGTTTGAGCGTTTTAATAACTGACAAGATCAGATCCACTACGTTGAGGAATTCGCTCTCTAGTTGCTCTGGAGTGACAAATAGGTGGGCATCATCTTGAGTAAAGCCGCGTACCCGCGTCAGTCCTCCCAATTCTCCGGATTGCTCGTAGCGATAAACGGTACCGAATTCCGCTAAGCGCATCGGCAATTCTCGGTAAGAACGCAACTCGCTCTTGTAAATCTGGATATGGAAAGGACAGTTCATCGCTTTGAGCACAAAACCTTGTTCGTGCGCGGCAGCTTCCTCGTTCTCTGCCATCATGGGAAACAGGTCTTCTTTGTATTTCTGCCAGTGTCCGGAGGTTTTGAATAATTCCACTCTGCCGATATGGGGGGTGACTACAGGCAAATAGCCGCGTTTAATCTGTTCTTGCTTGAGAAAATCTTCTAGAATGCTTCTCAATATGGTGCCTTTGGGAGTCCACAAGGGCAAACCCGGTCCTACGAGGTCGGAAAAGACGAATAAGCCCAGTTCTTTACCTAGTTTGCGGTGATCGCGCTTAAGGGCTTCTTCTTTACGTCGTTTGTATTCTTCGAGTTGTTCTGGGGTTTCCCATGCCGTTCCATAAATGCGCTGCAATTGCGCTTTGGTAGCATCTCCGCGCCAATAAGCCCCAGCGACATGTTCGAGATCGATCGCTTTGGGGTTAATTTGCCCTGTGCTTTCGAGGTGAGGACCCGCACAGAGATCCCACCATTGGTCGCCGAGATGGTAAATAGTAATCGGTTCTTGAATGCTTTCGAGGATTTCTAACTTGTAGGGTTCGTTAATTTCTTTGATGCGGCGTTCCGCTTCCTCGCGAGTCACTTCTTCTCGAATGACTGGTAGGTTGCGGTTGACGATCTTAATCATTTCCTTCTTGATCGCCTTGAGATCCTTTTCAGAAAAAGGTTCTGCGAGATCGAAGTCGTAATAAAATCCTGTTTCCGTCCAAGGTCCGATAGTCACCTGTGCTTTGGGAAATAGCTTCTGCACCGCCATTGCCATGATGTGAGAAGTGGTGTGCCGAATTTTTTTGAGATGTTCGGATTCGCTGGTGCGAGGAAGCCGAATGGGTTCTTGCTGTTCCTCTGAAGCAGCCGATTCGGCGATAGGCTTCGGACCGTTAACCATACCAGTAACTCTTTTTAGACTTTACCTTCATTGACTTGCACGTACTATTACCATGATACTTGCAAAGACAAGGTTCTACCTCAGACAAAGTCAATTTACGCTTGGGGTAGATAAATCCAAACTCAATTGAATATATTGACGCGATCGCGATTCTTCAGAACGATTAGTATAGCAGGCTGTCTCCAAGTTATTATCTAACCAAAATTCAGAACTACCAGGATATTTTTGGTCTTTCAATAACCATTGTCTAAACACTTCTTCGCGACCGTCTTTAGAAGCAACCATTTGATAGACTCTGACTCGTTTTTGACGATTTCCCCCACAACAGATATTAGTCAATCCATAGCCAATTTCTTCAAGAAATCGCCTAATTATGACTATCGGGCTAGCATTTTTGGCAATTCCGATGCCCATTACTGTTTTAATTTCAGCGCGGTTATTCTTAGCAATTTGAGCAATCTTTTGTAGATCGTCATCTGTATTGCGCAATTCTCTAGATGGATCGGCTAATAATATTGGGATGCCTAAGATTTCCATTGTGCCAATAATAGCTCCTAATTGGGAGACATTAAAATCAGGAAAAAACAAACTTCCCTGACCTTTTTCGATTAGTTTTCTAGCAACTATTGCATCTCTATCTGCTAGATAAGAACGCCCGATAGTTAAAAAATAATGGAGGCGAATTTTTCGATACCAGTTATCATCATCTAGAGCAACGATTTGAGGAGTAATAGGTATGCAATAGCGTTTTTTTAGGGTATATTTTCTTAAAGATCTCCGTTCTGTAATCGTTTTAACCAATCGTTTTTTAAGCTCCTGATATTGTTCTTCAGTTAGGTCGTCAGCTAGCGAGATCGCTTCGCATTCTGCTTGATAGTTTTGCTCTCTAACTGAATTAATAGCTTCGGTTAACTGATTTTGACTTTTAACCCTTTCCCAAGCTTCAGCCAGTGAATATCGATCGGGAAAATAGGAAGAAGAAATTTTTCCTCCGTCCTTTATTTGATGTCCTTCTTCCCATAGCAAGGCAAGCACGGAATCTCGATAATTAATCATTGAAGCATTGACGCGAACTGCCATTTTTGCCCAACAAAATAGTGATTCTGCTTGAAATCCCGTATCGATATCGTCGAGTGCCTCGAAATCGGATTGTTGCAGCAAGCGAATATTCAGTTCGGTTAAACGATGACCGGACGTGAGTAGTGCTGGAATAGATGTAGAACCATTTCCGATTTGATTGAACCCATAGGAGGCAATCCAAAGATAGCGGGGAATATTCTCTCGAATTCTTGCCAATGCTTGACAGATAGATGTTGCTGTTTGCACGCCTTGAGCAATACTCCAAACGGAAGTAAAATGTCCTTTCAAATCGATACTGACACCGGTTTCAATAGACGGACTTGCTAGGACGATATCGTACTCAGATAAGACGCGATCGAGATTAGTAATACAGTTATAAGCAGGATGAGTCGGTTCTGCTAGAGATTCAGAATCGATGCGCAGAATTTTTGCTCCTGGAAATTGTTTTTTAAAATAGGATTCAAGAGTACGAGTTCCCCATTGACTGGTTAATTTCTGTGCTGAGAGACAAATAAACGGTTTGCCGCCTTCCTTAATATGCTTGACTAAATCTCTTACCAGTCTTTTTGGGTCGCTTTCTGAATAGTTATAGACTTTCCAAGCTTCTTCTTCGGTAGGTTTCCAGTCATTTTGAATGATAAAAGGTTTTAGGGAAATTCCGGCCAGAGAAATTAAATAATCTAGGGAAATATCGCTTAAATCTGCATCGGCAACAAATACTTGTCCGCCGCCGCCTAAAACATTTTGCATCAAAGTTTTTAGTGACTTGAGTATGGCAACGCGATTGCTTCTACAAGTATCAGAATTTAAACTGTGCCAAAGTACTTGTTCGACTTCATCGATAATTACGATTCCATCCGACCAATGAGTAGCATTAAACTGTGCCTGGGAATTGGGGTGCAAAGAGTCGATACATAACCCATATCCCAATACTTGCTCTTGCGGACGCTCTCGCACCTCAGTAATGTATTTCAGTCCAAAGCGCTGACAAAGTTCTTCAACCAGTCGGATTCGATGTCCGATAACTAACACCCATTGTTGGCGATCCCTAGCTCGTGCGACGATCTTTTCTAGAAACTGAGTCTTTCCCGTGCCTTTGGGGGATTTAATGCCGATTAGCTTAGCTGTTGCGGGAATATCTAAATCGGGAAGATAGCGATAATTGACCTGAAGGTTGGGAGTATAAGTAAGGCGCGCCCATCCCTGTACTTTCCAGGTATCTAGGGGAATTGCTCTTTGATAAGCTTGCTCGAAGGCAGGTTGACCCGCTTTAGCAATGAGGTCGTCAACGCCTTTTCCGAGTTCGGGTTTCCAGGTAATAATTTTGACACAACAGCCTATTTTAGTCAGCAGATACCCCATTTTTCCGATCGCTGCGTTGACCGCTTTGATGGTGTTGGGTTTCCTATCTTGGTCGAAAGCAATGTAAATTTCTCGTCCCGACGCGACTAATTTTTCTAATTGAGGAATGAGATGGGATTTGCCGATGCGATTTCCTCGTTCGTCTCTGGGAGTGCGATAGCCGTTGTTAATTCCTGGGAGGCCAATCGCTGCATAACCTGCCGTGAGTAACGCGCCAGCTTTTTTCGCGCCTTCGGTAATACACAAAGGGATTGAAGGATGGTTCGCCAGCCATTGCCAAAAACCGAGATCTGGTTGCTTTTTGTCGATCTCTTGTGGTATAATTTTCATCTCGCAGCGAGCGGCAATGCGCTGCCATATATGCAAAGGAACTCGTAAAGCGAAGATACCAGTGGGCGCATAGGGCGGATGTTCGTATTTAATGGGTTTGTTGCGATCGCTACTCAGACGAGGGCGTTGTGGTTTAAAACATCCCCAGAGGTCATCGTCTCCGGTCAGTAGATCGATCCCAGAACACCACCATCCTCCTTCTTCCGTGTGTTCGTAGCGTTTGAGAATGCGATCGCTAACTCGCCCGTCGTTGCGTCTGGGGATCTCGTCAGAGTAAAGCAGATACTCTGAGGGTGCAGAACCGTCTAATGCAGTTACGTTAAGGCGAATTAGCTGTTCGTCAACACAGCTTTTTTGCCACTCAAGTAGATGGTTCATCCCTTTTCCTCCTAAAACACCCAAAGCAAAACACTACCAGTAGCGCTTTGCCTCATAATTTTAGAGCAAAAACACTATATGTGGAAAAAAAATCTCAAGCGCGAGGAGGAATATTATCTACAGTTAGTAGTTATGAATTGCGACTTTTACCTTCTGACTTTTTGTCAAGACTTGATTTCCTGAAACCGTTCTTTAGCTGCCCCAAACGCTTTTTGCATCGCGGATTGAATTTTCTTCGGATCGGGTTTCTTGCCGCCCATGAGATCGCCGAAATACACGCAAGCGCCTTCCCCTAGCGCCCAGGTGTAGGCAGCAGCCCAGGAAGCTGCGATCGCGCTGCCCAACCCAGGGATAAATTTAATCAACTCCCGTCCGATAGCTTTTGCTAGCAATCCCCCTGCGATCGTGCTAACTATGCCTCCTGCCTGGGATGGGGTCAGCGTCTGCTCGTACAATTTCCCCAACAGTCCCACCATTGAGACTTGTAGGGCAGTTAATACTGGCATGGTAGCGAATGGTAGAGGTACGGCTGCCACCGTTGCTGCGATAACAGCAAATGCCAAAATATAACGCCGTCCCACATCTCGATAGAGATTGCCAATTTGCTCGCCAACAGCTTCATCTAATAGCTGATGAATCGCACGGGCTTCCGCTTCTGGAAGTAAGTCTGCCAGCGTATCTCTAAACGCCTCTAAGCCGTAAAACACCGGATTATAGCCATCTCCTTCTAAGGTAAAGTCGATGAGAACGGCGCGATCGTACAGTCCAGCAAAAGTTTGCTGCAATGCGGCAAAAGCTCGGTTGACTTCTTCAAAGTCGGGGGGATAAGGGGGATGATCGGCAGCACTGGAAGGATAAACCTCATGCAAGCAAGTTACCGCCAGCAAACAGGGAATATCTCGATATTTCTGACGCAACTGCCGAGCAATTTGTCGCAGCGCGTCTGTTGCGAAATCATTAATTTTTACGGTTAAAATTAAGACTCTCGCCCCGCGACTTTCTTGGTTTAAATCGCCAATCAGTTCTCGAACAATTGTCTGAGTGTCCTGGTTTACGTCTCCCAATCCTACTGTATCGGTAAAAATGAGCAACGGCAGGTCGCTCGATGGATAAGCATAATGCTCGGTGTGTTGCGTATGAGGACGAAATCCCTGACCGACAATCTCGGCAGAAACACCTGTCAGTCCCCGCACGATCGAACTTTTTCCAGTTTGAGGCTTACCGATTAGAAACGCTTCTGTAGTCGGCAGTTGCGATCGAACCGTCTCCAAAATCTCGACGACCCGATCTTCGCTAACGCTAAACCACTTCACGACTGTTTGTGCGACTTGCTCTAGGGGGAGCAATTGCATCAATCGCGTTGTTGCCTGGTTCCAGACTTCAGCCGCGTGGTTTGTCCAGGAATCTTTTCCCGACCCAGGCACTCCATCGTTAGTCGGAGTCGGCACTTCGTCAGCATCGCGTTGCTCAATCATTCGCTCCAAACGGCAAATAGGGTGCAAGGTACTCTGCCAAGTGAGCGGCGGAGCCTGCTTGCACTTCGTCAGACTAACTCTAGTCTAGCATTCAGAATTTTTCGCGTTGCTCTATCATGCCACCACTCAGTTTTTCGTAGGCAGCCAGAATAATTTGCTCTGTCTCTTCCCAACCAATACATTTATCGGTCACGGAAACCCCATATTTTAGCTGCTCTAGTTGGCTGGGAATCGGTTGATTGCCTTGATAGAGGTTGGATTCTAACATCATGCCAACGATTGATGCATTCCCCGACGCTATTTGTCGAACGACATTTTCAAAAACAGAAGCTTGTAATCTGTAGTCTTTATTAGAATTTCCATGGCTGCAATCGATAACGATTCGCGGGGGCAAATTTGCCTCTTTTAATTTTTCTTCTACCAGTTTTACGTTAGCTGGGTCGTAGTTGGGTTTGCCGTTACCGCCCCTTAAAATTACGTGACCGTAAGCATTTCCTTTCGTTTTAAAAACGCTTACCTGTCCTTTTTGATTGATTCCCAGAAAATGATGGGGGCTTCTGGCAGATTGTATAGCATTCAAAGCCACTTCAATGTTGCCATCGGTGCCGTTTTTAAACCCTACAGGCATCGAAAGTCCGCTTGCCATTTCGCGATGAGTTTGCGATTCGGTCGTGCGCGCTCCGATGGCAGACCAGGAAATTAGTTCGCTCATGTACTGAGGGACGATGGGATCGAGGGCTTCTGTGGCGGCGGGCAATCCCAATTCAGCAATTTTTAAAAGCAGGCTGCGTGCCATTAATAAACCTTTTTCGACATGAAAAGAATCGTCCATATCGGGATCGTTAATTAATCCTTTCCACCCTACTGTCGTCCTTGGTTTTTCAAAGTACACTCTCATAACGAGCAGCAGCTTATCTTTGACGCGATCGCTCAGAATTTTCAGTCTTTGTGAATATTCAATCGCTGCTTTTGGATCGTGGATGGAACACGGTCCGACTACGATAAATTTTCTACTATCCTTAAAATCTAAGATATTTTCTATTTCTTTTCTATATTTTAAAATAGTTTTTTCTATCGAAGGCGTTAACGGCAATTTTGATTTTACTTCATGAGGAGTTAATAGTACATGAGAGTTTTGAATATGAGTGTTAAATAATTGATTTTTCATATCTTACAACTAGAAACTGCTTTTAGTCTGTATTTTAAACTAATCTTATATTTAAAAGAAATCTAAGCTAGCTATAGCAACGTTAATTTAATCTAGGGTTAATTGCCATATTACTAATTGATAATTGGAACGATTCGCATTATGTACTTTGGGTTTGTCGAGGTTTAATCGTCACGTTCCCTGGTTTAGCCTGAGAACGAAGGGTAGAGAAGCCTCAGCCTTTAGCTGTTCCCTGCCTATTTCCAAATCTGAAATGAGTTTCTAACTATCTAGCCAGTAAAGCTCGCCAGAAAAACTCAGGCAAAGCTAGCATGCGCTTCCAACGCCAGGGTTCTTGATAGAGTCGATAGAGCCACTCTAAATTATTTTCCCGCAACAAAACGGGTGCCCTCTCTTTGGTTCCAGACCAGATATCAAAACTACCGCCTACGCCAATCCAAATGGCTTCGGGGCAGAGAGAGCGGTTCTGGCGAATCCAAAATTCCTGACGCGGAACCCCCAATCCGACCAAAATTAGTTTTGGTTGGGTTACCTTGAGCGTTTCTTTCCAATTGTCTTCTTCTGCTGGCGAGAGATAGCCATGATTGCTAATAATTGAGATTCCGGGCACTTTCTGCCGCCAAGTTTGGGCTGCTTTCTCCACAATTTCGGGTTTACCGCCATAGAAGGCAATGGGATAGGATTTGCCCAATCGCCCGATTTGTTTGAGTAACGACTCTGCTAGTTCGATTCCCGGACAGCGTTGCTGCCGCTGCCCTCGCAGGCGCAGATAGAGAACGATTCCAGCCCCATCGGGAATGACGAGATCGGCTTCTCGGATGCTCCTGGCTACGTTGGGATTTTTTTGTGCGAGGATCGCCATTTCTGCATTTAGCGTTATCACATGAGTTCCCGCTCTCTGGTGTAAGCGTTTTAGGAGCCAACTCGTATAGTCATTAAAGAGATGGACGGGCAACTTTAAGACAGAAAAGGTTTTAGGAGTCTTTAACATATCCAGATTTTTGCGCGATCTAAAATCTCCTCACATTACTTTACCGTACTTTACAAAGCGAGAGCTAGAAAACCCCAACTTTGCAGTACCCTCTTGGAATGAGAAGACAAAATTATTTCCATTGATATAAAGACGAATTTTGCGATCGCAAAGTGGCAATCTCTATTGGATCGCCCTCTTGTGTAAAGTTTTGTAAATTCTTGAATAAATTCTCCTCTCAAACTCTAACAAACTGACAAAACAACGCAAAATCTAAGCTTGAGGGGGGCGATGAGAAAAATAACGCTCAAAAAGTTTCTGTACTGGTTCATCGGCGAAAGGGCTGGACGAAGCTTATACCATTTTTCAAAAGTAATGACAGAGATGGTTGATTGCCCTCACCCCCAACCCCTCTCCCAATTTGGGAGAGGGGAGAAGGATGTCGATCGCGACTAATGAAAATTGGTATTAGTAGGAATTTGGAAATGGTTATGGGATTTACCTGTCGAACCTGGCGGAAAAGTTGCCAAAGAGGTAGCACAAGAATCGCTTAAGTCAATTTCTTTTATGGGTGCAAACGGAGAAATGAAGTTTTTACCGACAGGCGATCGTATGGGTAAAGCCATTTTAATTCAGGTGCGACCTAGCGTATCGGGATACGATTTTGTACCAATTCAATAGAAAATTGTACCCGAATAACTAAGGTAAAAGCTATTCGAGATTACTTCAACTCGAACTAGATTATTATTATGGCAAATCATTGGAACAATAATTTAGATGATTTCGATTGTCAAATCGGCAAACTCATTCAAGAAGCCCGACGCTATCCAAAAGGCAGTTTAGAACGAAATAAAAGACTAAATCAAATCGTTAGCCTGATGCAAAAATCGGGAAAAATTATGAAAAGTTATGGGAATATTAATTTTCATGACTACCAAGAAGCACTTCAGAAAAGCTGGAAGTATTTCTGTGGCAACTTATGCGAAGCCACCACAGCAAAAGAAGCTTATAATCCAGATAAAGGAAGTGTATTTACTTGGTTTAATAGCTATCTCAAATTTGCCATCATAGAGATTCTGGAAAACAATAAACAAGAATATGATAATCGAATTTTTCAAATCATTTCTCCAGAAACAGGAGAAATTATATATCCTTGGGAAAATCTAGCAGCACCCTCAGAAAACCCTCATTCTTTGTTAAAAGAAATTAAAGAATGGCTGGAAGAAAATAGAGAGCGATTAAGCCAAATTCATTTAAACAAGCACCCCAACATTAATTGTTATGTTTTAATCCTCCGTCGCTTGCCTCCAGAAAAAGCTTGGAAAACTCTTGCCAATGAATTTGGAGTTTCTATTTCTACCTTGAGTAGCTTTTATCAGCGCAAATGTTTGCCCAAACTCCAAGACTTTGGTAAAAGTCATTTTGCTGAAATTTTTTGAATCGATCGCACTTTAACACCAGGCAAAAAATGATTGAATCAATTCTCTCTCAATCCCTGACAATTCCTCTTACTCAAGACGAGAGTAAGCTCGCCATTCAATTTGCTCAACAGCAACCGACAAAAGAAAAACAAAAACAAGTTTATCTCAATACCTTAGCAGTACTGGCAGTCAATCGCTACTTAGAAATGTTAGAGATTTCAACCGATCTCCAGTCCAGCTACAGTTGGAATCCAATTATTCGCTTGTGTGCTGATGTAGCCGATTTGAAAGTAACAGATTTAAACCTCAAAAAATTCGGGCATTTAGAATGTCGCCCCGTTCTAGCAGGTCAAGAATTTGCTTGGATTCCACCGGATGCTTGGGAAGAACGAATCGGCTATATTTTTGTTCGATTAGATACAGAATGCCATCAAGGAACTCTATTAGGATTTCTCCCCACAGTCTCGAAAGAGAAGATTCCAATCGCTTGCCTGCAATCTCTTGACGAATTCCTGGATTTTTTGTATAAACCCACCCTTAATTTTGTCTGTTTAAGCGACTGGTTTGATAATATATTTACAACTGGTTGGGAGGCAATTGAAGAAGTTATCGTCAACCATCAACAAGCCAATCCTGCCCTAGCCTTTCGCCTTGGCAGAGTTCGTTTTGACAAAATGGAATGGTTGAGACAACAAATTAAACAGTTGTTTCCAACAGGGAAGCCATCCTCACCAATCCTTCCCCCTCGCGACCGAGATCCGATTCCTGCTCTAGTTCAAATCCTGCAAGCAACTCAGGACGAGGAAACGCGCTGGCAAGCAGCCGAAATGCTGTGGGAGATCGAACCAACCCATCCAGCAGCAGGAGTAAGACGAATTATCGATCTGGGAATGCAATTAGGAGGTCATCGAGTCGCCTTGATGGTAGCTCTTTTAGAAAAGCCCGACCAAAAAGTAGCCGTCCTCCTGCGAGTTTACCCCATGGGAAATCGGGATACTTTACCTCCTCTTTTGCAACTGAGTGTTTATGAATCGGACAATCCTGTTGCTCAAGTACAAGCCAGATCCCAACCTTTAGATAATTACATCCAGCTAAAGTTAATTGCAGAAAATGGGGAAAAATTTAGTGTCAAGGTAGCATTAGAGGAGACGAGTTTTATAGAATACTTTATCATTTAAAAAAATAAGGGCGATCGCTATGGGTAAGCTGGTTATCCTCCAAATTGGCGATGGAAATTTTGAAGCAGGATTTCCTGTCATTGTGCAAATTGGTGAAGAGGGAAAACAGAGCGATCGCAACTTTCATGGAAAACTCCCGCATCATCCCGAACTTCTCCAATGCTATCGGGACTGGCAAGATGCCTATTACAACACTCCCACCATTCGCAATGCAGGGATTCGTAACCCTCGCCTTGAGATCCCCCCACAGATAACTAACCATAGCGAGCAAGATTTTAAAAAAGCAGCACAAACCATTGAAAACGAGATGAAAGCGTGGCTGGATACGCCAGAGATTCGGGAATTGCGAGATAACGTGCTAGATGCAATTAGACCAGAAGAGACGGCACGGATTATTATAGCAACCCAAAATCGGGATCTCTGGAAGCTACCTTGGCACTTGTGGGATTTATTTAAGCGTCGTCCCAACAGCGAACCTACCTTCAGTACGGCTAGTTATGCGAACCCCAACCTTTCTTGACTCTCATGAGGATCGTCTCCTTAGCCTTCAAAAAGCCAGCCAAAATAGCCTTGAGAAATCCAGTCAAAATCCTAGTGATTTTTGGCAACAGTGAAAATATCGATCTAAAACCAGATGAGGAGTTACTTGCTAAGTTAGAAAAACGAGGAGCAAGAATTACTCCCCTCACTCAGCCTACCCGTAGAGAACTCAGGTATAGATTATCGGAGCAACGGTGGGATCTACTCTTTTTTGCGGGACATAGTTATTCGGAGAAAGAGGGAGAGAGTGGATTTATTCAGCTCAAAGAAGGCGATAGTATCTCTCTAAAAGAGTTAGAGAGCGACTTGAGCCAAGCCGTTAGAAATGGCTTAAAATTGGCGATTTTTAACTCTTGTGACGGTTTAGAAATAGCCCGGAATCTAGCCAATTTTCGGATTCCTTATGTCGTTTTTATGCGAGAACCCGTCCCCGATCGCGTAGCACAGCGATTTTTAGAATATTTTCTCTTTCGCTTTTCTAGTGGGGAATCTCTCGATCTATCCGTGCGATATGCCAGACAACGCTTGCAAGATGAAGAAAGGGAACACCAATTACCTTGTGCGAGTTGGCTGCCTGCCATTTATCAAAATCCAACCGCACCTACTTTAAGATGGCTCGCACCCACTCCTAGAATCCCAGTAGGAGTCGCGATCGCATTGCTTGTCAGCATAATTCCTCTAAGTGTAATAATCTACAAAAGAATCTATCTTTCTATCCCCCATCGCATCAGTATGGGAGAGGAAATTTTAGTCAGGGAGAATGTCACATCCGAGAAGAAAAAAGGCGTAAAAGCTTTTGAGGAAAAAGATTTTGCCCGCGCTGCCTCCGAGTTTAAAGCATCCCTTCAAAAACAGCGCAACGATCCAGAAACGCTGATTTACCTTAACAATGCTCGAAATGGCGACAAAAGCAGCTACAGAATTGTTGTCAGCGTTCCTATCGGTAGCAACCTCGACGTAGCGCAGGAGATTTTGCGAGGCGTGGCGCAAGCGCAAAACGAGATCGATCGAAAAGGAGGGATTAACGGGAAACCTTTACAAGTAGCGATCGCCAATGATGAAAACAACCCCGACCTTGCCAAACAACTTGCTAGCACTTTTATAGAAGATCCTCAATTCTTAGCCGTCGTCGGACATAATGCCAGCGATGCCTCAGTTGCTGCCGCTCCGGTTTACGATCGGAGCGGTCTAGTCATGATTAGCCCTACTAGCTTTTCTGATAAGTTATCCTCTAGCGGGGATTATATCTTCCGCATGGTTCCCACCATCCGCTTTTTAACCGATACTTTGTCCGATTACATCATCCATACCGCTCACAAAACTAAAATTGCCGTTTGTTCGTCTAGAGCTGCGGTTGATAATGAATCGTTTCGCAATCAATTTATTAATAGCTTCCAAGCAAAAGGCAAGCAATATATTAATGTTAAATGCGATTTTGACGATCCCCAATACAATCCTGAAGAAAAAATCTTAGAAATCGTCAGTAGTGGTGCCGATAGTCTCCTGTTAGCCCCTCACGTCGATCGAATCGGCAAAGCAGTAGAGATGGCACGAGCCAATCAAGGACGCTTAACCCTTTTTGGCAGTCCCACTCTCTATACCTACAAAACTTTAAAAGAAGGTCAGCAAGCCGTCAACGGCATAGCTTTGGTTGCCCCTTGGCATCCCGATGCACTGCCTTATAACGCTCCTTTCCGCAAGCAAGCGCGACAATTGTGGGGTGGAGAAGTGAATTGGCGCAGTGCGCAAGCTTACGACGCGACAATGACAATTACTGCCGCCTTACAACAAAGTCAAACCCGTGAAGAACTGAAAAACGCTCTCAAAGACAGAACTTTTTCGGTTGAGGGAGTCACGGGAACAATTAGGTTTTTGCCATCGGGCGATCGCCAATTTATCCCAGGAAGCGGTTTAATTGCAAAGGTTAAACCACTTCCTAAAACTTTAGGCTACCAGTTTGTTCTTCTACCTCGTTGATAGGCTTCATGTTGGAGGAGAACTAGCCAATTTCAGAGCAGCCAACTGAGCTTCTGCCTTGTTGAGCGATTCGTACCATTCCCTTTCGGGATCGCTGTCAGCCACGATACCCGCTCCAACTTGCCCCCAAACGGTTGCAGGAAGAGAAGGCGAAGGAGAGTTATATAAAAGCGTGCGAATGAGGATATTCAAGTCGAGATTGCCCCGTCGGTCTAGATAGCCGCAAGATCCGTAAAACAAATTGCGACGAACGGGTTCGAGTTCTTCGATAATTTCCATACAGCGAACCTTGGGACATCCAGTAATCGTACCGCCAGGAAATAAGGCACCAATGAGATCGACAGTATCGCGATCGCGTTCTAAAGTACCGCTCACATTACTAACGAGATGCATGACGTGGCTATAGCGTTCGACAGTCAACAGTTCGTCAACGCGAACGGAACCCCATCGGCAAACCCGTCCGAGATCGTTGCGCTCTAGATCGACGAGCATCACGTGTTCGGCTCTTTCTTTGACATTAGTCATTAATTCCCCAATTAACTCGCGATCGCGTTCGTCGCTAGTACCGCGAGGACGGGTTCCCGCGATCGGTCGCGTTTGCGCTTTGCGTCCTTGCAATTGAATCAATCGTTCGGGAGAGCAGCTAATAACTGCCCCCCAGGGAGTTTGCCAATAACTGGCAAAGGGAGATGGATTAATAGTTTGTAAGGTTCGATAAATCGTCCAACTATCGACATTGGTGAACGTTTGAAACCGCAGAGAAAGATTCGCCTGAAAAATATCTCCTACCTGAATGTATTGCTTGGCTTTTCTGACGGCTTGCTCGTAATCTGTTTGGTCGGATAGGAATGAGAGAGGATAGGGAGACGGCGTGAGCAAGGGAGGGGGAGAGGGGGAAGGATTTGAGTCGAATTGATTTTGTAGGCGATCGAGGTCATCTAGATTGGTACTGGCCAGCCATAAGGTTTGTTTCCAATGGTCGAGAATAGCAAAGGAATCGGGTTCGTACCAATAGGCAACGGGAAAAGGCAGGGAATCGTCTTTGAGGTAGGGGAGTTTTTCGATTTCCCAGGCTAGATCGTATCCCAGCCAGCCCAACCAACCTCCTGTAAAAGGCAAATGTTCCGGTATTTCCCTTTCTTTTGTCTCTTTTTGCAGAAGACGGCGAAGAAAAGGCAGGATTTTACCAATGGGCGGCGTCCACGATTGCAGTCTGCCCTCGACGAGACGGGGAGATCCCGCACAAATAGAATAGCGAGATAAAGGAGAGCGATCGCTAGAGGGTTTAGCCGGACTTTCTAAAAGCGTTGCGACTGCGCCCGAACGATAAAATAACCGCTCAAAAACCTCCGAACCCGTTCGCTTTCCTAATGGTAGCCTTCTCCAATACCAAGGTAATAACTGCTTCATCTGTCATTAGTCATTAGTCATTAGTCATTAGTCCTTTGTTTTAGGATTCAGGAGTTGGAAGATAACTGGTCACTTGGTTACTGATAACTGTTACATTCCTCCCCACCTCAATCGCGCCCACCAAAAGGGAATTAAAGCAAACAAAACAAACCAGTCAACTCGCCTCAAACGGAGTTGATGCCACTGGACGCGATGTTTGTTCGGACTGGTAAAACCTCGCACTTCCATTGCCACTGCAATTTGTTCGGCACGCAAGAGGAGATTTTCTAGCAGCCGTTCGACTACCACCAACCATACCTTTAAACTGCGCTTAACTCCCAGTTTTTTCCAATTAATTGCCCTAGTCCGAATCGATCGCGCTAAATTTTGCACTTCTTCCAATACCAGGGGAATAAATCGCAACGATAGCGTCAAGGTTAGCATTATCTCTGTTATAGGTAATTTAGAGCGGCGGACGGGTTCTAGCAACTCTTCTAGTCCGGCTGTAATTTCTTCTGGTGCAGTGGTAAGTAGATAGAGATTGGTACTATAAATCAGCGTAAAGATCAAGGTACTCGTCCGCACTGCCAATTCCAAAGAACGGCGGGTAATAACAAACCGTCCTCTCTCAAATAAGACGTAATGATAATCGGTAGGCTGAGGCAACTGGAGATTGCTATCGGGAAGTCGTGGCTGAGAAGTTACTCCCAAGCCATCGGGCACAAAACAGGTAATGATAAATACTAAAATACACAGCGTCAGCAACCAGCCCATTTGCTGTCGCCAAACCCGCAGGGGAATTGCCGCTAAAAGCGTTAATAGGATCAGTACCCCTACGATCCCCAATCGCCACCAGGGATTGGCTAATAAGGGCGCAGCTAGAAATGTCATCAACCAGCCAAGTTTTACCCTTGGATCGAGTCGATGCATCCAGGTTAGGGGTTTTTCTAAATAAAGTCCTATGGGGAGCGAACGTAGTAAGTCCATTGATTAAGTCGATCCGTTATTATCGAGAATCGCGATCGCACTGTGCGAGTATCTTTACTAGTTTGGGTTAATTCGATTAGAAATTTAGACTAATTGCAAACTATATAGAGAGCGACTAGAAAACGTTGCATTGATGAATTTTTGTTAATTTTTATCAATCTATCTGTGAGTCTTATGTAAGTTTAACGCTACGGATACTCAATTCGCAAACCTCAACCGTCTATCTATCTGTTTCCTATTGTTTTTAGCAAGCGATCGAAAACTAAAGGTTTTCCAAAACAATGAGTAAAGTTAATATTCTCAATATTTCTCTTGACAATATCTCAACCAAGGAACTTCTTAAAAAACTTAGTCTAGAAGGAGGTATAGTCTTTACTCCCAATGTAGACCACCTGATGAAACTACAAATCGATCGAGAGTTTTATGAAGCTTACAATCAAGCTGATTATCGAGTGTGCGACGGTCAAATTTTAAAGTGGTCTTTAGATTTTTTGGGGATTCCCATCCAAGAAAAAATTTCTGGTTCCGATCTTTTGCCTGCTTTTTATTTTGACAATAAACAAAATCAAAATATCAAAATTTTCTTACTGGGAGGAGCAGAAGGAGTGGCTCAAAAAGCTCAAGAAAAAATCAATGAAAAAGTCGGCAGAGAAATTGTAGTTGCCGCTTGCTCTCCATCTTTTTGCTTTGAAAAAAATGAAGAAGAATGTCTTGAAATAGTCAATGCGATCACTCGCTCTGAAGCAACAGTTTTGGTTGTAGGAGTAGGGGCGCCCAAGCAAGAAAAATGGATTATTAAATATAGAAATAAGCTCAAAAATATTAAAATATTTTTAGCAGTTGGTGCAGCCATTGATTTTGAAGCGGGTCACAAAAAAAGAGCGCCAAAGTGGATGAGTGAGGTAGGGCTAGAAACTCCTTATAGATTATTCAGAGAACCCAAGAGACTTTGGAAAAGATATTTAGTAGAAGATCCTCCCTTTTTAGGTCTAGTCCTCAAGCAAAAATTAAACCTTTATAAAAATCCTTTTACTTAAAGAATTTTTCAGATAAAATTTTCTCTAAAAAATAGTTGAGTTTTAAAAGACATGAAAAGCCAAAAGATAGGAGTAGAATTTCAGACAAAAAATAACATCAGCAATATCCTGACAATAGATGTTGAGGACTGGTTTCATATTTTAGATCTTCCATCACTTCCTCCACTTAAAACCTGGGTAAAACTGGAAAGTCGAGTTGTATCTAATACGATTTTTATTTTAGATTTACTAGATAAATACAAAACCAAAGGAACATTTTTTGTTCTAGGATGGGTTGCCAAGCATTTTCCAGATTTAGTTCGGGAAATTGAAAAACGAGGTCATGAAATTGGCAGCCATGGTTATAGTCACGAACTGATTTATCATTTAACGCAAGATCGCTTTCGACGCGATGTTAGCTTATCTTTAGAATATCTTTCTCGAATTACTTCTCGACCAATTCTTGGCTATCGCGCTCCCGGTTTTTCCATTGTGCCCGAAACTCTATATGCTTTAGATATTTTAGTAGAATTGGGTTTTTATTACGATGCTTCAATTTTTCCAATGAAGAGAAATCATGGTGGTTTTCCAGGCTTTTCAGAAGAAGAAAATTGGATTACTACCCCTAGAGGAAATCGAATCCTAGAAATTCCAGTTACTCCTATCAATTGGTTGGGTAAAAAAATTTATCTTTTTGGAGGCGGATACTTTCGTCTAGCACCCTACCCGCTGATCGAGCAAGCAATTACTTACCTCAACGATCGCGGAAAATCTGTATTAGTCTATCTCCATCCGCGAGAATTTGATGTCAATCACCCTCGATTGGCAATGAGTTTAACTCGTTCTTTCACAACTTATGTCAATCTCGAACAAACTCGCTCAAAATTTGAGCGTGCGATCGCGCAATTCAAATTCAGTAGTATTGAAAAAATCTGGAAGTTATTTTCCAGCGATTCCCAATTAATAGCCAGTTAATTTAAAAGAATTATTTTGAAACCAAAACAATGGAATTAAAACATTTAATCAAGCTAGCAACGCGCCATATCACTCATACAATTCCCGAAATGCTATATCTAAAAACGGGTTACGATCTGACTAAACCCTTAGCAATTCAAGGTATAGTTAACGAGCGATGTAATTATAAATGTCGCTACTGCAAATTCTGGCGTTTAGAGAATTACAAAGATGAAATGACCATTCCGGAATGGCAAACAGCGCTGTTGAGTCTGAAAAAATTTATTGGCTCTTATGTCATTCAATTTGGTGGTGGCGAACCGTTTATTAAAAAAGGATTTGTAGACTTATTAGAATTTTGCTACTCCCATGGAATCGACTGGGGAGTTATTACCAACGGTTCAACTTTCGATCGCCAGACGGCTAGAAGAGTAGTAGCAGCGCGTCCGGTGAATTTAGATATCTCAGTTGATAGCGCAGATTCAGAAATTCACGATTTTGTGCGAGGAGTGCCTGGTTCCCTGAGCAAAATCGAGCAAGGAATCGGTTTTTTGCGAGAAGAACGAGATAGACTGGGATTGAAGTTTCCCATCCGCATCAAACCCACAGTCCATCGCTACAACTTTCGCTACCTGCCGGAACTAGTAGAGTGGGCGCAGCGCGTGGGGGCAACGACAATTGACTTTGCTCCCGTCCGTCCAGCTTTCGGTCTTGCCGAAATAGAAACGGAACTATGGATTCAGGAAGAGAGCGATCGCGAAGTCTTAAAACAAGTCATCGAGACTCTAATTGCCATGAAACAGCAAGGAGCTTCCATAGAAACCAACGATGCCAAACTTTGCTCCTTTATCGACCATTTTCGAGGCAACAAAGTCTATCACGGCGTTTCACCTTGCCGCGTTAGCTTGCGGGACTATCACATTCGCACCAACGGCGACGTTATTTCGTGTTGGTTTTACCCGCCGCTTGGCAACATCAAAACCCACAGCGCCCGCGAGATTTGGTATGGCGAACAAGCTCGACGCTTGCGCGCTCAGATGATTGCCTGTACCAAATTTGGCGAAGTAGATTGTGCTAACTCATGCCTCTCTCACAGAACTCTCGCTCAGAAGCTCGAACTGGGCATGCTATTTCTTCGTCGGGCAACGACAGTCCTTAAAGGGTCATGATTAGAGCGATAAAACCTCGAATGCAACGCCACTGGCGCAAACGTCGCATGGAGGCATTCATCGAGTTAATGCGCCTTAAACAAGGAAGCAGGATTATCGATCTCGGCGGATTGCCGGAATTTTGGGAGACAATCGCGCTCGATCTCGATATTACTTTGTTAAATTTACCGGGAGTATTGGCAGGAGAGCGAGGAGCGTTTACACGCCAATACCAATTCGTTGAAGCCGATGCCTGCGAGCTTTTAGATTTGGCAGACAACAGTTTTGACATCGCATTCAGTAACGGAGTCATCGAACACGTCGGTTCCCTAGCGCGACAAAAAGCCTTCGCCAAGACAGTGCGCCGATTGGCTCCTAGTTATTGGATTCAAACCCCTTCGATGTGGTTCCCGATTGAGGCGCATTGTAACCTTCCTTTTTGGTGGTTTTATCCACCAAGTCTCAAAAATGCATGGATTCGTCGCTGGCAAAGGCAAGGACAGGAATTCAAGTGGAAGCAGATGAGCGAAACGCAGGTGTTAAGTCTGGGGAGACTAAAGACTTTATTTCCCGAAGCCAAAGTCTATACCGAATACGTGGCAGGATTTCCTAAGTCCTATTCTATGTATGTTCCGATACAAAAAGAGCGATCGCGTCAGTAGTGCGAGCGTCTCGCTCGCTTGGGATTATACCTGTGCGCGGTCAGATTTGTTCTTTTACAATCGCTCTTTCCCTCTCCCGTCTCCCTTGCTTGGGATTATACCTGTGCGCGGTCAGATTTGTTCTTTTACAATCGCTCTTTCCCTCTCCCGTCTCCCTTGCTTGGGATTATACCTGTGCGCGGGCAGGATGCCCGCTCTACGGCTTTAACTTCCAAACACGCTACTAATCGCCCGTCCCATATTTTCTGGTTTCAGCGCATCCATGGCAGCGGTGGGTTCGTAACCGCAATGTACCATACAATCCGCACATTTGGGATTACCGCTAGCGCGACCGTAATTTTCCCAGTTAGTTTCTTCTAAGAGTTTCTTAAACGTCTTATAGTGACCTTCATTGAGGAGATAGCAGGGTTTTTGCCACCCCAAAACGCTATAGCTAGGACTTCCCCAGGGAGTACACTCATAATCCTTCTCGCCCATGAGAAAATCCAAAAATAGGGGATTGTGATTGAAGTTCCACTGCTTTTTGCCTGTCTTCCAGGGGGAAAGAATTTCTCGAAATAGCGCCTTCGTTCGTTCCCGCACCAGAAAATGCTCTTGGTCAGGTGCCCATTCATAACTGTAGCCTGGAGATATCATCATTCCATCAGTCCCGAGCGTTTCGAGAAAATCAAAAAATTCTTGCATTTTTTGGGGATCGGCACCTTCAAACACCGTCGTGTTAGTTGTGACGCGAAATCCTTTGGCTTTAGCTGCACGAATGGCACGAATAGCGGTATCGAAAACCCCCTTGCGATCGACGCATTTATCATGCTGTTCTCGCAAACCGTCTAAGTGAACGCTAAACGTGAGATAGGGAGAAGGCTGAAATTTATCGAGGCTTTTTTCTAGCAATAGGGCATTGGTACAGAGATAGACAAACTTTTTGCGATCGCACAACCCCTTGACAATTTCGTCAATCTGTGGATGCAGTAGCGGTTCTCCTCCAGGAATGGAAACCACAGGCGCACCGCATTCTTCCGCCGCCGCGAAACATTCTTCGGGGGTTAGATTTCGTTTGAGAATTTCTGGTGGATGCTGAATTTTCCCGCAACCCGAACAAGCTAGGTTGCATCGGAATAGAGGTTCCAACATTAAAACCAACGGAAAGCGCTTACGCCCTTTCAAACGCTGGGTAACGATATATTGCCCCACTGCTAAAGCTTGTTGCCATTGAACGGCCATAAGTCTCCTCTCACCTCTATATGCCGAGTCATTATATACGGTCGAACAAGAAAGAGGAGAAGAGCTTATACCAATTTGCAATTCACAATTAACAATTAACAATTCGCATCGAGCATCTGTAGCGCTCTTTTTTAGAAATAGTATAAAGCGCGATCGCACTCCCCTTAATACGACAATCCCAGAACTTCTCCAGTTCCCTCAACAACCTCGCCTATGCGATAAGCAGCAATATCTTTTGACTCAAACCAGTTTAAAGTATCTTCAGCGCGATCGCGCGGCACGATAACGATAAAACCAATACCCATATTAAATGTATCAAACATCGCCCGATCGTTGACTTCACCCACTCGCGCCAACCACCGAAAGATGGGCAAAATTTCCCAACTGTTGGGATAAACCTGCACCGATTGACCTCCCTTCAGGCAACGGGGTAAGTTTTCCGGTAATCCTCCCCCCGTAATATGTGCCATTCCATGAATCTCGATTCCAGTACGAATGGCTTCCAAAACGGGTTTTACGTATATTCGTGTAGGAGTTAACAAAACCTCTCCTAAACTTTGCCCTCCTAGCAAATCCGGACGGAAATCCCAATCCAATCCTTGAGTCTCAATAATTTTTCTCACTAAACTAAAACCATTGCTGTGAACCCCTTGACTTGCCAACGCGATCGCAACATCCCCGATTTTGACCTGGGAACCGTCTAAAATCTGGCTTTTCTCTACAATTCCCACGCAAAATCCGGCAAGATCGTATTCTCCTAGCTGGTAAAAACCGGGCATCTCAGCCGTTTCTCCCCCCAGAAGGGCGCATCCGCTCAAACGACATCCTTCTACGATACCAGCAACGACTTCGGCAAGTTGTTGGGGGTTGAGTTTGCCTGTTGCCAAATAGTCAAGAAAAAATAGAGGTTCTGCGCCAGAGGTAAGAACGTCATTGACGCACATGGCGACTAAATCGATGCCAATGGTGTCGTGACGGTTTATCGCTTGGGCGATTTTTAGTTTAGTTCCAACGCCATCGGTTCCCGAAACTAAGACGGGTTCTTTGTACCCAGAGGGCAATTGAAAAAATCCGCCAAATCCCCCCAATCCCCCTAATACTTCAGGACGATAGGTACTTTCAACGCCTTGACGAATTTTTTCGACGAAAGAGCGTCCTGCTTCTATATCTACGCCAGCTTCTCGATAATCCATAGAAACAGAAATCCTTAATGATAGATGATTCTCCATCATTTATGCTAAAGAGATTAGGTGTTTAGCACAAGTGCTACCGATTGATAGAGCTAAAATATAAAATTTTTATAAAAAATTAAGAGCAAGCGAAATAAAAATGCTCTAGTAATACTACTTTTTATCAAAAAAGTCAATCAAGTATTTTGATTTTTAATCTTAAAAATCACTAATGATTAGAATTTTTGTTCTTTTTGATAATATTTTTGCCTCCTAACTCCATTTTACCCCTGTAGTTACACGGGCGATCTAAAACTTTTTGCAGCGAAGGCTAAAACCGGGATCGTCTTATCCGGCAATAGTTTTAGTAATTTTTTGGCTGCTTATTCTTACTAATGTCAAGGTCTGTTAACGATTTAAGTAATACGAAATCGACAAAACTCCAAAACATACCGCTTCTAATTTTAGTTTGTCAAGCTTTATTTAAAGTTTCAATTTAAAACATAATAAATGATTTAAATGATGGCGATCCCTGCCGAGAAATTCATGGTAATCTATATCAGCTTTAAATAATGCAAAGCAAATTTTGTGAGGAGCGATCGTTGGCAAATGAATAAATGTTCCCATGAATTTAATTTATTTAATTTGCCAACTTACTGAACAAATGGAGCTTATGAATCAGAAATTCTTGGGTAAGATTACCACGACGGCATTCGTAACAATCTTAGGAACAACTACGTTCCTAGGTAATTCGCAAATTGCGGCAGTAGCTTCAAATATAGATTCAACTGAGCGCGATCGAATTTCGGAAACAACTGAAAAGGCGGGCGCATCAGATGAGATAATCAAACCCTTGTCGCAAGCTGTCACCCTTGGCGATCGCGCCACCGCAGTAATAATCTTTCTCGATTCTCCCGTGAAAGAGAAAGACGGTACTCAAGTCAAATCCAAGCCGAGTAAGACCGCATCCGCGCAAGCGGGAGTCAAGCAGATGCGAGGCATGGCATCTTGGTACGGGCCAGGCTTTCACGGACGGCAGACAGCCAATGGCGAACGCTTCAATCAAAACGATTTAACCGCAGCTCACCGCAGCCTGCCATTTGGGACGAAAGTTAGAGTGACCAACATGAACAATGGTCGCTCGGTTATCGTTCGCATTAACGATCGCGGTCCTTTTGTGGGCGGACGAGCGATCGACTTATCTGCTGCTGCCGCCAGGGCAATCGGACTCCACCGTAGCGGCGTAGGTCCAGTCAACCTCGAAATTCTCGGACAGTAGTTGGGCGAGATCCAAATGAGTAGGGACTGGTAAGCTAAAAACTGGGGGTTCGTATCCCCAAGTTTGACCCCTACTCGCATGAGGAGAAAAGGCGGTGCATCTATATAAAACGGTAGCTGGATTGCGCTCTGCCCTGGCAAGTCGGCGAGACCGTCGCGCGATTGGCTTAGTTCCAACAATGGGGGCGCTGCACCTCGGCCATGCAAGTTTGATCCAGCGCGCAGTTGCCGAGAACGACATCGTCGTTGTCAGTATCTTTGTCAATCCGCTGCAATTTGGATCTAGTGAAGATTTACAAAAATATCCCCGTCAGCTAGAAAAAGATTGTCGGGTTTGCGAACAGTATGGAGTAGATATTGTTTTTGCTCCAACTGTTGAGGAGATGGGAACTCCGCCATCTCAAGAATCGCCTTCGTCAACCGTGACGGCAGTAGTGCCACCACCAGAGATGACATCGGTGCTGTGCGGACAGTTTAGACCGGGGCATTTTCAGGGAGTGGCAACGATAGTGACCAAGTTGTTCAACATTATTGCGCCCAACAATGCCTATTTTGGGGAAAAAGACGCGCAACAGCTAGCGATTCTGCGGCGGGTGGTTAAGGATTTAAATATCCCTGTCGAAGTCAAAGCTTGTCCGACAGTTAGAGAAGCGTCGGGACTAGCGCTCAGTTCTCGCAATCAGTATTTGAGCGAAACCGAACGAGAACAGTCCAAAGCTATTTATCGCAGCCTGCAAGCAGCCCGCAAAGCTTTCTGCACCGGGGAGCGGGAGGCATTTAAGCTAATCGATATCGTCAAGCAAGAATTGGCGCTGACTCCAGAAGTCAAGGTTCAGTATGTCGAGTTGGTGCATCCGCAAACCCTAACTCGTTTGGAGAAGATAGAGGAAGCCGGATTACTTGCGATCGCAGCATATGTTGGTTCGACGCGCTTAATCGATAATGTCATTTTGCGACACCGCCGACCCATTATCGCTATCGACGGACCGGCTGGGGCTGGAAAATCTACCGTCACTCGTCGCGTTGCCCAAGCCTTGAATTTGCTGCATCTCGATACGGGAGCCATGTATCGGGCAGTTGCTTGGTTAGTCATGCGATCGGGAATTTCTCTAGACGACGAAGGCGCGATCGCAGAATTAGTGACTCAAGCGAACCTAGAACTAATTCCTGCCGAGCCGCCCAATCCAACTCGCGTCAAAATTAATGGAGAAGACGTAACCGAAACCATTCGGACTCCAGAAGTTACGGCGATCGTATCCCAAATTGCTGCCAAGGCTTCAGTTCGCCAGGCATTAGTCCAACAGCAGCAACGCTATGGCAAAACAGGCGGAATCGTTGCTGAAGGTAGGGACATTGGGACTGCCGTTTTCCCAGATGCCGAATTGAAAATTTTTCTCACGGCTTCAGTAGAAGAGAGAGCCAAGCGACGCTGGCAAGATTTTAAGGAACAAGGGCGAGAAGAAATCAGTCTAGAGCAATTAGAGCAAGATATCCAGGCGCGAGATTACTTCGACAGCCATCGGCAAATTGCTCCCCTACAACAGGCGATCGATGCCATTAAGATCGACACGGATAAGTTAAGTATTGAAGAAGTGACCGAGCAAATTATTAATCTGTACGAGCAACTCAATTCTGAGGCTTGATAAATGTCTTCTCTTTGTTTGTTCCTCTTTTCGATAAGATGGATCGGGTAAGAACGAGTGAAAAATTCTTCGAGACAATATTGTGCCTAAGCTGAATTGGTTAATTTCTGTTCTCGCTTGTGCGGGCGTGTGGAGCGCTACCTTGCCCGCGATGGGACAAGCCTTGGTGCCCTATACGCCAGAACTCAACGCCGAGCAATTAGAACAGCAAGGATTGGCGCTGGCGGAAGAGGCTATACAATTAGTACGATTTCAACAGTACGAGCTGGCTTTGCCCAGAGCCAAACTAGCGACTCAACTAGCGTCAGAACGCTATGAAACCTGGTTTATTTTGGGAAGCTTGTACGTTCAACAGCAAGAGCTAGACGAAGGGATTAAAGTTCTCCAAAAAGCTCTTTCCCTCGCCCCAGAAGAAGCAGGAATTAAGTTTACGCTGGGCAATGCCTATTTCCAAAAAGGCGATTATGCAGCAGCCGCGACCGAGATCGAGCAAGGCTTAAAGATAAAGCCGGACGTTCCCGCCGCCTTGTTCGATCTGGGCAATGCTTATTTGAAATTAGGAAAGTCATCCGAGGCGATTGAGTCCTATGAAAAAGCGATCGCGCAAGAAAAAACGTTTTGGCCCGCCCTCAATAATATCGGACTGATCGAATACGAACAGGGCAATGTAGATGGGGCGATTCAAAGATGGCAAGCCGCGATCGCAATTGACGACAAACAAGCCGAACCCAAGTTGGCAGTTGCCGTTGCTCTCTACGCTCAAGGCAAACAAGAGGAAGGCTTAAAGCTAGCAGAAGAAGCGCTATCACTCGACGGTCGCTATGCCGATTTGGAGTTTCTCAAAGAAAATCTTTGGGGAGAGCGTCTAATTGCCGATACTAAAACCTTTTTAGCTACCCCCAAAATGCAAGCCGTCCTTGCCAACATCCAAACTCAACCCGCAGAAACCGAAGGACAACAAGCACCAGCACCGTAATAGCAGAGAGATGGGGGAGTGGGGGAGCTTCTGGAGTGTGGGAAGAACCGGGAGTGTGGGGGAGTTGGGAGACGGGGAGACAATTAACAATTAACTACTAACTACTAACCCAACTCCTAATTTTGATTTTTATTTGCCACTGCTAGAATCTGAGCGATAAACTGTTGATGATCCACAACGGGCTTAGAGATGTATCCATCAGCGCCACTTTGTTTGAGAAAATTTTCTCGATCCCCTTCCATGGCGTGAGCCGTTACTAGAATGACGGGCAAAGAAGCAGTTTGAGGATTGGATTTCAACATCTGGGTAATTGCGATCCCATCTACCGCTTTACCTTGATAAACGCTATGAGCTAGAGAAACATCCATCAAAATCACGTCTGCTTCTCTGGAGCGAGCGATTCTCATCACTTCTTCTACATCTTCGGTTCCTTTAACCTCTAAGCCGCCGCGCTTAGTAAGGATTTTGGCAAAAACGCGGAAATTTATGGGATCGTCTTCTACAATCAAAACGGTTGTCATAGCGCTTACTTAAGGGAGTTATGGTAGGAGAAGGGAGCTATTACCCCCTTCGGTTGGCGTTTGTTGAACTCAGGAAAGAAAAACTCATGGCAAAACAGCTAAATCTATTAGCGACTGGTCAAATTATACCCACGGCTCTTCATGTGGAAATGGAACGGTCATATCTCGAATATGCCATGAGCGTGATTGTGGGGCGAGCATTACCCGACGCGCGCGATGGGTTAAAACCCGTGCATCGGCGGATTTTATACGCCATGTACGAACTCGGACTAACCCCAGATCGACCTTACCGGAAATGCGCTCGCGTGGTTGGGGACGTGCTAGGAAAATATCACCCTCACGGAGATCAAGCGGTGTACGATGCTCTCGTGCGAATGGTGCAGGATTTTTCCAGTCGCTATCCCCTACTGGCAGGTCACGGGAACTTTGGCTCGGTGGACGACGATCCGCCAGCAGCCATGCGCTACACCGAAACCCGATTGGCTCCTATCGCTCACCAGGCAATGTTGAGCGATATTAGCGAGGCGATCGTTGACTTTACGAGCAACTTTGATAACTCTCAACAAGAACCAGTCGTTTTACCCGCCCAACTCCCTCTATTATTACTCAACGGCTGTGCTGGGATCGCAGTCGGGATGGCAACGAATATTCCTCCCCACAATCTAGGGGAAATTGTCGATGGGTTAATTGCGCTGATTGACAATCCCCAGCTGAGCGATGAGAAACTTTGGCAAATGATTCCCGGTCCCGACTTTCCAACTGGGGGAGAAATTGTAGACAAGGCAGGAATTATTGAAGCGTATCGCACCGGACGGGGAATTATCCCAATTCGAGGCGTAGCCAAGGTAGAAACAGTCTACATCGGCAAACGGAGATACAGGGAAGGAAAAGCGATCGTCGTGACCGAATTGCCCTATCAGGTAAATAAGTCGGCTTGGATCGAAAAAGTTGCCGAATTGGTCAATCAGGGGCGTTTAGAAGGCATTTCCGACCTGCGAGACGAAAGCGATCGCTCTGGCATGCGCGTTGTCATCGAACTGAAACGGGAAACCAACCCCAATACCGTTCTCGCAGAACTTTACCAGCACACCGCCCTCCAAACTAACTTTGGGGCGATTATGCTTGCCTTGGTGAATAACCAACCCCGTCAGCTATCTTTGCGCGAGCTATTAGAGGAGTTTTTGAAGTTCCGCGAGCAAACCCTGACGCGGCAATACTCCCACGAGTTGGAACAATCCCAAAAACGCCTGCACCTGCTGGCAGGTCTGTTGGTAGCCCTCAATAACCTGGATGCAGTTGTTGAAATTCTCAGAAATGCGCCCGATGGGACGACGGCTAAATTAAGCTTGCACGAACAACTCGACATTAGTGACGCTCAAGCGGATTCTATTTTAGCGATGCCCATGCGCCGCCTGACGGGATTGGAGCGACAAAAATTGCAAACGGAATATGACGAGTTGCAGGCGCAGATCGATCGATTACAAATTCTTCTGGGCGATCGCAACGAACTGATGAAAGCATTAAAAAAAGAATTGCGATCGCTCAAACGTCAATTCGGCGACGAACGCCGCACTCGTATCTTAGCTCATCCACCAGTCCCTAATCCCCAACTTACCCCAAGTAACGATACCGGGAGACTAGAAGAGAAGAACACCCCGTCACCCCTTCTTCCACTCTTCTCCCAAACGCCTACAGAAGATGCGGTTCTAGAAATTACCCAGCAAGGATACATCTATTGGCATCCTCCCGAATGCGATCGACAATCTTTAAACCAAAAAGGCAACGATTTTGTCATCTCGACTCAGACAATTGGTAAACAAGAACAATTGCTGGTAATTACCGATAGCGGCAAAGCTTATCCAGTGGAGATAAAAGACATTCCTCCCGCACTAGGGCGAGAAAAAACTTTAATCGGTCTCTTGCCTAAAAGCGCTCAGAGGGATGCAGAAAAAACTGTCGCTCACTTTTTTCTTCCCCAACAGAAGAATATCGACTTGATTTTCTTGACCCAAAAAGGAAAGATTAAGCGATTGCCCGTTTCAGAATTAGATAACCTGGGCAATCGAGGACTGTCGCCAATTAAATTAAAAGAAGACGATCGCCTCAGATACGTTTGTTTCGCTCGAGAAGGACAAGATTTAGCGATCGCGACGACAGGCGGACGATTATTGCGCTTTGCGATCGATGACGAGCAAATTCCTGTTCTGGGACGTGGCGCTCAAGGAAACCAAATTCTTCGACTTCGTTTTGGAGAGAATATAGCAGGTTGCGTCGCGCTCGATGCAGACGAAAATTTATTATTGGTTTCCCAGCTAGGCTATGGCAAGCGCCTGCCCATCAGTCTCTTGCGACTGGCTAAACTTGGCGACATTGGCACTCAGGCAATGCAGTTTACCAGCAAAACGGATAATTTAGCGGGAATAGTACTGGCTAAAGAGAAGGCAAAGGCAGTTTTAGTAACCAGTAGAGATCGCGGCATTTCTTTGTCTGTGGATTCTGTTGCTGTATGGGGCAAAGATGGAGTTGGCGATCGCGTTGCTACACTTAAAGCGGATGAGGCAATCGTCTCGGTTATTGGTGGTTAGCTTTTGCGATCGCGCATGGCGCGATCTTCTGGCTAAATTTTAAGGATGGACGACTTCGGGTTCTACTACCCGCATTAGCTCTTTTTTGCTGAAATTCAAAGTATTATTGACGCAATCAATAACAATCGTGTCCCCTTCGCCAAAAGTCATTTCTAGAATTTTAGTAGCGATTGGATTTTCGATTTCTCGTTGAATGGCTCGTTTGAGAGGACGCGCTCCATAAACCGGATCGTAACCGGCATTGACGATATAATCTAGCGCCCTTTCCGTCAGTTCCAGGCTAATTTTTTGTTCTGCCAATAACCGCTCGATTCGCTTAATTTGAATGACGACAATTTGACGCAATTCCTCGCGTTTGAGGGTGTGGAAAATAATCAAATCGTCAACGCGGTTGAGAAATTCGGGGCGAAAATGTTTTCTGAGGGCATCCGTCACCCGCTTGTGCATTTTATCGTAGTTGGCATCGTCTCCCGCAACATTGAGAATATGCTCGCTGCCGACGTTACTGGTCATGACGATAATGGTGTTGCGGAAATCGACAACTCTTCCTTGAGAGTCAGTAATGCGTCCGTCGTCAAGTACTTGCAACAAAATGTTAAACACGTCGGGGTGGGCTTTTTCGACCTCATCTAGCAAGACGACGGAATAGGGACGGCGGCGAACCGCTTCCGATAGCTGTCCTCCCTCCTCGTAACCGATATATCCTGGAGGTGCGCCAACCAAGCGCGAGACGGCATGTTTTTCCATATAT
Organism: Pleurocapsa sp. PCC 7327; assembly: GCF_000317025.1. Lineage (NCBI taxonomy): Bacteria > Bacillati > Cyanobacteriota > Cyanophyceae > Pleurocapsales > Pleurocapsaceae > Pleurocapsa > Pleurocapsa sp. PCC 7327. The sequence continues at coordinate 2,984,271 of NC_019689.1, read as the reverse complement.
TCGGACATATCGATCCGTACCATGGCATCTTCGCTATCGAAGAGGAATGCTGCTAGCGCCCTTGCCAGTTCGGTTTTTCCAACCCCCGTCGGTCCCATAAACAGAAAAGAACCAATCGGTCGTCCGGGGTCTTTCATGCCTGCCCTAGCGCGACGAATGGCAGCGGCGACGGCAGCTACCGCTTCCTGTTGTCCGATGACTCTTTGATGCAAATGTCCTTCGAGTTGGAGCAATTTTTGGCGTTCTGACTCTAGCAAACGATTGATCGGTATCCCCGTCCAACGGGCAACAATTTCTGCAATATCGCCTTCGGTAACTTGTTCGCGCAGTAGGGCAGTACCTTCGGATTGAATTTCTATGAGTTTGGTTTCTTTGGCTTCCAGTTCGCGCTGCAAGACTTCTAACTTACCATACTTCAGTTGAGCAGCTTTGTTGAGATCGTAAGCCCGTTCTGCTTGTTCGACTTGCAGGCGCAATTGTTCTTCCTCTTCTTTGAGGGCATTAATTTCTTCAAGCATTTGCTTTTCAGATTGCCACTGACAAGAGAGTTCCTTTTGCTTGACTTCTAATTCTTCAATTTCCTGTTGGATGCGTTCTAGACGGTCTTTGGAAGCGCGATCGACTAATAATAACATGCCCGGACGCTTTTCTTCTCCTTCTAGCGATAATTTTTCCATTTGCAATTGCATCAAGCGGCGATCGATCGCTTCTAGTTCTACGGGTTTAGACGTAATCTCCATTTTCAGGGTAGCGGCGGCTTCGTCTACGAGATCGATCGCTTTATCGGGCAAAAACCTGTCGCTGATGTAACGATGAGATAACGTAGCCGCAGCAACTAAGGCAGAATCAGTAATTTTTACGCCGTGGTGAACTTCATAGCGTTCTTTGAGTCCTCGCAGAATCGAGATCGTATCTTCAACGCTGGGTTGCTTGACATAAACCTGTTGAAAGCGACGTTCTAGGGCAGGATCTTTTTCAATGTGCTTGCGATATTCATCTAGCGTCGTCGCGCCGATACAGCGCAATTCTCCCCGCGCTAGCATGGGTTTGAGCAAGTTGCCCGCATCCATCGAACCTTCCCGTGAACCTGCCCCGACGACAGTATGAACTTCGTCGATAAATAAAATAATGCATCCGTCGGAGTTAGTGACTTCTCTTAACACCGTCCGCAAGCGTTCTTCAAATTCTCCCCGATATTTCGCCCCCGCGATCAAACTCCCCATATCGAGGGAAATTAGTTGGCGGTTTTTCAGAGATTCGGGAACGTCGCCGTTAACAATGCGCTGTGCCAATCCTTCAGCAATTGCCGTTTTCCCGACTCCGGGTTCTCCAATTAAGACAGGATTATTCTTCGATCGCCGGGATAAAACTTGAATAACTCTGCGTATCTCTTCATCTCGTCCGATTACTGGGTCTAGTTTACCCGCTTTTGCTTGTTCGGTGAGGTCGCGTCCATATTTAGCTAAGGCCTCGTATTTATCTTCTTGATTGGGTTCGGTAACTTTTTGCGTTCCGCGAACCGCTTTGATGTTGGCTTCTAGGTCTTGCGGATCTAAATTAAAAATACGCAAGCACCGCCGTCCGATTCGTTCATCCTCCGCAAAACCCATCAACAGGTGTTCGACAGAAATATATTTATCCTGCCAACTTTCTCTAGAAGCTTCGGCGCGATCTAACATGACATCGAGTCCTCGACCGAGGTAGAGTTGATCGACAACGCTAACTTTTGCCTGTCGGTTGGCAAAAGCTTCTAGCTGTTGCTGCAAGCGGGGGATATCGATGTTAGCACGCCCGAAAATGCGCGTAGCTAGTCCTTCTTTTTCTAAAAGCGCCAAAACAACATGTTCTACTTCTAAGGTCTGATTTCTAAAGCGGCGAGCAATATCTTGAGATTTAACGATCGCGTCCCAGGCTTGTTCGGTAAATTTGTTGGGGTCGGTTGGCTGCATTATTGGCTAAAAACGAATCCCTCTGAGATCGGTGGTTTCAGTGCTTAGTATAGCAAGGAGAGCGGGAACAATGACCTTGATAGCGCACAGAAGGCAAGCGATCGTCCCGTCAACTTCAATAAATCTTGCTTCTATTTTATTTTCCCAAAATAATTATTGCTAATTTAAATGCAACCCGATAGATGAAAAACCTATGGCGATCGAAATCTCTAGCTTCTGGGTTCCTTTGGCGCTACTGGGATTGATTATCCTAGCAGCGATTTTCTTTAGTCGCATCAAATAAAGAATCTCTTTCAAAGAAAGTCAGATTTTTTTGAGATGCTTGTAGAGTAGATAAAGCAATCTCTGGCGAACCCATAGTCGATACAACTATTTGGATGAACTTACTACCTTCAACCTTGTCTTTTTCTTCTGTGTGGACTCATTTGCCCATCCTAGCAGCAGCGACAGAAACAGAAACAGCAGATGGCGCCCTAGTTCTCGCTGGCGTGTTACTCAGTTTAGCGGTCATCTACTTTACAAGCAAACTGGGGGGCGAAATTTGCTTGCGTCTAAACTTACCCCCCGTTTTAGGAGAACTGGTAGGCGGCGTAGCGATTGGAGTTTCTGCCTTGAAGTTACTGGTGTTTCCCGAAGGCAGTGCCGATGCTGGCGACTCGCTATTGATGCAGTTTTTGCAAGCGACCTCTGCCCTAACTCCCGAAGGATCCCAGTCTGTTTTTGCCGTGCAAAGCGAGGTAATTTCTCTGTTATCGGAACTTGGGGTAGTCATTCTCTTATTTGAGATTGGTTTGGAATCCGACCTCAAAGAGTTAATTCGCGTTGGTCCCCAAGCTGCATTGGTGGCAGTCGTTGGAGTCGTAACTCCCTTTGCCTTGGGAACGGCAGGATTAGTTTATCTATTCCACGTTCCCGTTATTCCCTCTGTCTTTGCTGGGGCAGCCCTCACGGCAACGAGTATCGGCATTACCGCTAAAGTCCTCTCGGAAATCGATCGCCTCAATTCAACAGAAGGTCAAATTATTATCGGTGCAGCGGTTCTCGACGACGTTTTAGGCATTATCGTACTTGCCGTAGTTGCCAGTCTGGTAAAAACGGGTGAAATCGAAATCAGCAACGTCATTTACTTAATTATCAGTGCCGGAGTTTTTCTCATCGGGGCTATTTTGCTGGGGCGTTTTTTGATTCCCTTTTTTATCCGACTGGTCGATACCATGAAAACTCGCGGTCAGTTGTTGTTAGCTTCGCTTGTCTTTGCCTATATTCTGTCTTACACCGCTCAAGTCATTCAACTAGAAGCCATTTTAGGAGCTTTTGCTGCTGGTTTGGTTCTTGCCGAAACAGAAAAGCGAGAAGAACTCGCCGAACAAATTATTCCAGTGGCAGACATTCTCGTCCCCATTTTCTTCGTTTGCGTGGGGGCAAAAACCGACCTCAGCGTTCTCAATCCAACCGTTCCCAGCAATCGCGAGGGCTTAATCCTTGCTGTATTTTTGATGGTTGTGGCGATTATCGGCAAAGTGGTGACTGGCTGGTCGGTATTTGGTCAACCCGGAATAAACCGCTTGGCGATTGGCATCGGCATGATTCCCAGAGGCGAAGTTGGCTTGGTGTTCCTCGGTGTCGGTTCGGCCAGCGGCGCTCTCTCCAAACCAACAGAAGCAGCCATTATTATGATGGTCATCTTGACGACTTTTCTCGCGCCGCCTTTGTTACGGATAGTATTTGGCGCCGCAGAAACAGTCCCAACCGTTGGGGAAGGAACGACAGAAGCTGTAGAAGCGACTCGAAAACAATAACCAAGAGCGATGGGAATTGGCGATTGGGAAAATTTTTCCCGGTCGCTAGTTCCCTTAAATTTGAAACCTAAGCATTTCTGGATACGTCCCTTCTTGTTAATGCGTTTGGGAGTTAGGACAAAGATTCGATCTAGATAGAGCCGCAACCGTTTTCGGAGGAGTAACAATCGTGAAAGTTTACTGGCTAATGCCGAGTTTGATAAGCCTTTTCTTATGTGCCTCTCCAGCAGAAGCAGGCAGACTCCTATCTTGGCGGTTTGAGACGAATCAGAGCCGATTAATTTTTACCACAGATAGTGGAGTTGCAGTCCAACCCAAAGCACAACCGATCTCCGATCCCACCCGCGTACTTATCGACCTGCCAGGAATTACTTTGGGTCGTCCTAGCATCAGACAAGCGTATGGCGGAGCTGTCAGCAGCTTGCGAGTCGGTCAGTTTGACGCTCAAACGACTTGCTTAGTGATTGAATTGGCGCCCACAGGGTACACGCTCGACCCCCAACAAGTCAGAATTCGAGGTTTATCCCCAACTCAGTGGACGTTAGACTTACCGACTCCTTCAAATTCCCCAGATACGATCCCTTCTCGGTCTATTAGTACTCCAGTTTTGGTAGCTTCTCCAAAACCAACTGACATTACAGATTTTCAAGTGACGCGCAACGGCTTCTTTATTCGTCTCGATCGCGACGGCGACAACAGCAAGATTAGAATTAAACGCAGCCGCGATCGCCGATCGCTCCTCGATTAAAATCACTCTAGATGACGCTACTCTACCTGCCACTCTGGCATCGCAAACCCTACCCGTTAACAGCTAGAGTGATTTCAATCTTTAATACCTTTGTACTCTAGAAAAGTTCTTAATTGATAGAATGCCCAAGAATTAGAACGTCTACGTTCAGTTCTATTTCTTGGTTTTTGGTTGGTTCTTTCACGAATACCAGTTAAATCTTCAATAGCTACAAAAGACTGAGTTTTTCGGCTCTTCAGTAATGATTGCTTTTGATATGTTGTGGTTGAGCCATGCTTGATATCTTCTCTCGCGTCCCGATAGCCGTTGCAAGATTTGCCTAGCTCTACGTCTAGTCGATCTTGTGCCTTGAGATGCGCGTCTTTGGAGGGAAGCTCGTACACGACTATATTTGTCTCTAGTTTCTAGAATCTCATGACCCGACCATGATTTTCCTGTATCGGTTACAGCTATGTCTCGTCTGCCAAAATCTACTCCGATTACATTACTTGTGTCTAAAGGTTTTGGAGCTTCAGGCTTTAACTGGATATGGACGTACCCAATCACCATCTCGATCTAAATCGACTCCCAAAACTTTGTCTGTAGACTGTGGAGATGGGGTTTCGTTGTCTAGATTAATGTTTATGTAGTAGTCTCCCTTGCGTCGCTTTACTAAAGTTGCAGAGGTTGGAACTTGCCCTTTTAATTGGCCACGCTGGAAGTTACCAATTAGGAGCTCAAACTTTTGCCGGCTATGCAGTAGTTTTAAGCTAACTGTCCAGTTCTTCTCACAAAAGCTAAAGATTCGAGCCTCGTATCCTGCACTGGTAGGGGCAAAACCTTTTACTTCTTTCTTTCTATCTTTAGCGGTTTTGCGATTAGATAACCCAAAAGCTGAAGGAAATGAAAGTAGCCGTCCTCGCAGCAGTATCCGAGTTGCTGAAGGTGCTAACGGCGATGGGGATGGCGAAAGGCGAAACCAATGATGATGGTTAATGCGGGAGTCTACCTGTAACAGACAGCATGAAAGAAAACTAAAAACAACTTTTCTTCATTCTCAATTATTGTGCAAAAACGTCGAGGTTTAGACTAACTTTTGAGGATAAGGGCAATAACATTTTTCAAGATCGAAATTTTTTATTGTCTAAACTCCTCATTTTTTAATTTTTAATTGAAAATTTGTTAGTTATGAAAACCTAAAAAATCTATAAAACTAAAGAAAAATATTTTTAGATTACTTGAAGATCTACTAGATATTTTAGGAGATGCGAGCGGATTTTAAAAACGCCAACTCCCTTAATCTATATGATTTATCTCAAACAGTTTTTAGTGCTTTATTGTTTGGTTTTGCCAATTGTAAAACTGTAAATAATTAAAGAAAAATTAGGGTAGTTATTTGCTAGAAAATAAGCGATTAATTCATACAATAATAAAGAAACTAAAGCCTGACCGCTAGGATAACTAAAAGATTTTTCAGAAATTAGCAAGTTCCAAAGTCGAGGGCGAGTTTTACTAAAAAATAGCTTCAATCCCCTATTAAGAATTAAAGCTACCAGACGGCGATCGCAAATATCTTAGCCTCTTGTCGGTAACGTTGCTACCAAAGTATTCCTAAACTAACTGCGATAACAACAACGACAACGATAGGATTTCCCAATTGTGTTATAGTCAACATCGTGCGATCATTTTAATATACGAAGAAAATAAACGCAATTAAGCAAAAAAATAGCTATTGTCAATGAAGTCTAGAAATGAATCGCTGATGCAATTCATCCAGTCCCAGAATCAATATCGCACTGCTTAAAGGGAGAAAATAGTAAATTCCTCGATAAGCTAAAAGTGCCCCCAAGAGGGAGGCAGAGGACACAGGTGGCGAGAGCAGCAGGAGCATGACAGTTTCAAAAACTCCTAACCCTCCTGGAACATTGCTAATAATTCCGGCAATCTGCGCCAGCAAGTAAATTCCGAAAAATTCAGGATAAGATAGAGGCGTAGCGGTAGGCAAAAGGACGTAAAGGATAGCAGCCGCCAACGGCAAACAATCCTAACCAAAAGCTGAAATTGCACAAGGCAATAATTTGAGCAATTTTAGCAACAGACAAACCCCAAGCTCTATAAAAGCGATAGCGAATGGCACTGCCGCTTAAGAGAGCCAAACCGACACTATTGCTAATAGCATAACTGATAATCGCAGCCAAAGCTGTTTTTTGCGGTAAGAAAGGGGATAGCGAATGTAGCGAACGGCGAGGGTATCGTATCCAGTAAGCATGACGTAATTTAAGCCAGTCAGTTCTACAGCCAAAAATAAATGAGTCGTGGGGATGTCTGCCAGACTCTTCCAGACCTCTCGAATGTGGTACTTTTGCAGTTCCTGGCTAATTGCCCATAGGGATAGAGTAAAGAGCAGCAAACTTAGCACAGCAGAACCAATTTGAGAAAGGCGTTTTCGATTCATTAAAATCTTTTAGCTTACAAGTTATGACTATGCCAGGATTTTTCAGAACTACGCTACATTCACACAAAACAACTCACTTTCTAAAGAATTATGCTCACGAACTCGGTTTAAAATAATCGATGAGACGATCGCCCGAATCTGTCCTCACTAAGGCTACCACTATCTCTGGCAAAGCGGCTGTCCCAGGATAAACCAGATAACGAGGTTCCCAGTAAGGCTGAAATTTCTCTTTAAAGGCGTGCACCCCTTGAAAATTATAAAACCGATTGAGATGTTTGTACAAATAGTGCAACGCCTTTTCTAGGCGAGGAGATTTTTTGTTTCACCCACTCCAGATAGAGCCGATAATCCCAAATTAGAACTATCGTATCCTTGCTCCTTAAAATGTTGAAACATGGAAATCAATAAGAAATCCATCGTACCGTGTTCAATTTCTGTTCGCCGCCGCATTAAGTCGATGGTAATCTCATTAATTTGATATTCTGGTATCACATTGGCAAAAGCAGTTATTTCTCCTCTATTAGTTTGAAGTTAACAAAATGCTAAGATAAGCACGCGCACTCCTCGCGCGATCAAGGGACGATCCGAACGAGCGGTAAAAACGCCTCGCATCAGAAGAAGTTGGATTAGTAGCGCGAGGGCTAGCAAATGAAGTGAACCCATGAATTCGGACAGAAGATCGAAGACTTTAAGGATGTGTCTCTTTCATATCACATTTCCTTTTTGTTGTTCATTCCATTGCTTCTCATATTCATCTGGGGTTAGATAACCCAATGATGAATGTATTCTCTTCTTCATGTACACATCCTCTCAAAACTGTTCAATCTGTTCATACGCTTCTGCCAAATTGCGATACTCCGATAAGTCAACTTCTTCCTCTTTGAGCGTTCGCATCAATCGTTCTGCATAACCGTTCTGCCATGCCTGCCCTACTTCTGCCACGCTGATTTTGACTGTGTGCTCCTCTAGCAGCTTGACATACTCATTCGCTGCATATTGCACCCCTCGCTCGGAATGATGTATCTCCGGTCGCCCCTTTGCCAGACCCTTGTTGTTCGGAGCCGTAATCGTCAAGCTCACCTCCATGCTCCTCGCCAGATGCCATCCCCGAATACTGCGCGCGAACACATCCATTAACACTGCTAAGTACACAAACTCCTGTTGCAGCCTGATGTACCTGATGTCCCCCATTCAAACTTGCTCTGGTCGCTCGATTGCTAAATCCATCACCAGGTTCGGATATCGCCGAAAGCCATGGTGGCTGTTGGTCGTCCGTTTCCGCCTCACAGGTTGCTTGCCAGCCAAGCCAAGTTCCTGCATCAGTCGCGCTACCCGTTTGTGGTTAATCTCCTGTCCTTGACGTTGTAACATCGCCGTGATGCGACGATACCCATAGGTCGGATGCTGCCCACAAAGCTTGACAATCGCCTCCTCGATCTCGGTTTCGTCTGGCGGTGGCTGCGACTGGTAGTAAACCTGGCTGCGCGGGTAGTTCAACACCTGGCACAGGGTTGCAATCGACTCCTCCTGGCTCAACTGCATCACCGTCTCCCGTTTTTGTCCAGGCTCAAGTAACTCGAGGCTTTTTTGCGCTCTCAAGTTGAACCGTTAATTGCCCCACCAACCGCTCCAACTCGGCAATCTTCTGTTCTTGCTCGCTGCCCACTTCACCCCGCTCGAAAATGCTCGGTGCCTGCTCCAAGAATTCTTGGCGCCACCGATTCAGCACGTTTGGATTCAGCTTGTGCGCTCGGCACAGAGCCCTCGGTGTCTTTTCGCCACTCAGCAGTTGCAGGACGACTTTGGCTTTGAACTCTGCGGTGTATTGACGACGGTTTACTGTCATAATTGCCCCCTTTCAAGAACAAGGATACTACTCTTAGCCTCCTGTCCGAAAATCGGGGGTCATTTCAATTACTATTCATTCCTGCGGTAAGCGTTTCAGCCATATACCTCAGTGATAGGTATGGATCGGTATTTGGTCTTAAAGTTACCAATAGCGGGCAGTTATCACCGCTAACTTTTGTTTTCACACAGATGACAAATTGTCTGGGCGTATTGGGATCGGAACGATAAGTCAATTGAGTTAAACCATCCTGGCGGTAAAGTTCTAATCGTCGAGCAATCTCCTGACATCTCTCCGCAGGAGTCCAATTGCTGCCCAAGGTTGCTGCTATCTTTAGCCAAGGGTCTTGTTTCTCACCATTGCGGTACACTACTGTCCAGACTTCACCCTCGTTAGGATGTGATATTAATTCACAAGAGAAGCGATCTGTTTCTTGAATTACCAATGGAGGCCATTTATTTGAAAAAGCTATGTCTAGACCAAAAATTCCTACTAATGTAGAAATGACAGTTAAAAGGTTTACTCCCTTAAATAGCCTCGATATTTTGTTCATATTTTTGCGTTATTCAAGTGCAACACTAATTGCAGACCGAATTTTTAGCTAGATCCCAGAAACCTCTGAAATTGATCGGTTGAGCTAACCGGACGGCGATCGCCTTTGCAACTCAACAGATAGCCTATGCTCCGTTCCGGTTCAGCGACTGGTTAGCCCTCCTTCACCAACGGGAGGCGGCGCATACGAACTCGACTCGGCTCAACTGTCACGACAACTCCTTGTTCTAGATCCTCTGAAAACTCATCAAGAACTGTCAAGAGCAGATTGGTCAATGCTTGGGCACGCAATCTTTCAATTCGGATGCGAATTACGGAAGGAGAAGTCGCTGCACTCAGAGCTAATAAAGCATGGAAGTCAGCATCAAGAGTCACAACTACACGCTCATCATCTCTTGCTCTCTGAAGGATGTCCCTATCATCTGCTGCCGACAAACCAATCTCAGCAACATGAACGGTATCGATGCCAGCCTCACTTAGCAACGTTGCTGCAGAGCGTGGCAAGCCCTGGTCAAGCAGCAGTTTCATCACTTTGAGGCAATTCTACAATGCGATCGTCCAAGTAGGAAGAGGCAAAGATCAGGGCTTGCTGGATATCTTCCTCTTCCAGTTCGGGAAACTCTTGAAACAGCTCTTGGCGATCGGGGTAAGTTGCCAGTAATTCAAGCACGCGACGAACCGTAAGGCGCAAGTCACGAATGCAAGGCTGCCCATTCATACGATTGGGGTTGCTGGTGATACGGTCTAATTTCATGTACGTAACCCTAGCTCGTTTGACGGTGACAAAGAGTCCAAATGGGTCTAAACTTACTCAGTTATTTGCTTGCACAAACGAGCAAAGTCTATTTCATCCCAACACTCCACAATTTTGCCATCCTGGATTCTATAGATAACGATTCCCGTAAACTCTACTTTCCGGTTAGTAGGGGCAATACCATAAAATTCTTTTCTGTGGGTTCCTCTTGTTGTGACACGAAGGACAACTCTATCATTCTCAGCGATCAAATCCTCCACTGAATAATGAGAGTCAGGAAACGCTTCTACGAATGCTAGCTCTAATCGCTGAAGCTCGTGAAAATCAACCACTCCGTCTCTACTGTGCCCAACAAAATCCACAGATATATAATCTTCAAATCTCCCAGAAAACCCATTATTGCCATTAGCAATCCAGTCTCTTATAAGATTTTTATTAAGATCTTTATTCATCATCGATTTATCCCAGATCAAACAAGAAAACTATATTCCTTCTAGCAGGCACATGCACAAAGTCACCAGGCTCAATCATAAACTCTCGACCATCCAAATACATAATCATTGAGCCTTCTAGCATATAGTAGCTTTCTTCTTCTTTGGCATGAGTATGCGGAGGGACAAAACCGTTTGGGGGAACATCGACAGTCACAACTGCCATATTATTGATAGATTGTGCGGACTTTAATTTGATGCACACTCTATCACCCAAAACTTGTAGGCTTTGACCTTCTTCCCTCTTCAATATCGTCATATCTCTGTTCCTCACTAGAGTTGATACATAGAGATACGTATGAACATTTCAATTGGATTTCCAAGTTTGAAAGTCGTGACCAATCCAGCCATATAACGTTCCCCTTCAGCGGCGGCTAGTAACCTTTGCATCCCTACCAGTGCGTCTCAACCGTCCGCTGCATTGGGGTTGTTAGGCTACTGACAACTTCACCTACCGACGATTTTTCCAGTATCCAGGCTCTCGACTACAGTGCATAACCGCCAGAATGAGAATGTAATCTTGCTCAATTGTGTAAAGAATTCCATAAGGAAATCTCTTTGCCATACATCGCCGAACATCATCATCGATTTCAGTATAACGAGTGGGAGCTTCTCCGATCCGATAAACTGTATCCTCGATCGCGTTTACAAATGCTTGAGCAACCTCAACCCTCTGCTCTGTGTAGTATTGAACTGCTTCAGTGTATTCATTCAGCGCTTCAGGATGAAATACATACCTCATGGCTCAATCAGCCGTCTGACCTGAGCTAGAGCATCTTCACCTGGAATTGGTTGAACAGAACCATCTCGCACTTCATCTCGTCGGCGCTTGGCTTCAGTTACCCAAACTGCTTGAATTGCTGAGCCGGTATCGAACTCCAAGCTTTCCACTAACTTGTCTGCTAGGAGTGCTCTTGACTCGTTAGGCAGAGACAATATTTCCTCAGTCAGTTGCTCAATTGAGCGCATAATCCCAATCCCTCTCAGAAGGCTAAATCCTAAACAGATTGTATCAAACCCTAACATGAAGCTTCATTAAGCTCCTTCACCTAACATTGCAGGAAGATCGATCTCTTTAATACAGGTAGCTCTTGATAAGGAAAGAATACAGTCAAGGATGGCAAGAAGATCCCTTAGAGGAATTGCTTCACCGCCCGTCAGATTTGCTGCTGCAAGATCCCCTAAAACTTCAGGTGTGCCAACGTTGCCAGGGTTAATCACAGTTACACCGATCTGCTGCGATCGCAATTCTTCCCGTAAGGAATGCACCACTCCCCGCAGTCCAAACTTCGATGCACTATTGGCAACTTCCCTTCCTGGGAAATTATCTCGACCTGAGAGCGCCCCCATGAAAATGATTTTCGGATTATCCGATCGTCGCAGGGCAGGCAGTAACGCTTTCACCAACCGAATTGGAGCGACCAGATTGACGGCAATCACGCGAACAATGTCCTCATATCAGAACACGCTTCAAAGCTGTACTGGCTGGTAAACGCATCGGTTTCCCAAGTTCCCCCCATGTAGAGCAAAGCATCTAAGCAATCATTTCCAACCGCCCTTGCCACCGTTTCTATCCCTGCCAGATCGGACAAATCTGCCTGCACCCATTCACCGACCGGAGCCACTGTCCGAGACACCGCTAATAGGCGATCGCACTGGTCTATCAAATGTTCTGCAACCGCAAGTCCAATGCCACGACTCGCACCTGCTACTAGAATAGTCTTAAAAGACATTGCCTTTCTCTCGTTAATTGAGGCGCAGACCAAACTTCGTCACTCCCGGAAACTCAATCTTGAATTGTTCCCAGAAGTAATCTGCATGGAAGGTTTGATAGGGCTTAAATCCAATAGACTCGTAGGTATGGCGAGCGACATCATTGCCGTTGATTACCATAATTCCGGCAAAGTCATGCTGCTGCGATCGCCCCTCCTCTAGCAAAGCTCTGAGTAACGCTTTGCCAAAGCCTCGACCCCGCGCTTCTGGCAATACGGCAATACTTTCAATCATCCAAGTTGCTTGGGGGGTTAGAAAAAATGGTCGCAAATCTCCTCCCCAAAGTGCCAAATAGCGATCGCGAAAGACGGTTAAATTTTCCCTAGACCACTTCAACTCCTGAGCGATCCCTTCCAAACGCGACAGGCGCAACGGGCAATAGTCTTCTAGATCGGGCACATAGCCTGCTGCGGCAGTAATGGGCTTACTTTCAGCCTCTAAGATCAGGAAATCTTCAACGCTGCCCCAATTAGAAGCCCCTGTCCTCAGTTCTGCCTCAATAAACTGCAACGCAGTGGTTTCAGTCCCCTCCAACAGGTCTTCCCAAAAGCAGTGATTCAATGGCGGCAACGAAGCCTCATACTCAATTCTGGCAAGGAATGGAATATCGGCAGTTGTTGCCTTGCGAGTGCTGAGGGTGGCTAACATAGAACTCCTTTGAGGAAATCCCCACGTTAAGATACAATCTGTATGTATCTTAAGTTAGCAGGGGGAGCTTCCTGTTGTCAAGATACATACTGTCTGAATGTTAAATTGAGCCATTCACCATGCCAGCGAAGTTGACCAAAGCGGAACAAACTCAACGCACTCGTCGTGCCATTCTGGATCGAGCGCGTCACTTATTTGCCACAAAGGGGTATGCTGCTACGGGAACCGAAGAAATCATCAGCGAATTGGGCATTACACGGGGAGCCTTGTATCACCAATTCAACGATAAGTTAGGCGTGTTTAAGGCGGTCATCGTTGAAGCCTACGGTGAGATCACAGACTACATCCAAACTAAAATTCAGCCAATAGACACCAATTGGCAGCAGCTAGTTATCGGCTGCCAGGCGTTTTTAGAAGTAGCACATCAGGAAGAACTACGGCGTTTGGTTTTCGTTGAAGCTCCAGCCGTTTTGGCAGCAGATGACTTGGCTAAAATGGATCGGTATGGCTTTGCTTTGCTCCATGAGTCCATTCAGATCGCTGTCGCTGAGGGTGAGCTAAACACGATCGATGCAGAGGGGTTTGCTCACCTGGTTAATGGTTCGCTCAATGATTTAGCAGCTTGGGTTGCACAGTCGAATAATCCTAATCGATTGAAAACAGCGCAATCCTTGGTCGAGACATTATTGATGCGGCACCGCAGTTAATCCTACTTATTGAATATTAGATATTTGGCTTGGCGATTACCGATTGTTTCACTAGCAAGCTTCTTGATACAGAGGGAAGGAGTGCCTCACGACCTGATCAACAGCTTAAGCCAGCTAACGTTCCTGGTCAGCGGCAGCAAGTAGCCTTGAACTCCCACCGATCACCTCTGTTCTGTTCGCTGCACCGATTTGTTGTGCCGCGCCGCTTGCCAATGTCTCTGCGATCGCCCAAGTCTCTGTTTCAGAGCTTATGGGATGAAGATACGTCCTACCCCCGTGTAGTTCTCAATATCCAGCAAAATTTCAATGATACGATCAGCACATTGACTGCGATAGCTGGGTTCACTACGGAAGCGATCGAGGCTAGCAATAGTCACAATAGGCAACGAATTCGATGTGTTATCCTCACGAAGTGTTCTCTCTAGGGAATCTTCTCCTTTCATGTTTCGGTTAGCAGTCAGCAAAATCATCTGGTTGTCTTGGGCTGTTTGCCATACAACACGATCGCTACTGTCCGTTGATAATTCAATTTCGCGAAAAGTAATAAAGCGAATAGGAATCAGGTCAAGCCAACCATCACTGGCAATCTTTCCCAAGAGGATAACGGCATATCGCTCAAGATTGTGGTCAATCAGAAAGTTCATGACTTCGTCGCATGTCTGGCTTTCTGCGCTTGGAGCTTTGCCCAAAGAGCTTCCTGACCAGGTTTGGGTGGCATGGCAGCAAACTGGGCAAAGCGTTCACGGTTGCGCTCTTCCCAGTACTGCCGAATTTCCTCTGCGGTTCTCAAAACTTCCTGATACTCAGCTTCTATCTCAGTACGATGGGTCTCAATGTAGGATAAAGCGGTGTCAAGCTGCGCTTCTGTCAGTGGGAGCCAGTTCAAGATCAGTTTTGGATCTCGTCCTGCAACGAGATGATCCATGACATCGTAGAGTGTGATGCGTGTCCCAGCGATCGTCAGCCCCCGCTCTGTACGAATGATAGCTGCTTGTCCATTTGATGACAGAGACATACCCTTAGCTCCTCAGAATCTAACTTTATACTACTCTACATAAAAATCAGGGTGGGCAATTGCCCACCCTATTCGCTGATGTTGACTCCTAATTTTTAAGAAAATTGTTTCATTGTATCTACCAGTCTGCTTGCTGCTCTTGGGTCTTTCTTGTTCAAAAGCTTTTTCAGGTCTTTGAGAAGAGATTCAAGAGTTTCACTCAGAAATACAAACAATCCAAGAATTCCAAGAACCTCCAGTATTTTTTTAACAGTCGCAGCAAATCCATATTTTTTTACTGTGAGAACTAACCCCTTAAAATAGGTGTATCCATAACCGTGCTGGATTCCATGAGCCATTGCCGTGAATCCCTTAAATATTGCTGCTTTAGTTCCTATATAAGCAACAGCGCTTTTTATAAGAGGTGCTGCTAGAATCTCTAGTCCTGTCATACAGATACCTCAACAAATTCATTTTTTCTATGCTAACAAACCGCCATCGTTTTGTACTGATAGAAATTTTCTTAGGTCAAGATGGCGAAAAAAGGCTAAGAGCTTTTAGTGTTATGGTTTACAGCAGATCTCGATACGTGATAGGAGTACATCATGGACTTAAACAAAGATTCCAAACGTTCGCCACATGAGTCAAGTGAGTAAAGCAGCTCAGCTTGTTGACGACACTTTGAACGGTTGATTTTATCTACGATTTGAAATTGCTTCCGACAGACCTAAATCGAAACGAAGCAAAAAGTCTTCAAATCGCTCCTCCATCGACTTGTTATGTCGCCGGAACTACCCACCAATCTCAATGTTGACCATTCTTACTTCTGTGCCATCAGATCAAATCTAATGGTTTCAATAACCAGAAGGGCGTTGAAATCCACCAACGACTCGATCGATCTCCTGAGCGATCGCTTTGCGTGCCATCTCGAAATAAAAAAGCCAGATTCTTCTGGATATCAGCAACCGTTAGGGATTAGGCGTAGATCAAATTGTAGGCTGCAAGCTTGTAGTAGATTTGCCATGCGGCAGGAAAATCAAAATTGGAAACGTACTTTTTAAGGGGAATTCCTGCCTGAGTCAGTTTTGTTGCTGTTGATTGCAGCGCTAATTTAATCTCTGCGGCAACAGGATAAGGCGACCGTTCCTCCAAATTTTGCAGGTCTACGGAAGGCTGGCAAACATTGTCTCACTTTGAGTTTAACGTTTTCCTCTGCCATGCCGCGATAATAGAATGCTACCATCAGCCAGAATCAGATTAATATGAGCGCCAACCGTTTAGTGTAAGCCCATTTTGCATCAATATTAATGCGCTACCATATTACCCTTGAACCAGGACTATAAGCACTGTAACTACCGTAACTATCACTGTAAGTACTACTTTCAGTAGAGGTATTTTTAGTTTCCTCTTCCTTTTGTTTGCACTGAGGCTCTTCCCTTGGCTCTCCCGTCACCTGCCAAATTTTAATTGTATCATCATAACTGCCACTGACCAAAGTTTTTCCATCCGGACTGATAGCTACAGTACTAACACCATCTGAATGTCCCGTAAGAGTGCGCAGCAGTTTCCCCGTACTTAAACTCCAAATCTTAATTGTACCGTCACAACTGCCACTGACCAAAGTTTTTCCATCCGGGCTGATAGCGACAGTACTAACGCCAACGCTATCAGTGAGACAACGCAGCAATTTCCCCGTACTTAAACGCCAAATTGTAATTGAATCATCATAGTTGCCATTGCTGGCTAAGGTTCGCCCATCCGGGCTGATAGCAACTGAATAAACAAAGCATGAATGCTCCTCAGTCAGAGTGCGCAGCAATTTCCCCGTACTTAAACTCCAAATCTTAATCGTCCTGTCATCACTGCCACTGACCAGGGTCTGCCCATCTGGACTAATAGCGACACACCTTACCCAATCTGAATGTCCCGTAAGAGTGCGCAGCAGTTTCCCCGTACTTAAACTCCAAATCTTGATTGTATTGTCATAACTGCCACTGACCAGGGTCTGCCCATCCGGGCTGATAGCCACGGTCATAACAGAATTTGAATGCTCAGTAAGAGTGCGCAGCAGTTTCCCCGTACTTAAACTCCAAATCTTGATTGTATTGTCATCACTGCCACTGACCAAAGTTTTTCCATCCGGGCTGATAGCCACAGTGTTAACGCCATCTGAATGCTTAGTGAGGCAATCCAGCAATGTCCCTGTACTTAAACACCAAATCTTAATTGTATCGTCACAACTGCCACTGACCATGGTCTGTCCATCAGGACTGATAGCAACTGAACTAACAAAGCCTGAATGTTCAGTGAGGGTATGCACTAGAGAAACATTTTCCAGTTTGCGTTCATATATGTCTTTGCCTTCCTCCAGCTTGTGCTCTAGGTCTTCAAGTGCATCTTTCAAAGCATTCTGCAATTCTTGCATTTCTTGGGTTGCCTGCTTGTCATCCCCAAAGGATACAAAAAATTGCTCTAGCTTCTCACCATGTTCGGGTAGAACTTTTAATACATTCAGCAGTTTTAATAATATATTCACCCACGGCACCTCATCCTCCAAACCACAAATATCTTTGCACCATTCAACATCTTCAATAAGGGAGTTTATTAGAACCACTTTTTCCTTGATGCTTGATGCATTCAGCAGTTTTTGCTCTTGGTTAGTCAGTTGCTCGTTGCCAAGAGTGGCGAGGAATTCCTTTAACTGCTTAACATATTCAACAAGAGAGCTGATATAAGAAACTTCTTCCTTTGTATTTATGATTTCTAATGTATCTACCAGTTTTTGCCCCTGGGTAGTCAGTTGGTCGTTTCCAAAAGCTGCAAGGCATTCCTTTAATTGCTCAAGATCTTGAATGAGGGTTTGAACAAGAGAAACTTTTTCCTTTTCCTTTAGATCTTCTGATGCATTCAGCAGTTTTTGCGCTTGGGTGATTCCCTGATTATCTCCAAGAGCTGCAAAGCATTCTTTCAGTTTCTCTACATATTCCCAGTCTTCTTTTGTCAGGGCTGATACTGCTAGAGCTGATTCCATTGTCTCTAAAGCATATTCAATAGGATTGGCTTTTTCAGGTTTTCGTACTTGGCGCAGTCTTAGCCACAATTGGAGAGAATGAGTCAACTGCTCCTTAGCCCATGACTTATCAGATAAATAAGCTAGGCTCAGAGCTAAGTCTAAAGCTAATTGAGGAGTTGAGTATGGACGCTTCTCTTCAAGAACCTGGTAAATTTGGTTATACCCTTCAACAACAAATTTTACGACCTGCAAGTTAAGCTCATTCATCACCAAGTCTGGTATTAATTTAGGTAACAACGGCGGAACATCATGATGAATAAGATGATGCACATCTGCTACCCAACCCGTAATCAGACAAAGCCAAGGAGTTATCAACTGAGCCAGAGCTTCGTAATCTCGATCATTAGGGGTCAGTTTGCCATCAGAGTCCATATGACCATTCGCTCTCGCCGAGCCAAATATAATATCTCTATGAAGTACTCCAGGAATGAGAGTCTTATAAAAAGGTTCTCCTTGATGTCCCGTTTCCCAGAAGCCAATATGAAAATCGAGGTATTGTTCAACAACATTCAGTTCAAGCACCAATATCGCTTCGGATTGTAACCCACGATGCAGCGTATTAATGGCACTTCCGCCACGAATACGTTTCGTGTCCCACGCAGCATCTAAAAACTTTACTGGTCTTATTCCTGGTTTGCCTAAATCGGATTGAGGATAGTAACTCTCGAGAAAGAGTTTTAAGTCTCGCTCTAAAAATCCCTGTAGATTAGGAAAAGGATAAGGAAGCTCGTTTCTGTCGTAGTCTAATTTAGGAGGTGATAATAAAACCTTGAGCGGGACTAAGCCACTGGGGTTTGGAGAACTTATCAACTCAAAGGGTCTTGGAATTAGGGGCCAAGAGTTGGCAAGCATACTCTGAAATTCTGCTGAGCGGAAAAAAGTTTCCCGCTCGTAAGCTGCCCTTTCCAGAAGCATTTGATGATTAAGAAACGCTAATTGCTTTTCCAGCTCATGGCGCGTGCTCAACATTTTTAGATCGTATTTTCGGTTGAGTTCAGCAAGCTTCCTCTGAGCTTCCAAACGCTTTTCTTCGAGTTCCTGGCTAACATTTGCGCCAGTAAAACCGTTAGCAAAAATTGCAAAGCTTGTCAAAAAAGGTGCGAGCGCTCCGATAGCATGCCCAACTCCTTGGCTAGCTCCTGCTAAAATCAAACCTGAAGCTGGATCTACAACCATAACAACGACTCCAGTTAATAAAATGAATTAAGGAAACCAATAGCTCTGTAAAGCTATCTTTGAATGAAAAGGTGATTCATCTATTAAAAATAAAAGTTAAAAGGTTGGGGCACAGTTTCCCCAACCCTAGGCTGAAAAAACATTTGCTCATTGTTTTAATAAGCCATGGCTCTCTTATTGCCCATAGTGCTTGTAATAATCGCTCTTAGCTTTTTCTGAAGCCGCATGACTTGCTGAGTATTGTGCATCTGATACCCAACCATGGCGTGCGTTGTACTCAGCCTGGCTTTTGTAGTAATCGCTCCAGCCCTTGTGGTAGTCTGATTTGGATTCGCCGTATCTAGGCTCACTAACATGGCTATTGACATGATGGTCGTAGCTGTGGGCACTAGCTGCCTGGTTAATTATCTGTTGGTGTAGACTGCCATTCATGCCCTGAGTTGCTGAAATGCCATGAGGCGCGGGGGGATGTCCCAGGTAATCCTTACAGTCAGTTACTCCGTGCGTCATGCTGTCGTGGATTCCGTGCGTCCAAGGGGAGTGCGTAAAGCTACTGTCGTGGATTCCGTGACTGTAGCCGTGGTGATCGTGACCAAATGTCGAATAATCCATAAGGGTTTCTCCTTTAAGGCTATAATCTGATGTTACTCAAGCCTTCTTTGAGGGTATGGTTCGGAAATTACGACAAATCAATGGTGGGTATCCGAAATCTAACAATTTACCTTACCTAAGACAGATATCTCTCATTTTTTGGTCAAAGCGATCGACCTATCAACAATTTCAAAGCACTGCCCTCACCAAGTGTCCAGCGGCATAACGACCAAGGTAAGCCGGCGGCAGCCAAGCACCTTTGATTTCAGAATTCGCCCGAGCCGCCGCTCGGGTTCACCGCCTTGTTCGTCAGCTTTCGCCTGGGCTATGGCAGTCCCGCAATCGAAGACGCTATATCGTTAAAATCGAGTTCGCGAAAATCGGGGAACTCGGCGTAAGGGATCCCAACCAGATAAAGGCGTCGTCCACGATACCAAGAGTGCTCAAAAACTATGTGTGCTCCCCACACCTTTGCGGACGAGGCGGCATCGTTAAATTTGTACGGAGGCCATTTGAAGTTTGGCCACGTGAGCGTAAAGAACTTTGATTTGCCTTGAAAACGCAGATCGCGATACAGGAGTGCCGAACCCACTTCGCTGTACAAATGGTACTGATCGACCCGATTGCGTTGATGTTCGGAGCTTAGCGGATCGAGGTCACAATTCAGCAGTTCGTCAGTTCGACTCTGCGCCTGCTTCAACATGAAATACTCAACCGCTATGTCCGGATTGCCGACGACGTCCTTCTGAATGGCCGCGATTCGATTCTCTGTGGCCTCCAAGCTTGCGCCAACTTTTCGGTCGGCGCGCTCTACGTATTGGATGAATTGGTCGACGGTCCAATCCCGATGAATCTGGGGTTTTCCGTCTTGCAATTGGATAGCGAAAGTGTCCTGGGTAGCCATGAAACGTCTCCTGGGTTTGAGAAAATGGACAGCACCTGCTGACGAACGCCCCCGTTCACCCGCCGCTCGTAAACTCTCGTTCTTCACCAACTAACTTAATACGGTCGGTGTGCAACGGGATTGTTCTGCCGCTGCAGGTACACAACCTATTGCACCACAACCTATTGCACCACAACCTATTGCACCACAACCTATTGCACCACACCACACCACACCACACCACACCACACTACACCGCACCATACGCTATTGTACCTTAACTCCTGTTGCTATGTGTTGTGTTGTTGCCATCGTGATCAACCATGACAGTCTCGAATGACTGAGATCGGTAGCAATAATGTAATTACAGTTCCCTGATTGATCTCACTCGTAATCTGTAAACTTCCACCTTGCAATTGACAAATCTGTTGGGCGATCGCGAGTCCCAACCCCATCCCTCCTCTAGGGCGAGAATTGCTCCCTCGGTAGAAACGATCGGTTGCTCGTTGAACCACATCAGCTTCCATTCCCTGTCCATAGTCTTGAACTTGAAGCGGCACAAATTTTTTCTGATTTTTCTCTGCCGGAGATAGGATATTCAGGCAGACTAGCTTGCCCTCAGAGGCATATTTGATAGCGTTATCGAGTAAATTGATGATCACCTGCCCGGTCAAAGCTGGGTCAACCTGTACACTTGGTAAGTTCTGTTCAGCACAAAGTTTTAGTTCTAACCCTGCTTTGCTAGCAGAGGGTTGCATTCGAGAAATACACTCTTGCGCGATCGCCACGACAGAAACGACTTGAAGCTGGATTTTGAGTTGTCCTGCATCTGCTTTCGCCAAAAACAGGAGTTGCTCGACTAAGTGAGAAAGATGATCGGTTTCATGACATGCTCGTTGCAGATACATCTGAGCTTTGTTGCCTGTAACCACACCGTCTAGAATTGCTTCTATGCCAACTCTTAGGCTGGAAAGTGGGGTTCGGAGGTCATGAGATACGTTCGCTACCAATTCCCGCCGCGCGGTTTCCTGAGCTTGCAAGGCGGTGAGGGTTTGCATGAGTTTATCAGCCATCTGGTCAAGTAGACGGCTGAGTTGTGCAAGTTCATCGTGACCAGTTAGACCAGAACGAGCCAAGTAATCTCCAGTTTCTAGTCGTTGAGCTTGCTGTTGCAGGATTCGCAGCGGATAAGTCAAACTGCGAGAAATGAGCCATCCTGCCACCGCAGCTAAGGTCGTTGCCGCGATCGCAACACCCATTACGACTCCTCCAACTTGATTGGCGAACTGTTGTGGTCGCCTCAGTGGCATCACCACAAAAATCGCACCCACAATTTGATCTTGAGCGTTTCGGATGGGAGCTGTGCTGTAGAGCCAAGCTGAATAGGTCGGATTGGTTTGCACATGAAGTTCTCCACTATGAGGAACTCCAGCTAAAGTTTTAGCAATGCCATCGGGAGGAAGGATAATCGCATCGGGATCTTCGATACCCCGACAGATGATTCTTGGTTTGCCCTGACCATCCACAATGATGACCTGTCCTCGTCCCTGCTGGCTACTCAGATTAGCCAGTTGACGAATTCGTGGTAAATCATGCCAAACGGATAGCGTATGGTTTGCCAGGGCGGCAGCTTGTTGGGTTAAGCCAGCTTGAGCATCTTGAATGAAAAATCGTACCAAAGTAGCATTTAGGATCAGAAAGAAGCCAACTAGGCTCCCCAATGTAATAGACAGCGAGGTCAGGGTTAATCGAGTCGAGATGCTTTGCCAGGGTTTCATCTGTCGCCTCCCTGAAAGCGGTAGCCAATTCCCCAAACAGTTTGGATATAGCTAGGGTGAGCCGGATCAATTTCTAGTTTTTCTCGCAACTTCCGAATGTAGACATCGACAATTCGTGCATCACCTTCAAAGTCGTATCCCCAAATCCGCTCCAGCAGTTGTTCACGAGTGTAGACCCGACCTGGATAATTCGCTAATTGTGCCAGTAAATCAAACTCTCTGCCGCGCAAATCAAGCTGAGTTCCATTAAGATAGGCATAGCGTTGCTCGCGATCGATGACCACATCT
Organism: Pleurocapsa sp. PCC 7327; assembly: GCF_000317025.1. NCBI lineage: Bacteria > Bacillati > Cyanobacteriota > Cyanophyceae > Pleurocapsales > Pleurocapsaceae > Pleurocapsa > Pleurocapsa sp. PCC 7327. Next base: position 2,961,787 of record NC_019689.1, on the reverse strand, counting down.
TGCGTGGAAAGAACCGCCCGGTAGCCTTGACTATAAGCGCGTCTTAGAAGTGCGTGAATTCGCGCGACGAGTTCTTTGGCACTGAAAGGTTTTGTCAGGTAATCGTCCGCACCCATTGCAAGTCCTCGAACGCGATCGTCTTCTTCAGCGCGTGCCGTAAGCATCAGGATCGGCATGAAGCATTGCGTCGATCGTAACTCTTGACAGATTTGAAATCCATCTCGATCTGGTAGCATAATATCAAGCACAACTAAATCAGGACGGAATCGCTGAATTTGGACAATTCCAGTTTCTCCACTAGCGGCTGTCAGGCAGCGTAGTCCTTCGCGCTCAATGTAAAGCTGCACCGTCTCACACAGGCTTGCATCATCTTCAATAATTAAAACACTGGCAGCACTAGACATTTTAATTTAATTCCAAATGGTTGCTCTTTTCATCGTAGATCTAGCATTGAAATTCCCGCGTGTTCCATGAATCGCTGGGAAGTCGTCTGGCTTCAGGTTCTCGCCTTTCTTGAGCACTAGCAATCTGGCTTTCATGGCTGTAACCTCCACTTGTTGTGACGCGATAATTTCTTCAGCCAGTTGACGGACAAGTGGATCATTTCCGTAAAGTAAAACAAGTCGCGCCATTTCTACGGCTCCTGCATGATGGGGAATCATCATTGCCAGAAAATCAACATCTGCATTCCCTGTCATGTCAGGTTGATGCATCTCAGTCATCATTTTTTCCATGCCAACGTTCATTGCTTGAACAAACGCTGTATCAGCTTTGAAACAGGGTTGAGAATGACGATTTAATCCATCAGATAATGCAGGGAGTTGTAGAAATCCTAACAGGATTAATGCGATCGCTAAACATTGAACCAGAAAGCGAATCATTGTTCAGTACCCCCATCAGATTTTAGGCAGTTTGGCTAGGTGCACCAGGGCGGACATAAACAAGGTTGATGCTTTTCTTGTTACGTAACTTACCAGAAGGTAGTTCTAGTTCGCCTAGTGGAATTTGGACTATGAAGGTTGGTTTGTGGGGCGTTGAGACATCAAACACAGTGCAAACCGTTTGTCCAGCCGCAGGCGTACCGGGTAGTTCATCTTGTTCGTGGGCGATGTAGAGACGAGTATTCTCTGGATTTGTCCACAGTCCATGGGCCTCGCGCCCGTGAGTGAAAAATGTGCTAACGATAGACCGCTTTCCAGGTGAGACTGATCGATCCACGATCGCAACCTGACTCGATGCAACGCCCCCCCCACTTCGATCATCGACTCTTGCAAGGGTCACATAGGCAACTTTACCTTGAGCATTTTCAACAAATTCTAGATGGTTAGGACGAGCGCGATCGCCCAAAGCCAAAAAATCCAAGACGCGATACGAGCCATTGGTTTCTCTTACGGAGACAGCATCAGCGAGCTTATGAGAAAACCAAATTTCCTGTCCATCTGGGGTCGTTTTCTGAAATGGGGTGAAGCCAAAGGGATCATATTTGCGGACATCTAAACGAGTTTTTAGCTTCGGACGGCTAAACCCGCGTTGATCTGGATTGACCTCAAACACTTCAACAATCGGAACTTTTTGGGAGATGACAAAAGCAGTTTGACCGTCTTGAGAAAACCAAACTTGTGCCGGACCAGCGATCGTCCGAACGTACTGCCGCACGACTTCTGTGGTGATACCCTGTTGCAACGCACTCAGTGCCGCTGTAACTTCTAAAATAGCAATTCGATTTTCACCACGCAGCGTTACCCAAAGTTCCTTACCATTCCGAGTAAAAGTCGGCTCATGGGGTTCGCGCCCTAGTAGCAAACCACTGGATAGCCATTCAGAATTTACAACTTTTCCCGGTTCTGCTAGAGGATTCAATTGATTACCGATCACCCGTTTCGTTTCCACATCGATTAGATAGAGATTGCTCGTTCCACGCCCTGTCACAGCTAATAATCGCGAATCGGGTGAGGGAGCCGAGCCATGAATGTGAATTGCGCCATGATAAAGCGGCTTAGAAATCATTGCAGCATGAGTTGGCATGACTCCACCTGTCACAAAGCGAAATGGGGGCCGAGCATCTTCATCGAAACTCGTTAGGTTAATGGTTGTCTCAACTTGATTCGTTAAAGGGTTAATGACTGATAACGTGTTAGAGTCTTCGTTACAAATAAAGATGCAATCCTTTGCAGTTGATTTTTTAGGTTTCAATGACCGAGATTGAACGCTAAATTGACCGAATGCGAGTGCAGTTGCGATCGTTGTCGCTCCTGTGACAAAATGCCGTCGAGTAAGAATCATGATGACTATCTTTAGTTGATTGAGCAAGTTACCAAAAGGCTGAAGGCAAGACTTCTTCTCCAGCCTCCAGCCTAAATCAGGTTTTAGCGATCGCAACTGCGGCTAAGATTTGCCAGCTTCGTATCCACAACGTTCAAGTATCTGGTATCAGATAAAGTCGCCGGAGGCAGTTTCTTGACATCGATCGCAACTCTGATTAAATCGCGAGCCGTAACTTGGCGTGTAACATAAGCACAGGCGAGAGCCGGATAGCCAGGAATTCCTTGAACGCGAAACGCCCCTCGATAGGCAAGAGAAAACAAATCATTGGGGGAGAGTGAACTAGTGGTGGGCTGCTCTGGATTAGTAGTTGCGGGATTCGCTGTGTTTCCTTCTGCTTGAGCGATCGTTGCTGAGAAAGCCGACAGCATCAAAACTGACAGGGTGACTACTAGAACTCGTCTCATCATTGAATCTCCAAGGTAGGTTAGGAATATCAACTTCAGGCAATAACGTAAATGCCTGATGATTTCTAGTATTCAAGCAAGACTTTAAAAAAGTGTGAATCTTCAAAACTGAGTTGCCAGTAGATCGATGTAAGGGCTTACCCGCTTTGCCTGGTGCTGCTGATGTGTACGCTTCTCAATCAGCTTAAAGACAAACAGCCTTATGGTCGATAGTGACTACTACCGTCAACTTCAAGACCATACCTGTAGGGCTCTCTCCAGAACAACTTGATAGTGAGCACCCACAAATAACCTTTAAATTACCGCCACCCATGACTCAGGCGGCAGAACGGCAAAATTGAGCGGCTGCAAAGAAACTCGAAGCGCAGCAGAAAGCATCTTGCTCAGTCCGCTCCAATGACGTGTTAGCTGATGGCTCCACGCTTTGCTAGATCAATGATCGCTTGAATCGCTGACCGAGCTTGAGGACTATTGTGCCAACATGTCGAACCCATCATCTCGGATATCTCTTTTGTGACTCTTGCAGCATCTTGCTCCCGTAACGCCGTCAGTGAATCATACCCGATTTGTTCCAACCTACTAATTACCGTTGCTCCTGCACAATGACATGAACTTCGGCACCCGAATGACAGGGTGCTTCGGCAGGTGAATGACACCTAGCTTCGGCACCCAAATGACGGTTGCTTCGGCAGGTGAATGACACCGACTTCGGCACCCGAGTGACGGTTGCTTCGGCAGGGTCTATTCGAAGCGAAAGAGCGAGGTCTGAATCGCCTAAACTGCCTGGGATTTACCCAGCAGTGGAGTGCGAGATTCATGCCCCGACATCGCCAAGGACGACCAATGCCAATGGAGAAATTTCGCGAGATATTGCGGCTGCACGGACTGGGTTACAGCCAATGTGAGATTGCCCGTAGCTGTGCTGTGGCGCGTTCAACGGTACAAGACTATGTGCGACGTGCCGTGGGCCAAGGACTGAGCTACGAGAGCTTGGGTGAGCTGAGTGATGGTGATGCGAAAGCGTTACTCGGCAAAGGCCAGCGTCAGTCTCCAAGTCCAAGCGAGCAGATTGACTTCGAACCGGTTCACCGAGACCTCCAGCGCAAAGGGGTGACCCTAGCGCTGCTGTGGCAAGAAGGACTCGATAAGAAGCAATGGAATTGCAGCTACGGCGGATTCTGTCGCCAATACCGCAGGTGGAAAGGGGGGCAAAATCTATCCATGCGCCAAAGCCACACCGCAGGCGAGAAGGTGTTTGTGGACTACTGCAGCATGACCGTTGCGGTCTATGACCCCGTGCTCAATCAGGAGGTCAAAGCCCAGATTTTCGTAGCAACATTGGGGGCGAGCAACTATACCTTTGCCGAAGCGACCGAGTCCCAAAGTCTGCCGAACTGGATAGGGTCTCACCAACGAGCTTTGGCTTTCTTCGGCGGTGTGCCCAAGGCCGTCGTCCCCGACAATCTCAAATCGGGTGTCACCTCAGCTTGCCGCTACGAACCGGGCATCAACCGCAGCTATCAAGACTTCGCCGAACATTACGGTGTCGCCGTGATTCCCGCTCGTCCGAAAAGGCCGAAGGACAAATCGAAGGTCGAGAAAGCGGTTCAGGAGGTAGAGCGGCAGATTCTAGCGCCGTTGCGTGACCAACGCTTCTCCAGTATGGCGACGCTCAATCAAGCGATTCGGGAGCGCTTGAAGCGGCTCAATGCTCGGGTGATGAAAGGATATGGCCTGTCGCGCCAAGAGCTCTTTGACCAAATTGAACGCGCTGAGCTATCTCCTTTACCCCAACGGCCGTTTGAGTTTGCCACTTGGAAGCCAGCCAAAGTCAGCCTGGACTATCACATCGAAGTGGAGAAGCACTACTACTCTCTTCCCTACAGCCTGGTCCAGCGCCAGGTGAGCGTCAAAGTCAGTGAGCACCAAGTCGAAGTCTTCTACGAAAACCGCCGAGTGGCCTGCCACGAGCGCTCTAAAGTCCCCTATCGTCATACGACTCGACCGGAGCATATGCCGCCTGAGCATTGGGCTTACAAGCGTCAGTCCAAGGAGATGTTCTTGAACTGGGCGGGGCGCATCGGCCCCCAAACCCTTGAGCAGGTTGAATCCATCTTCGCGCTCAAAGACCACGAAGAACAGGCCTTTCGCACCCTCAAAGGCGTTCAGTCACTCTCGACTCGATACGGAGGCCAGCGGCTCGAAGCGGCCTGTCGCTATGCCAACCATTTCAATCTGGTCGGTCTCAAACGACTGCGCTCGGTTTTGGAAAATAACCGCGACAGCTATGTCCTGACGGCGACTCCCGACCCAGCGGTTTCGCCGACCGCCGACCACGACAATCTGCGCGGACAAACCTACTACGGTTAATCGATTCTCCGATTGACCTTCCCCATTAATGGCATCGATTTCGACCCACCTTTTATCTCCCCATTACGATGAACGCCACAATTGAACAGCTTCAGACCCTCAAGCTCTTCGGCATGTTGGAAGCCTGGAATGACCAACAGACCCAGCCCACCTACCTAGACCTCTCCTTTGATGAGCGCTTCTCCCTGCTCGTCGAACGCGAGCACCTCAGACGACAATTACTCCGCCAAGCCCGGCGGCTTAAGCAGGCGACACTGCCTCAGGCTAGCCACCCTAGCCTTGAGGCTGTGGACTACTCCATTAACCGAGGTTTAGCCAAAACCCAGTTCCTACAGATGGCTGGGGGTCAATGGGTCGCAGACCATCTTCAGCTCCTTATCCTCGGCCCCACGGGGGTTGGCAAGACGTTCCTCGCTTCGGTGTTGGCCCAGAATCTTTGTCGTCTTGGCTATTCGGTTCGCTATCTCAAAACCCACGAATTGCTCACTGAGCTTCAGTTGGCCAAAGCAGATGGTTCGTTCCCAAAGCTGCGCAAACGATTGCTCTCATTTGATTTGCTCATTCTTGATGAGTGGGTACGCGATGCTTTGAATGTCAATCAGGCTCGCGATTTCCTCGACCTCATTGACGACCGCTATCGGCTCAAATCTTGTTTGTTTGTGACCCAGCTTCCCGTGGAGCAGTGGCACGCCCAAATTCAAGACCCCACCATTGCCGATGCCATCCTCGACCGCATTGTTCACGATTCTATTCGACTGCCGCTTAAAGGGGAATCGATGCGAAAGCTCACCAGCACGATTGGCTCACAAAAATCGAGCGCCAATTCCGAGACACACAAACCATCCTCATGAGGCTCGCTTCGCGCTGCTTGACATCCTCATCTGTTCAGCGCGATCCTAAACTCATCACAGCCCTCGCTTCGCGTTCGCTTTAGACCCGCCGAAGTTAACTGTCATTCCGGTGCCGAAGTCAGGTTATTGAGCAGCGAGTACGGTGACATATACAGAACACTTGCCCCAACAGCTTTAATCAAGGGTTCAATCGCTTCGACTTTATGAGCCGCTAGGTTATCCATAACCACTACAGCACCAGGCCATAGTTCTGGAACCAGAACGTTGGCGACATAAACCTTAAAGGCGGCAGCGTCCATTGACCCATCAAGCGTCATTACAGCAAGCACTTTTGTGCTGGAGATGGCACCGATGACACTGACTTTAGAACCACGGTAGAAGGGCTTGAAGTCATAGGCTCTGAGTCCAGGTAAGGCACGGGCGTGAGTTCGCGTCAGTCCCATGAGTACTCCCATCTCGTCCAAAAACACGAGGTTTTTAAGGTCTATTCCTGAGACTGTTGACCAGTATTCTTGCCTAAGGAGTTGGACTCGCTCACTTTGCGCTTGGCTGGAGCGCATCGTTTTTTTTGCGAATCAACTCTAGCTTCTGTAAAGCACGGCACATGGCGCTGACACTAAACCATTCACCTGTTTCATCGGCGAGTAGTTCGCAATATTCGGCTCAGGTCGCATCATTATTTTTCTCATAGATTGCGATTAACTGGTCTTTGTACTGCATCACTGGACTGACCATCGAACCACCCTGCTTTCCAGGGATGACATGACCTTCAGTGCGCTGCTGCTTGAGTAGTTTTTGGACCAAGTTTTTCCCCACCATGAAGCGTTGGGCTGTCTTTCGGATGGAACTTCCTTCTTCTTGAGCGGCACGGACGATTTTCTCGCGAAAGTCGATGGAGTATGGTCTCATTTTTCGCTACTTTTTACGATACTCTAGTGCACTCTATTTACCTGGAAACCGCTGTAAGCTGAACTTATGCTTAAGCTAGTTTGTGTAGATTTTAGCCTGGAAAAACTGACGTCTGAAACGCCTATACAGCAATAGTTTTGAGCTTATTGCACTTCGTTGCAGCTACGCTTCAATCACCCTGGATAGCGCTGGTGACATAGATGCATGGCGGCAAATAGGCCCATAAACTCTCCGCCACAATAATGGCTAGACGTGCTGCCACTGACATCGCAGTTTCCTTGAACGCACGGGTTAATAATGGCAGGGCGATATGAGAGTGTCCTGAGTTGCCGCCCAACGGTTCATGAGGGGCTTGAGGCAGAGTAGGGGACATATGGACTAATAGCCTGTGGCCTCTACCTTCCTTTGAGGATAGGGGGGCCACCAGGATTCTGCCTAGCTTTCATAAATTTAGGCCAATTAAAAATTAAATCATAGACTCAAGTCAATCAAGAATTAAATTTAATCTAAAAAAATAAATTCTTAAATTCTTGATTTCTTAGTCAACTTATATAGGTTTATAGGGCGCACTTTAGGAATTTTCAGACTTAAGTCCTGGAACTTGTATAGTTTCGGCGTTAAGTGAACCATAACGTTAGCATTCTTGCCATTTAATTTGGTGATCCTAGGATAGGGATGTCCGGTGATGGATGCCTGACTTTCTTAACTTTCCCGGCTTCTCTAGGAGCTTTACACCCATGTTTCGTCGTAAATTTTTACTGGCTTCGCTGTTTTCGATATCCCTGGCGGCAGTGGCATGTTCCCAGGGTGGCGACGTGGCGGGCACGGCCAACAATAAAGACGTGGCGGGCACGGCCAACAATGAACTGGTCATGGGGCTAATTCCCGCTGAAAACAATGAGGAGATGATCGACAAGTTTGAACCGATGCGTGCCTACCTAGAGCAAAAGTTGGGTCGCCCGGTGAAGGTCTTTACTGCCACGGACTATGCTGGGGTGATCGAGGCTATGCGGCAGGATCGGGTAGACGTGGCTTGGTTTGGGCCGCTTTCCTACATTTTGGCAGAGAAAGAAGCGGGTGCTGAAGCCTTTGCGGTGGGCGTGACCGCTGATGGCACCTCTACTTACCACAGCATCTTTGTGGTGCCGGGAGATTCCCCCCTTCAATCCATCAAGGATCTGCAAGGCAAGAATGTGGCCCTGGTGGATCCGGCCTCTACCTCTGGGGGTTTGGTGCCTAGATTTATGGTGTCTGAAGTGGTCGGAAAGAAGCCCGAAGATTTCTTTGGCAAACTCACCTATGCCGGTTCCCACGATGCGGCAGGCCTGGCAGTGAAGAATGGCACCGTGGATGCCGCTGCTATGAGCGAGATTACTTATCGCAAAATGCTGAAGGAGGGGCTGATTACCCCAGAAAGCGTTCGCATTTTGGTGAAGTCTGAGGCGCTTCCTGGTTCTCCTCTAGTCTACCGGAGCGACCTGGATGAAGATACCAAGACTAAAATCCGCGACGTCATCCTCAATGCCCATAACGATATTGAAGTGACGGGCTACGGCGAAATTCTGCGCTATGAAGCTGCCACCCCCGCCGACTATGACCTGATTCGCTCGATGATTAGCACCCTAGGTCTGAGCCGAGAGGAAATGCTGAAGTAGTGGTCTAGCAAGCCAACGGCAGCGGGCTAGCAACGTTCATGGTTTGCGGTCTAGGGCTCGCGATGACTCACCTGTCGCCAACCGTAAACGCCTGGGTCATAGCCCCCGACATCATGTTTTGGATGGTGATCCATTGTTTTAGGATTTTTCTCAAGATGGTTTTTATTCACTTGAACCAGGTTAGCAAAACCTATGGTTCGGAGACTGTCGCCCTGAAGCCCACGAGTTTAACCATTGACCCTGGCACCTTTACGGTAATCTTGGGGCCAAGTGGGGCAGGTAAGTCTACGCTGCTGCGCATGATCAACGGACTGGAAACGCCGACCACTGGTGAAGTGGTAGTACAGGGGCAGCGGCTCTCGTCCCGGAATCTGCGTCGAGTACGCTCTCGCACAGCCATGATTTTCCAGCAGTTCAACCTCGTGGGTCGCCTGAATGTGATGACCAATGTGTTGACCGGGCGTTGCTACTATCGCCCTTGGTGGACGAGCGCCCTTTACCTCTTCAACCGCCAGGACATGGAGCGGGCGCACTGGGCACTCAGCCGCGTGGGTCTAACTGAAAAAGCTTGGGAACGCACCGACCAGCTTTCTGGCGGACAACAGCAGCGGGTGGCTATTGCCCGTGCCCTTTGCCAGGAACCCACGGTAATTTTGGCCGATGAACCTGTGGCCAGCCTCGACCCGATATCTAGCGAAGAGGTGATGGGCTTGCTCCGGGAAATTTGCCAACAGGATGGCATCACCATTGTGGCCAACCTACACCAGGTTGATCTGGCCATGCGCTATGCCGACCGCATCGTGGGCCTGAACAAGGGCGAAATTGTCTTTGACGGTGGCCCCACCGAGCTTGCCCAAAATGAACGCACTCTGAACACTATTTATCAACGGGAGGATATTCATGGCGGTGAAGGCTTGGAAGTGGCAACGGCCTACTAGATCCGGACGGCTCTCGGTACGCTGGTGGCTGGGTTTGCTAGGGTTTGCACTACTTCTGGGCATCACCGCTGTGATGGTGGATCTCAACTTGGTGCATTTGGTGAAATCCAGCGGTAATTTAGTACGGTTTATGGGTCACTGGCTCACCATGCCCGAATGGAGCTATTTCCCCACTCTGGGTAGCAAACTGCTCGAAACTGTGGAAATGGGCGCGGTCTCGACGGCGATAGCGATGGTGCTAAGTCTGCCCTTGGGGGTGTTGGCAGCACGGAATACTAGCCCCCACCCAGTGATTTACCACGCTACCCGCAACCTGCTCAGTCTAATGCGAGCCTTGCCAGAACTAGTCTGGGCGCTGGTGTTTGTGTCGGCGGTGGGGCTGGGGCCATTGCCGGGCGTGATGGCGCTGGTGTTCGTCACTACGGGTTTTTTAGGCAAGTTTTTCTCCGAAAGCATAGAAGTGGTAAACGGCAGCAGCGTGGTGGGGGTGCAGTCCACCGGGGCGGGCTGGTTCCAAACCCTAATGCTGGCGGTGTTTCCCCTGGCTCTGCCAGATTTCATCGGCACCTTGCTCTACATCCTGGATCACAATGTGCGATCCGCTACAGTGCTAGGGGTGGTGGGGGCGGGTGGCATTGGCTACGAACTGGTGATGAGTTTGCGGTTGTTTAACTACGGACGACTGATTCTCATCGCCACCGCCATCTACATCGTTGTCACCCTACTCGACCGTTCGTCTGACCGCGTCCGTAGCCGCGTGATCTAGCGTCCCCTGGCGGGATGAGACAGCATCGAGCATAACCATGTTTCTCCTGGCTCAACTGGACGTGATTGAGCGTGACTTGCTTACCTAAAGGATTCTCAAACCCATGCTTTCCTCCTCTCCTTCACCCTCCCCCACAGGACTTTCACCCCTGCCGCCCAAGCCCACAAACTGGATACCTCTCTGGGTTGCCTTAGGGGTGGGGCTGGTGAGCCTGATGATCTGGCACCTAGGGCTATCGTTTCCGACGGTGCTAGCGGGCTTTGGCAACAGCTTGGAATACCTCAGCCGCTACCGCACCCCCGACTTTAGTGATTGGCCTAGGTATGTGCTGCTGATGCTGCAAACCCTAGCCATTGCCCTCTGGGGTACGGTCTTTTCCTTCACCAGCAGTTTTATCCTGGCTCCCCTTGGGGCTAAAAACCTCTCGCCCCATCCAGCGGTCTATCGGAGCACCCGCGAGCTATTTAACTTCATGCGGGCCATGCCCGACCTAATGCTGGCCCTAATTTTTGTCAGTGCCCTGGGGCTGGGGCCACTGCCAGGGATTTTGGCTCTGGGGGTTCACACCACTGGGTTCTTGGGTAAGTTTTTCGCCGAAAGCATGGAGCGCCTTCCCGCAGGCACCTACGATGGCGTGCGCTGCACCGGAGCCGGGTTTATCCAGGTGGTGATGCTGGCCGCTGTGCCCTCTATCTTGCCGGAAATGGTTGGGTACACCCTCTATATCCTTGACCGCAATGTGCGGATGGCCTCGGTGCTGGGGCTAGTGGGGGCCGGGGGAATTGGGTTGGCTCTCCACAGTAACCTGCGCTTGTTTCGCTACAACGAGTCTGCGGCTCTGATCATCATTATTCTGGTGACGATTGTGCTAGTGGACTATCTCTCAGTTTGGCTACGACGGAGGATTTCCTAATGGTTCAGGTTCACGGTTTCAATAGAAACGGTAATAGCAACGGCAATGGCAACGGCAACGGTTATCATCCAGCAGACGGTCAGCCCCATGCCCAGAATGATAGCAACGGCTTTATCCCAGCGGATCTCCCCCCTCGCGAACAATGGGTGCGCGCCCTCACCGCTCACCCGCCCCAAACCCTGATTGACCTAGCCGATACCCTAGGTCGGCCTTGGCATATCACCTACGACACCCTGCCAGAAACGGGCCTCACCCTGCTGCAACTAGTCGATAGCGTTTTCCACCACCCCTACTATCTGGGAGAACTGCCCCTGTCCATCGCTTCCGTGGTGATGAGTGGTGCCGACGGAGAGCACTGGTCCGGAGCCGCCCAGGTGATGAGTGATGTGCCCAATTTGGCCACGGCACTAGCGGTGTGCGATGCTATTTTGGCCCATCGGCTGGAGGGCTGGCCCCAGGTGGCGGAGCTAGTGCAGCAGGGCATGGCCCAACGACAACGAGACCTAGCCCAGCGGGGGGCCATGCTGGCTAGAACCCGCGTCAACTTTTCCCTACTCAGTCAGGAGGACTCCGATGATATCTGTTGAACTCGCACCGCTATGGCAAGAGCAAGGCCAGCAAAGTATTTTTCGTCACTTGCTAGAATGCAATAGCCAACCAGGTGTCATCGCCAACCTCGGCCCTTGGTTGGAGCAAGAATCGGCTTTGTTGGCGGTGTTGGCTACGCTGCTAGATTCCTCAGTGACAATCCACGATTTAAATACGTTGGTAACGCCGGGAGATCGCCGCCGTCTAAATGTGCCCGATGCGCCCCTGGCTGAAGCTCGCTTTATTGTGGCCGATGGCACCCAAGCCCCCCCCGCCGACTTCCAGCCCCACCTAGGTACGTTGGACAGCCCAGAACTGGGGGCAACCGTGATTCTACAGGGACAACGCCTGGGGCAGGGTCGCCTGCATCTGGACTGTTGTGGCCCTGGCATTTTGGGCCAGCGCACCCTCCATCTCGATGGGTTTGATGCCGCTTGGTTCACCCATCGAGCGCAATGGGTACAGCATTTTCCCCTGGGGGCTGAATTGATCTTGGTGGATGCTACTCAGGTGGTGTTTTTGCCCCGAACAACGCGGATCAGCATGGGGTGATAGGGCGAAGATCTTCTCAACTACAGGCGACCCTAGGTGGCCTGGATCAGCACTGTTATACGAGGATAAACCGATGGGATACGTTGCCATTAAGGGGGGAGAAACAGCCATTACCGAGGCTATTAAACTCCTGGATGTATTAAGAACCCAAGGGGCTAGCGAAACCCCTCTCACCCCTGGAATGATTCAACATCAACTCCATGCCCTGCATAGTCGGGTGCTGTCGGAGGGGGGGCTGTACCATCCCGACCTAGCGGCCCTAGCGATTAAACAAAGCGCTGGGGATACCCTGGAAGCCGCATTTTTTCTGCGGGCCTATCGCTCCACCTGCCCCCGGTTAGGAATTACCCTGCCCCATCCAACGGATTCCATGCGTCTGGTGCGGCGAATTTCAGCGGCATTCAAAGACATTCCCGGTGGGCAAATGCTGGGGCCAACCAGCGACTATCTGCAACGGCTGTTTCGCTTTGAACTGCTGAATGAGTCGCCGGAGCAATTTCGCCAGGTAGTCCAGGACTGGTTCAAAACCCTGCCAGAACATCAGCTTCCCACAAGTTTTCCTAAGGTGCTAGACAGCTTGCGGGCAGAGGGCTTGCTACCCCCGGTGGCCACGGAGTCTGCCCCCCCGGCCTTTGATATCACCCGCGAACCGCTGGTATTTCCGGTGCCCCGTTCGGCGGCACTGGCCACCATGGCACGGGCCGAAACGGGTTCAATTTTGGCCATTGCCTACTCCAATATGCGCGGCTACGGCGATGTCCACCCCACGGTGGCGGAGCTGCGGGTGGGTTATCTACCTGTGTATTTGCCCCACCCCATAACGGGAGAACCAATGGAGGTAGGCGAAGTGCTAATGACTGAGTGCGAGGTGGTCGCCATGTATGAAGCGAAGGATGGGGAGGATCTTCCCACCTTTGGCCTTGGCTACGGTGCCTGTCTGGGACACAACGAAGTGAAGGCCATTGCCATGGCGGTGCTGGATCGTGCCCTACAAAAGGGACAACAGCATGGGGCTGATAACCCTTCGGAAGATTCGGAATTTGTGCTGCTCCACATCGACGGCATCGAGTCTATGGGCTTTGCCTCCCACTATAAAATGCCGCACTACGTCACCTTCCAGTCCGACCTGGATCGGCTCAGAACGACTCAAAAACAGCAGCGCGAAACAGTCTCAAGTTAAGAAGCATTGTCCTTAGAAGACCCAGATTCTGGGGGCTACCCTCGGCAATTCATAACATCCCAGTCGCCTATCCAAAGACCTCTGAGATCACCCGACTTCCGACTCCTTATTTTCTACCCATCATGCTAACTCCCACCGTCACTCCCCCCCAAAGCTTCGGCTTTTTAGATAACTATGCCAAAAAAGAAATTCGTCGCACCCTGCTAAAAGCCGTGTCTATTCCAGGCTATCAGGTGCCCTACTCGTCGCGGGAAATGCCGATTGCGCGGGGCTTTGGCACGGGTGGCTTGCAGATTACTCTATCGCTGCTCAAGCCGACCGACACCCTCAAGGTGATTGACCAAGGCAGCGATGAATCGGTGAATGCGGTCAACCTTCGCAAGTTTGTGGCCGCCACTAGCCCCGGTGTCACAATGACCAGCCACACCCCTGAGGCCACCCTGATTCAAACTCGGCACCGGATTCCCGAATTTCCCCTCAAGCTGGGCCAAATTTTGGTATTGCAGGTGCCCTATCCCGATGCCCTGGTGCTGGTGGAAGCCAGCGAGGCCAAGCGCAAGCGGATGCATGGTGAGGGAGACTATGCCCGCCTGTGGGTAAAGCTCTACGAGGACATGGTGAAGTTTTCGGAAATCACCATTTCCCACCGCTATCCCACCCGCATCAACGGCCACTACGTCATCGATCCATCCCCCATTCCTCGGTTCGATGTGCCCAAACTGCACCAGTCGCCGGGGCTGTACCTGTTTGGGGCGGGGCGGGAAAAGAAAATCTATGCCGTGCCGCCCTACACCGATGCCGAACCTTTGTCCTTTGATGATATTCCCTTTCAAGTGGAGGACTTCACCGATGAGCGGGGCCACCGCCGCGCCTGTGCCATCTGTGGATCGACCACCAGCTTTTTAGATGAATGTCTGAACGATGCGGGCGATCGCATCTATCAATGTTCCGACAGCGACTACTGCCTCACCACCCTGAGAGAGGCCCATCCCCCTGTGCCCCAGCCCACTCCGGAGACTGCCCATGCAACCCTTGCTTGATGTTTGCAACCTGACTAAAATCTATGGCGCGGGCTGTCCCCACTGCCTTAGTGCCACCGGAGCCACTGCCCAAACCAATATCTGTCCCCACTGCGGCAGTTTAGTGGCCATGCAGGAGGTGTCTTTTAGCCTCTATCCGGGCGAAATCCTCGGCATTATGGGGGAATCGGGCAGCGGCAAGTCCACTCTGGTCAAGACTTTGTATCTCGACCAGTTGCCCACCGCTGGTACTGCCGTCTTCCGCGATGGGGATGAGGCCACTGAGACCGTCCAAAGCTATGACTTGTTTAGCCTAAATGGGGCGCAGCAGCGGTGGTTGCAGCACCACAAATTTGGCATGGTTTACCAAAACCCCCACCTGGGACTGAACTTTCGGGTATCGGCGGGGGGCAACATTGCCGAGCGGCTGTTGATGGCCGATCTGCTGGACTACAGCACCATTCGGGATCGTGCCCGCACCCTGCTAGAGCGCACCGAAATCTTGCCAGAACGAATGGACGAGCTACCTAGCGATTTCTCCGGCGGAATGCAGCAGCGGGTACAAATTGCCCGTGCCCTGGCCACCAACCCGCCCCTACTGTTTCTCGATGAAGTGACCACCGGGCTAGATCTGTCGGTGCAGGCCAAAATTTTGGATTTAATCCTGGAAATTCAGCAGCAGTTGGGCGTGGCCATGATTGTAGTGACCCACGACCTAGGAGTGATTCGGCTATTGACCACCCGCACCCTGGTGATGAAGTACGGCCAGGTGGTAGAAGCGGGCCTCACCGACCAAGTACTGGAAGATCCCCAACATGCCTATACCCAGCAATTGGTGGCCTCTGCCCTGTAGTAGATCGGATCTACACCCACCCATCCAAACCTAACCCAACACAAACCGATGACATTAACCGCCACCACACCCCTGCGCCATTCCACCACCGCCTTGACGAATCCCGTCCTGTTGCGTGTCACCGGGCTGACCAAGGACTTTGTCCTTCACGAGCAACGGAAAACCCTGCCAGGGGCTAAGCCGATCTCCTTCACCGCCCAGCAGGGGCAACTCACGGCCCTTTCTGGGCCCTCTGGAGCCGGAAAATCTAGCCTGCTGAAGTGCGTTTTTCGTACCTACCTGCCCACCGCTGGACGCATTGACTATCTCACTGCTACTGGAGCCTGGGTCAATTTAGCCCAGGCGAGCGATGCCGAAATTTTGGCCCTGCGCCGACAGGAAATTGGCTTTGTAACGCAGTTTCTCCACTTTTTGCCCCGCCAGCCGACGCTGGATGTGGTGGCTAAGCCTCTGTTTGAATTGGGTCTGGATCGCCAGGAAGCTCGCGACCGTGCCGCCGCACTGCTAGAGCACATGCACTTGCCCAAACGATTGTGGCACCTATCTCCGGCCACCTTTTCCGGCGGGGAAAAGCAACGGGTCAACCTAGCCCGCAGCATGGCCCTCCAGCCTCGGCTGTTGCTGCTGGACGAGCCCACCGCCAGCCTCGACCACGCCGCCGCCGAGCGGGTCGTGGAACTCATTCATGACATCAAAGCCAGGGGCACCGCCCTCCTCGCCGTCTTCCACGACCCAGAAATCATCCAAACTCTGGCGGATACTGTCGTCACCGTCGAACCAGCCTAGAACGTGGCGATTTCGACCACGTTACCCTCATCTGTTCATTGGTTCATTCATCATGACTAACACCTACCTCACGAACGCTACCCTAATCACCGCTGATCACGTTCTGCCCGACAGCACGTTGTTATTGGAAGACGGCCATATTGCGGCGATTAATCCAGAGGTCATCCCCGCCGCTGCCAACACGATTGATCTAGGGGGCCACTACCTACTCCCTGGACTGGTAGACCTTCACTGCGATGCGATTGAAAAGGAAATTGAGCCGCGTCCCAACGCGTTCTTCCCGCTTGAATTTGCCATCGCCCAGATCGACCAACGCAACGCCGCCCTGGGCATTACCACACCATTCCATGCTATTTCCTTTGCCCATGAGGAATTGGGGGTACGCAACAACGACAAAGCCGCCGAAATTGTGCGACTGCTTCACGCCTGCCAGACCCACACCCTGGTCAACAACCGCGTCCACTGTCGCTACGAAATCACTGACCCTACTGGACTGCCTATCCTGCTGGATCTGATGGGCGAACAGGACATTCACCTGATTTCCCTAATGGATCACACTCCTGGGCAGGGCCAGTTTAAGGACCTGCAAGCCTTCCAAGCCTACTTTGCCCGCACTTACCACAAATCCACTGCCGAAGTTGAGGAGATCGCCGCCCGCAAGCTAGACCAAGCCGCCGATGCCCTGGACCGCGTCAAAACTTTGATTGAAGCGGCCCACCAGCAGTGCATCACCGTGGCCAGCCACGACGACGATACCCCAGAACGGGTGGACAGCATGGCCGCATTGGGGGTGCATATTAGCGAATTCCCGATCAACCCTGCCACCGCCCAAGCCGCCACCGCCCGCTCCCTCAGCACCGTCTTTGGGGCACCAAATCTGTTGCGGGGCCAAAGCCAGAGCGGTTCCATGAAGGCCATTGATGCAGTTCGACAGCGGCTGTGCGATGTACTCTGTTCCGACTATTCTCCCGCCAGTTTGCTGGCCGCCGCCTTCAAAATTCCTGAGTTGGTGACCGATTGGACGCTGCCGGAGGCTATCGCCCTGATTACCCGTAACCCGGCTCGGGCCACGCAGTTGACGGATCGCGGCGAGATCGCCCCAGGCCAGCGGGCCGATCTGATTGTCGTGCGCCACGATCTGGGCTTTCCCCAGGTGGTAAGTACCTGGGTGGCAGGTCAGGAAGTATACCGAAACCGCTATGCAACGAGGTAAATCCTATGACTACTCAAGGTCAATTGTTTTATGTCATTGGGGCATCGGGTTCGGGCAAAGATAGCCTGATGCGCTACGCCCGTACTCATCTCAATGGCCATCAACGGGTTTTGTTCGCCCATCGCTATATCACTCGCCCCTTTGAGGTTGGGGGCGAAAACCATGTGGCCCTCACTACCGCTGAATTTGCTGAGCGATTGCACCACGGCTGTTTTGCCATGCACTGGCAGAGCCACGGCTACCACTACGGTGTTGGCATCGAAATCAACCAGTGGTTATCCTGGGGCTTTCGGGTGGTGGTAAATGGCTCCCGTGCCTATCTGCCCCAGGCCCAGGCCCACTATCCAAAAATCCGCCCTGTATTGGTCAAAACATCGCCTGCCATCTTAGCCCAGCGGCTCCAGGCTCGCCAGCGGGAAACCCCCGAAGAAATTGCCGCCCGGTTGCGACGCTCCGAGCAAATTCACTGGCCCCAAGCTGGACTAGTGGAAATTGACAACGACCAACCTCTGGAAAAAGCAGGGCAGGATTTTCTGGATCTGCTAACGGAGGGAGTGTGGCCCCTATGCGGTTAACGCTGTTGGGGACGGGGGATGCTGGGGGCGTGCCGTGTTATGGCTGCAACTGTGTAGTCTGCAATCGTGCCCGCCAAAACCCCACTTACCGACGACGACCCTGTTCGGCCCTGCTGAATTGGGGTTCCGAGTCTTGGTTAATCGACGGGGGGCTGATGGACTTGGGAGACCGCTTTTCCCCTGGCACCCTATCCGGCATTTTGCTCACCCACTTTCATGTAGATCATGTTCAGGGGTTGTTCCATCTGCGCTGGGGCATGGGTGCCCCGATTACCGTTCATTGCCCCCCCGATCCCCAGGGCTGCGCTGACCTCTACCGTAACCCCGGCCTGCTGCGGTTCCAACCACTGACAGCGTTTACCCCGATTTCCCTAGGCCAGGGACAGGTGATCCCTATACCGCTCCAGCATTCCAAGCTCACCTTTGGCTACTGCATGGAAGACAGCAGCGGCAAACTGGCCTACCTCACCGATACCGTGGGTCTGCCGCCTAAAACCCAACGTTGGGAGCATCCAGTTTTGGAAGATTTACCATTTATGGGAAAATGTAAAGGGAAATAATCCTGTGCGATCGCTGACAATGAACCAAGAGAAACAAGAACGGATCAAAGCCTGCTTACAAGAATTGTCAACACTGCTGTATGAAGAAGCAGACAAAAGTAAGCTGACAGACCTTGAAGGCATAGAAAAAACAGTTCGCAGTCAAGTATTAGAACTAGTCAGCCCAGAAATAGCCCTTTTTTTATCGAACAAAAAACTGGAACAAAAGTAGGTAAAACTAGGAAAATAAAAAGCCTAGTAGGGGAACTGAAATTAAAAGCCAAACAGCTTATTAGACTAGGTTTAAAGCCAAGAACTCGCCTAAGTCCATTACTTCAAAAGTGCTGTTTGAGGTTATCAGCTAACGAATCATACCAAAAAGCAGAAATCGAGATTGAGGCATTGACAGGAGTAAAAGTTGGTCATTCAACACAACAACAACTAGTGCTGTCACAAGATTTTCAACTACCACTTGCTAAACAATCAGTTTCAGAAGTCAGCGTAGATGGAGGAAAAGTCCGACTCAGGGGTAAACCGAAAGCAGGCTGCCACTGGCGAGACTATAAAACCGTTCGTCTGCAAGGGATTTACTATGGTGCATTTTTTGATGACAACCAATCATTAATTGATTATGTCAATAGCCAACAGTTGTTAGACCCTCTTGTTTGCTTGGGAGATGGACATGATGGTGTCTGGAATCTGGTGAGAGAATTTGGACAAGACCAGTTTTCTCGCTGTGAAATTTTGGATTGGTATCACCTGAAGGAAAATCTTTATAAAGTTGGTGGTTCTTTAAAGCGACTCAAAGCTGCGGAAACTCTGTTGTGGCAAGGTCAGGTAGAAGCGGCCAAGACCCTATTTAATCATTGCCGAGGTAAACAAGCTAAAAATTTCATCGCTTATCTGGAAAAACATCTCCCTCGCATTGTCAATTACAGCTATTATCAGGCTGAACAATTATGTTCTATCGGTTCAGGGGCAGTTGAATCTGCAATTAAACAAATTGGTTTAAGGATCAAAATTTCTGGCGCACAGTGGAATGTTGAAAGTGTCAATCACATCCTCTCTGTTCGTTGTGCTTATCTTAATGGTTTACTTGCTGTCTGATTGGGTGTTTCTTCCAAAAGTGGATGCTCCCCCAACGTTTCCTAGAACACTGGCAACCAGACGCGGTGGTGATAGACTGTGATCATCCACCCCAGCCCACCCAACCCCGCAACCATAATGATGTACCCCGCGCTCTGGCGATTCTCGATGCCTTGCAGCCCCGCCAGGGCTATCTTACCCACATGGGTCACGAGTGTGATCGTTGGTTAATGGTACAGGCGGATTTCCTTCCAGCCACTGTCAGATGTGCCCAAGACGGCGACATTATTGCGCTACAATAGAGGATTAGGCTCCAGGTAACACAACTCCTGCGATTTAAATCTTCCGTCTATACCGTCTCCTTCACACACTCTAGCCTTTCACATCCCGTGTCATGACGTTATCCACCAGCGACGCTTTACCGCGATACAAACAAATCGCTTATCACATCATTGATGCCATTCAGACCGGACATTACCTGCCAGGGGAAAAACTGCCCTCTGAAAATCAACTAGCAGCCAAATACCAGGTACATCGGCTGACTGTGCGCCATGCGATGAACCTTTTGGCCCAGCAGGGATTCATCTATCGTCACCAGGGAAAGGGATCTTTTGTGGCCGAGCCAAATCTGTACTACGCCATTGGCGCAAAGACCAGCTTTAGCCACGCCATGCTGGAATTGGGCTATCTGCCCTGCTTCAAGATTCTCTCGGTCAAAACCCGATCGGCTACGGCAGAACTGATGGAAGTGTTGCAGATAGCGGCCCAGGTGGCGATACTCGAAATCAAAATCCTCCGTACCGCCACCGCTGCCATGGTTGGCCCCAAGGTTCCGGCCTTCCAGCCGCTGTGCATCAGTTGTTCCTACTTGCGAGAAGACCAATTTCCCCAGCTTAGCCAGAAGATTTACCACGCCCAGTCTCTCTACGGCTTGCTCAAACAGCACTATGGCGTGGTGCCCCAGCGCCGTTGGACACGCATTGCCGCCGAAGCCGCCACCCCTGAAGATGTAGCCCTGTTGGACATGCCGCCCCAAATTCCGGTCTTGATTACCCAAGGGCTGGCTCAAACCGACCAAGGCGACCTTATCGACTACACCGTTACCCGCTTTCGGAGCGATCGCTTCATCCTAGAAATTCCCCTTCATCCTGTGAAACCTGCATCTCCAGAATTGTCTGAAACATTTGCTTATTCGCTTCTGTAGGACTTTCCTCCGCTTGCGATAAGATTCCTTCAACCCCTTTAGCTCTAAATTTTTCTCGGATCACAGTTATCAATCGACCAATTTTGCTAGCTACAGCCTCCCCTAGTTTTTCCCCACTCTTCTCTAAAGCCTTGAAGATCAGAGTTGAAGCGATCGCTGCTGTAGTTATGGGTTCCATAAATCACCTGAAATAAATAGCCAAACTTCATAAACCCCAGTTATATCAATTCTTTTTAGCCAAGGCAATAACTTATAACTTGCCTTCAACCAACCTTTATGTGACGTGACGCACGATTGACCATTTTGAAACACCCCGTAATAGAGCCTTTTCAAGACTCTTTCGGATGCACCGACAACCTTCAAAGACGAGTGCAAGAATTTTTGCAGAGCCAGCTAACTATTTATTATACGGAAAGTTTCCACCTATTAAACTAAGTGATTCAGTCAGCGAAAAGGTGACAAGCATTTTAATCATAATATCAAGAATTTTTCTGGATATCGTCAATATCCAACTATTATACAGAAAATTTCTGGATAACTACCTGATTTGGGGTAGATATCAAGAATTTTTCTGGCTATTATCCGAAAAAGGATGATATCCAGAACTATTCCGCATATCCACCCTATTTTGTACGTAAGTACAAGTTTTTCAGTATATTCCTGGCTGATATCCAGACATATTCCCCATAACATCCAAATTAGGGTATTAGACAGAAATTTTATCGATATTATTCCTATGGAACAACGTCCAAAGAAACTTATGGAACATAAGTAAAGCTTAATGCCAGAGGCATATCACATTTAATAAATAATCCCCTCCCATTCTAATCAACCCAAATAGGGGAATGTGGTTGCATGAACTTCTGTCAGATTGCTAATTACTTTTCCGTGGAAGCAAGCTACGCGGAGCGTGTTCCTTTGGGACTCAGTTGAAACTGGGAGCGATCGCACAAAAATATCGTGGGAGCGATCACACGATACTCACTTTTAAAAGAGATTTTGAGAGGTTAAGTTATTCTACAATTTATTGTTATATAACTGTTATATATCAGAGAAAAACTTGGAATTGCCGTAACGGTCAAGTTCATCAGTTGCCCTAATTTTTGCATATTACCCAAGTAGCTCCGGTCAGTCTGCTGCACCGCAATTGTTAGACATTCACTGCTGCTACATTGTTTTAGCGATTTAAGACATCATTCCGATGAGTGATGGAGCCTACAATTTTCACTACCTCATCAATTAGGGCTTGGGGAACTTCCATTTCAACTAGGGTCGCGACTAAATCCTCGGCGATCGCATCGAAGTGGCTATCGGTTAAGCCCATCTCAGCCACTAATTCTTTATGTGCGTCCCTCATGGGGCGACCATTCCAGTGTTGAGCACCACCAAAAGCGTAGGTCATGAAGGCTTTTTGATGCTGCTTCTGTTGTTGCATATGAAACGCTGGACTCGCTCATCCGCCAAGACCTTTTCATAAAACTTGTCTACAGCTAGATCAACAGCTTATGGCGGTAGCGCTGGCCATAGCCCACTGCCGCTGGAGCTACGGTCATACCAGCGATATTCGACTGCCGTGCCGCATTCATCAGGACGCGGTATAGCAGTTTGCCCTGAGCGCGATCGCCTTCGGTCACATAGATTGTCAACTGTTCTGCATTGCTCATTGGATTTTCCTGCAAAGGCTAGAGGTGCTGAGCCAAGGCAATACCCATTTCAACGGCTAAAAAACCTCCGGTCGGGCTGCCCAACCCATAGAGCAGTGCTTGTTTGTAGTTACCAAGCTTCAAGAGGTTTGAGAAATCCAGCGCATAGGTGGAAAACGTTGTGTAAGCGCCTAAAAAGCCAATGGTGGTAAATCCACTGAGCCATTGCTCGGCACTCATTTTTTGCAGCACCGTCGCTGAGAACCCCATCAAAAAAGCACCTGTCAGGTTAATCAAGAAAGTCCCATAGGGGAAATTTCCATCCAATCTTTGAGTACAAATGAGGGTCAGATAATAACGACTTAATGCTCCAGGAATTGCACCTAATACGATCCATACCGGGAGAAAATCAGATGCTTCCATCAGCTTGACCAATTCCGATCAAGTTTCTTGAGCATCCACTCTGCAAGAGTAATGCCCAGTTGCAGACTGATGATCCCCAACAACACACTTCCTGCCCAGTAGATCAAATCTGCTCGTAAATCCTTCTGAAATAGAAGTTTGGCGCTATCGAGTTCATAACTTGAAAACGTAGTGTATGACCCTAAAAATCCGGTCAAAAGCAATAACCGCAGATCGGGATGAAGGCTGATAACCTGCCCCAATGAAAGTGTTGCTAAAAGCCCCATTACAAAGCATCCAGTAATGTTTACAAATAAAGTGCCGTAGGGTAGGGCTGTGCCAAGCAGATGCCCGATTCCCAGTCCTAAGTAGTAACGACATAGGGCACCCGCGATCGCGCCTAATGAAATTGCCATCACAGTTCGTACTACAGGCTGTTTGAGCATAATGAAATACTCCAGTTTTTTGCAAAGGGTTGGCAAATTAATTTGCTAATTAATCCCATCAACAAAATCCAAACAATGCTCTCTAACATAACGCCACGTTGCAGTTGAGTCGGTTAATCAACGTGACTTGTAGCGACGGATTTGCTTCAGCCCATACAGACATGGCCCTACCCTTGCGCCACAAGTCGGAACAGTAGGAGCCATCAGCCAAATACGTTGTGATAATGCTCAAAACGCTGGGCGGTTTCGGCGAGCTCCATCGCCGTCGTCTCTTCCTTATACGATACATCAATTCCGTGGAGGCAAGCTACGCGGAGCGTGTTCCTTTGGGACTCAGTCTACTCCTAACCTAACCCTGATTTGTCACTCTGGGAAACTAAAAATCGAACGCAATTTTTAAACTTCATGCAGGAAGCAAATTTGAGCATTTATTTCCTAACAGAAACTAAAAACCATGAGCTTTTGAGCAAAAAGCTTATATAGCAAGGCTTTGCAATTATTCTCTGGAGATAGTGATAAAAGAGGGCTAAGAACACTGCCCTACAGATAGCTTGAAGCAACTAAACTCTGATCATTGACAGTTATGCTCAAAGTACCACCTCCATCAAGGAACAAAGCCAGATAACGGCCGTGTTGAGCGGCTACTAAAATTTTGGCAACCCTATCAAGATCTTTCGCTAGTCCGCTCCAACACAATTGTTAGCTGGCGGTAGACTTGACGGGAAATAGCTTTGCAAGTACTTTAAGGTGAGTTGTTTCGTTTCTTCTACCAGTCGCTGCCGAAATGTTTGCTCTTGGCTGAGAGATAACCATAGTAATGTTCCGATCCCTTTGACCAGCACAAAGGCGATCGCGTCATAATCTACTGGCTCTAAGCTTGCATCACGTCTTGCTAAGGAACTCGCTAAATCCTGAATTAACTTGGCATCGGTTTCCTCATCGATTTCTTCCAATTCGGGCATTGTTCCCTGAACCTCCATAAAAATGGCATGGTAACTGGGGTTTTCAGTAAAGAAGCGCTCGGTGGTATCAATCAACTGGTTCACATAATCAGTCAAAGAGAGTGTGACTTGCTTCGTCTCATTAATGGTCGCCAACTGTTGTTGCAGCTTGTCGGCATAGCGTAGGGCTAAGGCTCGTAGAATAGCAGCCTTATCGGGAAAAAACTGGTAGATCGACCCGATCGGCACTTGGGCTTGAGTCGCGATCGCGTTGGTCGTTGTTGCCATGTAGCCCTGACTCGCAAACAGTTTTTATGCCACATCCAAAATTCGCTTGACCCGTTCCTGACTTCGAGCCTGACAAAGCCTACGTCGCATCAACTCCTCGTACGATGCGCCTTCAGTCATTGCTTTATCCCTATTTCCAAAAATAAATGAGGACTGCTCATATTCTACTTGAAAAATATGAGGGCTGCTCGTATATTGCAACTAATGCGAGTAATCCTCACATTTTGGCAGTCTTCACTCCTCGCTCAAGCTGAAGGTGACTGATTTATGAGTTCAATTGCGGATGTTTTAGTCGTTGGCGCAGGACTCTCTGGGCTTTATGCGGCGCGATCGCTGCAACGCGCGGGACTGACGGTGACGGTTTTAGAAGCCCGCGACCGAGTCGGTGGACGGGTGCTCAGTCAAACATTAGTGAATGGAGTGACCATTGACTTGGGAGGACAGTGGATTGGACCCGGTCAACAGCGGATGTATGCGTTGGCTAAGGAGTATGGACTGAACACCATCGTAACCCATACTCAGGGAGAGTCCGTATTTTTAGTGGATGGGCACTATCAACGAACATCCGATACAATTCCGCCCATGTCCTGGTTTGCAAAACTCGATATCAGCCAACTTGGTTGGCGGATCGATCGCTTACTCAATCAACTGACGATCGCCGAACCGTGGCAGCATCCTCGCGCTGGCTACCTAGACAGCATCTCGGTTAATCAATGGCTACAGAAAAATAGCTTTTCCAAAGCAGCGCGATCGTACTGGTTGCATCTGTTTGAGAGCGGCTTTTGTGCCAGTGCCGATCGTGTCTCTCCCCTTGAGGTACTGCACCAAATTGCCACAATCGGTGGGCTAGAAAAATTGGAAACGGCGGAGTATGAGTTTTTCGCCGATGGTGCCCAGACTGTTGCTCGACGTATGGCAGAGGAACTGGGTGACTGCGTTTACTTGCAAACACCAGTGCGATCGCTCAAGCGCCAAGGCAAATTCGTTCAAGCAATCACTGACCAAGGGAAGTTTACTGGAGAACACGTCATTCTGGCTTTACCCCCTCAACTTATTAATCAGATTACCTTTGAAGATGGCTTAACCCATCCCTTCCCTCACCAGCCTGGAGAGAGAGTCTTAGGGCAAGTGGTCAAAATCCCGATCGTTTATGACTGTGCTTGGTGGCGCGAAGCGGGATTAAGCGGCATTGCCATTGCCCCCGATGAACTCATTAATTTCCTTGCCGATGGTTCATCACCGAGTGGAAAGCCAGGGATTTTGATTGCATTAGCAACTGGATCGCGAGCAGTGCAGTTGAGCCTTATGGATAGCGAAACTCGCAAAGCAACGGCGCTGGCTTGCATTCAGAAGATGCTGGGTAATGCCTCTGGGCATCTCACAAACTTTATCGCAATGGATTGGATCGCTGAGCCGTTCTCCCGTGGCGGATATGCCTCCCGTTGGGGGATCGGTGGTTGGAGCCATCGGCAAAATTCTTCGGTGTCACCCGATCGCTGCATTCACGTCGCCGGTAGCGAGACGGCTACAGAGTGGCGCAGCTATATGGAAGGGGCGCTCCAATCCGCAGAACGAGCGAGTACAGAGGTTTTAAATGCGATGAAAGGCAAAACACTAGACCTCCAGCAAAAGTCAGAGTAAGTTAGGTAAAATAAAACCAAATTACAATTCGAGTTATGACTTACTCTCAAGTAAAAAATTTAAAACCGACAGAGTTTAAACGGCTTTGTGGAGTATATCCAGAGACGTTTAAAGAGATGGTAAAAGTTCTAGAAGCCGAAAAAGTCTTACAAAAAAAAACAGGACGACCAAATAAATTAAGCGCAGAAGACCAAATCTTAATGACTCTTGAATATTGGCGAGAGTATCGCACCTATTTTCATATCGGAACTAGCTGGGGAATAAACGAGACAACGGCTTTACGAATCACCAGAAAAGTAGAAGATATTTTAATGAAATCGGGACTTTTCAATCTGCCTGGGAAAAAAGCTGTTCAACCCCAAAATACAGAAATTGAAATTGTCGTAGTAGATGTAGCAGAACATGAAATAGAAAGACCGAAAAAAAACAAAAAGCTTACTACAGTGGTCGGCAAAAGTGTCACACGATAAAATGCAAGTTTTAGCTGACGCAAAAACGAGACAAATTCTTTGTATTGCTCATGAGAAGGGAAAAAGTCATGATTTTAAGATTTGGAAAAATAGTAAAATAGGAATCGAACAACAGATAGAATGTTTGGCTGATAAAGGATATCAAGGAATTCAGAAACTTCATCCCAACAGTAGAATTCCCAACAAAAAAAAGCGCAATCAACAGTTAAGTCTAGAGCAAAAGAAGTTTAATCGTAAGTTAGCAAGTGAAAGGATTGTAATTGAAAATATTCATCGCAGTCTAAAAATATTCAGAATTCTTTCAAGTCGATATCGCAACCGAAGAAGACGGTTTGGGTTGAGATTTAATTTGATTGCTGGCATTTATAATTATGAACTTCTTTCCCACTCCAATTATGCGATCGCGTAACACTTTTGCAGGAGGTCTACTATCTTAAATACATGCTTACTTTGCCAGCTAACGGCCTGCGCTTCACCGGACGGAAGTAGATTTTGCATCATCAACGACACCGTAACTTACCGTTCCGTGTGCAAGCGCTTGTTAGACCAAAAATGAAGACAAAAATTCTCTATTTTTTACCCCTTTTACACCATTTGCATACCTCTCTCGTAAGTTTTTCTCCCTCTTCAGCCGCCTCTTTAGCTTTTTGCAAAAATGAATCAATAGGTTGAGTTGGTTCTCCAGGTTCAGACTTAACAATTGCGTGAATTGCTTCATTTCTAGTTCGTCGCCACTGATCAACTGCGCTGATTAGATCAGAATATGAGCCTGATTGAAGTGCATGAGGAAATTCTGAACGCCATTGCTTAATAAGCTGATTCAAGGAAGGAAATTGTCCGTTTTTCCTCTTAGAAGGAGGATTTAGAGCTTCAGGACGAGATAGAAAACTGATGAGACGATCAGAGATAATGCTTTCCTGGATTGTGATAGCTTCCAAGAAAAAATGATTTTCTTGAGCTAATTTAATACGTGACCATGCCTCACGATATGATTCATATTTGTTGATATTTCCGACAATCTGTTTTAACGGAACTTGGCTTTTCCTCACATTCACTCATTCTCCATTTATTTATCATATTAACTATAATTTACAAAAGTAATTTATCCATTTCTAACTTAGTTTTTTCAAGCTGCAAGTCAGTATACTTACTGACAACATCCTTGTACTGCTCCCTTAGGTTCCTTTGCTGATCATAAAGAGACATCGACAATTGATTAGATTTTGATTCATATTCTGAAAATGGTTGTTTTAGCGGCTCCATTTGAGCATTGATTTTATTTATCTCTTCAATAAATAAAGCTTCTACAGCCTTCTTCGCATCATCCTCAGAATTTACACTGTGATTAGTTTCACCACTACTTGTAATTTGTTTTATTTCGTCTGCAAAAATTTTCCATGCAAAACTTTTGTCATAACTGATATCGTCTCCTCCTGCAAACTTCAGGAGTTGATTAATATCAGACTGCATTCCAACCCAAACAGCAGATTTGGCAACTAAAGCACACTGAGGCCATTTAGCATCACTAACTTTCCGTTTAATATGCTGTAAGTCAGATATATTAGCCTGCATATTCAAACGATTACTTGCTTTAGCACGAGACATAACATCGTCCCATTCTTCAGAAATCTTGCCAATTGCTTCTTTAGTTTCTGTCCTACAACTATCAGCCTGATGTTTAAAATAGAGGGATGTAGATCCCCAACCAATAACTGCAATTCCAATTACTGATGCAAGCCCGTACTTAACGTTCTTATTCAATTTTAGTAATTCATTGACAAAAGAAATTTTCTGTTTCCAGGAAGAAATTAAAGATTCGATTTTTGACGTAGAGCTTACATCAGACTTGACTGAAGATTTAGATTCTCTTTTTATATTAGTCCAACCACATTTCACGCAAATCTGACGACCTGTTGTCTTTAATGGTGGGCGAAGGGGGCTACCACACTTCGGACAGGCTTCTAGCGATAATTGTTCTTCCATTGATCTCTAGGAAACGCGAAGAGGTTCATATAAGAAAGAATACCCATACCTACAGCTAAAGTGATCAGAGATTCAGTCTAACTATATATTCAACCGTAGTTTGCTATCTAGCACTCACTATATGAGTGCATTACTACAGTTTGCTGTCTAGTATTCATTATAAGGGGCAAAAACCGCACCTTGCTATATAACACCTCAAATTTCGTCAATTTTACCGCAGTTTGCTATCTAGTAACACTAATCTGGGAACAATAAGAATGAGAGCATTTTACTAAACTTGATAGATGACCGAGCCACAACCACCTCGTCTGCTTGACCGAGTGCGTGACACATTGCGTCTTAAGCACATGAGCCTAAAAACCGAGAAGTCCTATGTTTACTACATCAAGGAGTTCATTCTTTTTCACAATAAACGTCACCCCAGAGAAATGGGAGTTGAGGAAATTAGAGCCTATCTTTCCCATTTAGCCATCAATAAAAATGTGGCAGCATCAACACAAAATGTTGCCAGAAATGCCTTATTGTTTTTATACAAAGAAGTCCTACAGATCGCATTACCTTTTATTGATGGAATTCAACCCGCCAAACGTCCCCAAAGACTGCCTGTGGTTTTTACTCGTGAAGAAGTACAAGCTATCTTGGCAAATTTGAAGGGCGTTCATCACCTCATGGCTAGTTTACTTTATGGTTCGGGTTTGCGTTTAACAGAATGCTTAAATTTACGGGTTAAAGATATTGATTTTGGGTATCAGCAAATTGTAATCAGAGATGGAAAAGGACATAAAGACCGCATTACAACACTGCCGAAATTAACGATTGAAGGGCTTAAACTTCAGTTGGAAAATGCAAGATATTTACATCAACAGGATTTAGCTCAAGGATATGGCGCAGTATATTTACCTTATGCTTTAGAGCAAAAGTATCCTCATGCCAATCGGGAATGGGCATGGCAATTTGTTTTTCCTGCTAATAATCGTTCCAAAGACCCACGTTCGGGTATAGTTCGCCGACATCATATCTACCCAGATTCGCTACAGAGGGCAGTAAAGACAGCTATTCGCCAAGCAGGAATTACCAAACACGCCAGTTGTCATACCTTTCGCCACAGCTTTGCTACACATTTACTTGAGGATGGATATGATATCCGCACGGTACAGGAATTATTAGGACATAAAGATGTTCGCACGACGATGATTTACACTCACGTACTTAATCGTGGTGGTCGAGGCGTTCGTAGTCCACTAGATTTTCAATAAGTTAATCGAGAATTAAGGCGCGAATAGCTTTGTCGTCAGACATCGCTTTCATTTCTCAAATTCGACTTAAGATTTACTTTATAAATGCTCTCTAAGGTTGTTGTTATCTGAGCAGAAATCGGCGGTATTTTTTGTTGCCCGCGATCGATCGATCGATCGCTTCTTATCTTAGTGACATTCATCTTAGCGACAGGACTTACGCAGAGGCAAGATGCAAAGGTTGTTGATTACTCCGCTCAAAACGAATCGGCGGTTCTAGAGCTAATATTTATCGAGTTTGAGCTGTTGGGTCGATCCCGATCGCATTTTCTAGATTGGCTCCTTGTAAGTTGGCTTCATTTGTATTTGCTCCTGTTAAATTAGCTTTCTCTAAGTCCGCTCTTTGCAAGCTTGCTCCTTGTAAATTGGCATTTTGTAAGTTTGCCTCTTCTAAATCTGCATTAATTAAATTAGCGGTTTGTAGATTGGCTCCTGCTAAATTTCCTTTTTCTAAATCGGCTCCTTGTAGATTGGCTCCCGCTAGATTGGCTCCTTGTAAATTGGCCTCTTCTAAGTCAGCATTTTGTAAGTTAGCTCCTTCTAAATTCGCTCCTTGCAGGTTCGCGTTCTGTAAATCTACGCCGCTTAAATTACACCCAGCACATTCTTTGGTATCCAGCAAACGTCTCAGTTCTGTAGATGCTTCTGGTGCCGTCGATTGAGCGATCGCCTTGGGCATCGCGATCGCCATACTTCCAACGGTTAGCGTTAGAAAAACAGCATTTACACTCCAGTGAGATAGGATTTTTAAAAAATTCGATCTATTCATGATTTTTTCTGCTTATTTAGGGAATTAAGCCGACCAAGCTTCTCGAAAATTCGCATATAGCGTCAATCCGCCATCGATAAACAAGGTTTGTCCGGTGATATATGTCGCGTCGGAAGAAGCCAAAAAAGCAACGGCAGCAGCCATTTCTTCAGGAGTCCCCGCACGACCCATTGGGATATGACTTTCCACAACCGCTTTCTTTTCGGGGTCTTTTGTCCAGTCTTCGTTAATCGGTGTGATAGTCGCACCTGGCGCGATAGCGTTAACCCGAATTCCTCTATTAGCATACTCTAGTGCTAGAGTTTTGGTCATGTTTTCCATGCCGCCTTTGCTGATGGAGTAGCTGACATACATCGGTCTGGGAATAATTTCGTGAACACTAGAAATGTTGATAATTGTCCCAGGATGGTTTTGTGTCAGGAAATGTTTAATCGCTTCGCAAGCGCATAGATAAGCACCCCGAAGATTTACACCAAGAACGCGATCGAACGCTTGTGTTTTGACTTCGTGAGAGGGACATTCGATTTGAATTCCGGCATTGTTAATGAGTAGATCGAGACTGCCAAATTTCTCTACCACAGTATTGACCATCTCCACAATGTCTTGCTCGGAAGAAACATCGCCTTGTACTAGCAGGGATTGAACGCCGCAGTTTTCAATATTTCCACAGGCTTTCTGCAATGCTATTTCTTCGGTATCTTCTGCCGCTTCTGGACTTTTACGGTAGTTGATGGCGATATTAGACCTCCTGCAAAAGTGTTACGCGATCGCATAATTGGAGTGGGAAAGAAGTTCATAATTATAAATGCCAGCAATCAAATTAAATCTCAACCCAAACCGTCTTCTTCGGTTGCGATATCGACTTGAAAGAATTCTGAATATTTTTAGACTGCGATGAATATTTTCAATTACAATCCTTTCACTTGCTAACTTACGATTAAACTTCTTTTGCTCTAGACTTAACTGTTGATTGCGCTTTTTTTTGTTGGGAATTCTACTGTTGGGATGAAGTTTCTGAATTCCTTGATATCCTTTATCAGCCAAACATTCTATCTGTTGTTCGATTCCTATTTTACTATTTTTCCAAATCTTAAAATCATGACTTTTTCCCTTCTCATGAGCAATACAAAGAATTTGTCTCGTTTTTGCGTCAGCTAAAACTTGCGATTTTATCGTGTGACACTTTTGCCGACCACTGTAGTAAGCTTTTTGTTTTTTTTCGGTCTTTCTATTTCATGTTCTGCTACATCTACTACGACAATTTCAATTTCTGTATTTTGGGGTTGAACAGCTTTTTTCCCAGGCAGATTGAAAAGTCCCGATTTCATTAAAATATCTTCTACTTTTCTGGTGATTCGTAAAGCCGTTGTCTCGTTTATTCCCCAGCTAGTTCCGATATGAAAATAGGTGCGATACTCTCGCCAATATTCAAGAGTCATTAAGATTTGGTCTTCTGCGCTTAATTTATTTGGTCGTCCTGTTTTTTTTTGTAAGACTTTTTCGGCTTCTAGAACTTTTACCATCTCTTTAAACGTCTCTGGATATACTCCACAAAGCCGTTTAAACTCTGTCGGTTTTAAATTTTTTACTTGAGAGTAAGTCATAACTCGAATTGTAATTTGGTTTTATTTTACCTAACTTACTCTGACTTTTGCTGGAGGTCTATTGCAACCCTCTTGAGCGAGACGGATAGCGATCGCTTGCCCTATCCCCGAAGTTGCCCCTGTAATTAGAGCATTTTTGTCTTTTAATCCTTTCATCGTCTTTTCCCTTTCTCAACAAATACTAGAGCGATCGCGTTCCTTATCTACAGGTTTCACAATAAAAATGACCAGAAAATGACAATAGCGATTGCTTCTCTTCATCTATAGTCAGCAAAGAGGAAAGAGGAAATCGATATTAAAGTCAGTTTATCTAAACCGCGATCGCACCCTTATTAACTCCAATCTTGTTGCTCTTCACTTTGGCGGCGCTGATAAATTCGCTCCGTCAGATGAAGTTGGCGCGTTTTCTCAAAAAGTTGTTCTTCGGTTATTTGCCACTGTCTCAGGATTACATCCAAGTCTCTTTGAATATCCCTCGCCCCCGGAAAATTTCGGTAACGAATCCGCAGTCGGGCAAGTTCTGCCAAGTTTAAGGGATCGGGATTTCCTTGCAAAAGACGATTGACAATTTCCCGATCCTGCTTTTCTAGGGGATGTCGTTGATCTTGAGAGTTCGCTGCCGAAGCCATTTCAATTCATAATTCGCAATTATCAATTCACAATTTACCCTCAATTTACCCTATTGATAAATCCGATTGAATTATGAGATATAAGGTTGCAATCGTTGGTAGCGGCTTAGAGCAATAAGCGGAAAATATTGCTGATAGAGATGATATTTGAGATAGAAATGACCGGGAAAACCCGTTCCCGTAAACTCGCATTCGTCCCAAGTACCGTCGGAACGCTGAACGGCTACGAGATAGTTAATGCCGCTTTCGATCGCTCTTTGCTCAAATTTCCCCGTTGCTTGACCTGCTGCTAGCAAACCTATTAACGCCCAAGCCGTTTGCGAGGCAGTACTGACCCCTTTTCCTTTTAGGGTGGGATCGTCGTAGCTGCGGCAGGTTTCCCCCCAGCCGCCATCGGGATTTTGACAGCCGACCAGCCAAGCGGCACCGCCTTGGAGCTGGCGTTGGTGAGTCCGAGGTGCAATAACGGCTAGGGCAGAGATCGCCCCACTCGTTCCGTAGATATAATTCACGCCCCAACGACCAAACCAACTGCCATCTGCTTCTTGTTGCTTTTCTAGAAACGCGGTCGCCCGTTCTACGCGATCGCTATCCATCATTAAATTCCCAGAACCGAGCATCTCTAGTACTCTAGCCGTCACGTCTGCCGTATTGGGGTCTATCATGGCTTTGAGATCGGCGTAGGGTAAATAATTGAGCCAGTTTTGGTCGTTATCGACATCGAAAGCCGCCCAACCCCCCGATCGACACTGCATCGTTGCCATCCAAGCAACGCAGCGCTTGATGGCAGCTTGTTTGAGTGATTCGTTGGGCAGTTTTAGCCCGTTTAATGCCATAACGACGACGGCAGAATCGTCTAAATCGGGATAGAAGCGGTTTTCAAACTCAAATGCCCACCCTCCAGGCTTGCCTTGTTTATTTTTGACTGCCCAGTCTCCATAACTCAAAATTTGCTTGCCTAGCAGCCATTCTCCACCGCGAGCGAGAGCAGGATTATCGGGCGCGATCCCCGATTCTACCAAAGCGCGTAGCGTCCAAGCCGTATCCCAAACTGGAGAAACGCACGGCTGTACTCGATAAGTTTCTTCTGTTGCGATCGCAAAGTTATCGATCGCTTTCAGCCCCCGTTCTACAACGGGATCGGCTGTGTCGTAGCCCAGGACTCGCAACGACAGCAGGGAATTTAGCATCGCTGGGATAATTCCGCCCCAATCTCCGCTGACTTCTTGTCTTTCCAATATCCATTTTTCAGCCGCATCGACACCTGCTTGTCGCCAGGGAACTAAATGCAAATCTTCGGCTAATTTAAAAGCTTTATCCAGCCAGACAAAGACATCCGTCCAGTCGCCCCGGAGGGGTAACTCGTATCTCGCATTCTCAATGCCTTCGGCATACAATTCGTCTAGGGTAATGGCGGGTTCGGTGACAAAAACGGGCTTTCTATCGAAAACAATTAAAAGGGGAACGGTGCTACTCCTTGCCCAACTAGACATTTCGTAAATCGTGAAGGGGAAGTTTTCGGGAAACAGCATAATCCAGGGCGGAATAGCAGGAACGCCCCGCCAGTCATAACAGCCAATCAAGGCAAGGTGTATTTTCGTGAAAATGCGGGTTTTAGAGATCCCGCCTCGCTTAAGGATAAAATCTTTAGCGCGAAGCAATGCAGGATCGCTTTGGGGAACTCCCAACAACCTCAGTGCCATATAAGCTTCTACCGAGGTACTGAGATCGCCGCCATCGCCGCAAAAGAGTTCCCAACCTCCATGTTCTCGTTGCTCGGCGCGTAGATAAGCTTCTACTTTGTGTAAGGGTCGATCGCGATCGGTTCCCCAAATTTTATGCAGTAAGACGACTTCTGAGGTTATCGTTACGTTAGATTCTAGTTCCGCCCACCAGTACCCTTGTGGATCTTGAATTGAAAGGAGATAATTTTGGCTGGCTGCAATGGCTTCGCTGACCTTAGAAAAGGCTTTTGAATCCCCGTTGCGAGTTACTCTGTCTTGCGTCTGCATATATCCCCAATCGACATGACTTACTTGCTATAAGGTAGCAGGTTGTCTGGTTTTGTTCCTGCCTTCTAGGAAAGCTTTACTAAATCTTCACCGAGTCTGCTTATAGAATTTAGTAAGTCGCGAGCGAGTAAATCATGCAGACAACGAGCGTCAAGCGATCGGGCTTAGAAAAACCGGGGCGAATTTGGGTCTCTAATTGGCGTTGGCTATACGCGCTTTTGGCTATCGTGCTGGCGATCGGGATTTTTTTTCGCTTTGCTAACTTAGACAGAAAAGTTTACTGGAATGACGAAGCTGTAACCTCTCTAAGAATAAGCGGCTATACCGAAGCCGAGATAATCCAGCAGGTCTATGATGGCAGAGCGATCGATGTTTCTGAAATAATGAAGTATCAACGCCCCAATCCCGAAAAAGGATTAGATGGCGTTATTAATTCCCTAGCAACTGAAGACGCGCATCTTTCGCTTCTCTATCACGTCCTAGCTAGAGTTTGGGTAGACTGGTTTGGCAGTTCGATCGCTGCTATTAGAAGTTTATCTGCTCTATTGAGTTTGCTAGCTTTACTTTGTCTCTATTGGCTGTGCCGGGAATTGTTTAACTCGCCTTTAACTGGCTGGATTGGTATGGCTTTGATGGCTGTTTCGCCATTTCACGTGCTCTACGCGCAAGAGGCAAGACAGTATAGCCTGTGGACGGTTACCCTATTACTGTCCAGCGCTGCACTGCTGAGGGCATTACGAGTCCAGACCAAGATAAGTTGGGTCGTGTATGCGGCAACAGCAGCCCTGGCAATTTATTCTCATACCTTATCTATCCTGGTTGTCGCTGGACAGGGCATCTACGTTTTGTGCATCGAACGCTTTCGACTGAGTAAACGTTTTTTTGCCTATCTTTTGTCGGCAATCGGAGGATTTCTTGCGTTTGTTCCCTGGTTAATCGTTGCGATCGCTCAATCATCTAAAATTAGTAGCAATGTCTCTAGAACTAACATCAACATAGGTTTGCTAGCTTTAATCAAAAGCTGGTGTCAAAGTCTTTATCGAATTTTTGTAGATATTCCTAATCTCGGCGATTATTTTTTTCCTATTATTTTCTTGCTAACGATCTATGCTCTTTATTACCTTGTTCGTAAGCGTTCAAAAGAGACTTATTTATTTATTGTAATTTTAATCGGAACAGCCTTAGCATTAGCGATCCCTGATATTCTTTTAGGAGGAAAACGGTCTAGTGACAGTCGTTATTTAATTCCTAGTTATCTTGGTATTGAGCTAGCTATAGCCTATCTATTTTCGACTCAACTCGTCGCCTTAAAATCCAGGTGGAAGTCATTCTGGAGCTTTGTTCTCGTTGCCCTTATGTCAGTGGGAATTGTTTCTTGTGCGATTAGTTCTCAAGCACAAGCGTGGTGGAATAAATCCAGCGGCTATTATAATCCTCAAATAGCCGAAATTATCAATCAAACCAACAATTCTCTTGTCATTAGCGATAATACGCCGGGAAGAATTTTGTCTCTCAGTCATTTACTTAATAGAAGGGTTAAACTTTTGTTACTATCTCGGCCAGATTCTCTAAAAATTTCTGGAAATTTTGACAATATTTTTGTCTATCAACCCTCTTCTAAATTAGAGAAGCAGATCGAGCAAGAAAAAAATTATCATCTAAAAGATATGTTAAAAGGTTGGCTGTGGAAGTTGGATAAGATTGGGGATCGATGATGATAAGTATCTAATGGTAAATGACGAATAAGAAATGACTCAAAAAAGAAATGAGCGATCGCATTTTTTTATCATTAATAATTATCTCCGCAATTATCTGGATATATTTATTAGGATTTCGCGGACAATTTTGGCGATCGAATCAACGTTTTAAACCCCAGACAATCGAACTAGAATCTTATCCTTCAGTCACGGCAATAATTCCTGCTCGTAATGAGGCTGAATTGCTGCCAATCGCATTGCGATCGGTTTTGAATCAAGACTACCCTGGCTCTTTTTCTGTCATTTTAGTAGACGATCGCAGTACGGATGGAACGGCAAACCTAGCTAAAGAAGTCGCCGAAAAATCAAGCAAACCCCAGCAATTAAAAGTCATTGAGTCCCAACCTTTACCGCCGGGTTGGACGGGGAAACTTTGGGCAATAGAACAAGGAATTAGTCAGGCTCAAAAAATAACGCCATTGCCCGATTATTTTTGGCTTACGGATGCCGATATCGAGCATGACCTTACCAATCTTCGTCAGCTAGTTATTAAGGCTCAAAGAGACAATCTAAACTTAGTTTCTTTAATGGTGTTGTTAAAATGTCAGACTTTTTGGGAAAAACTTCTGATTCCGGCATTCGTTTTTTTCTTTCAAAAACTTTATCCCTTTGCTTGGGTAAATGACCCTAATAATCCTACTGCTGCCGCTGCCGGAGGATGCATTGTAATCCAGCGTCAGGCGTTAGAGTGTATTGGTGGCATTCAAGCAGTCCGACAAGCTTTGATCGATGATTGTACTCTAGCCCAAGCAGTAAAATCTAGCAGTCAATCAGATCGAACAAAATCAATCTGGTTAGGATTGACAACCACTACTCATAGCTTGCGAACCTATTCTTCCTTGTCTAGGATCTGGGATACGATCGCACGGACAGCTTTTACACAGCTTAACTATTCAGCTTGGTTGTTACTCGCTACATTGCTCGGTATGGTTTTAACCTATTTAGTTTCTCCGATAGGCTTGGTAATAAGCATATTGACGAGAGATTGGATAACCGCTATAACTAGCTTATTTACTTGGTCGCTTATGACTGTTGCATATTTGCCAACCATTAGACTGTACAAAATCTCCTCCCTATGGGCATTTTATTTGCCCGCGATCGCTTTTCTTTATATACTGATGACAATTGATTCTGCCGTTCGTTATTGGCGAGGGCAAGGGGGAGCCTGGAAGGGACGAGTTTATCCTCAAGTGTAGTCGATCCAGTAGATGTTAAACTATGTTTTTCTCCCAACTTTTTCTGCCACAAATTTTTCCGATTGTGCAAATTTGATTGATAATTAAGAAAACTCAAGGCAGTTTCATTGTCAGATTAATCGTGTTTTTCAGCGTTGTTATCCCCACCTATAACCGGAAGCTGATTTTAGAAAAATGCTTAGTAGCTTTAGAAAATCAGCAATTGACTGATACTAAAGTTAGCAGCTATGAAGTTGTACTGGTCGATGACGGTTCTACCGATGGAACGTTGGGATGGTTAGCAGATCGTGCAGATAAATTTCCTCGCGTCCGTTGTTTCTCTCAGGTTCGTCAAGGAGCTGCGGCAGCTCGAAATTTAGGCGTCGAGCAAGCCAAAGGAGATATAATTATCTTTATCGATAGCGACTTAATTGTCACCGAGCAATTTCTTCAGGCACACGCTGACGCCTTGGTGAAAGGAGAAAAACAACTAGGCAGCGATCGCCTTTTTACCTACGGCTGGGTCATCAATACCTGTAATTTCGACAATCCTACTGCTGAACCCTATAAACTAACTGACTTTTCAGCCGCCTATTTTGCTACTGGCAATGTTGCGATCGCCCGGAAATGGCTCGAACAAGCCGGACTTTTTGACACCCGCTTTCAACTTTACGGTTGGGAAGACTTGGAATTAGGCGTTCGTCTCAAAAAATTAGGACTCAAATTGATCAAATGTCCGGCTGCTGTTGGCTATCATTGGCATCCTCCTTTTAGCCTAGACCAAATTCCCAAACTGATCGAAAAAGAAATTCATCGCGGACGCATGGGAGTTCTTTTTTACCAAAAGCATCCTACTTGGGAAGTACGAATGATGATCCAGATGACTTGGCTTCATCGCCTTCTGTGGGGGTTACTCTCCTGCGGAGGCAGATTTAACGAGCATAGCATGGCTCCATTATTGCAATGGTTAATCGATCGCGGTAAATCTCAACTTGCCCTAGAAATTGCGCGAATTTTTTTAAATTGGCACAATGTTAGGGGTGTTTATGCCGCTTACGAAGAAATACAGCAGAGTTCTTAAGTTATAAAATTCTTACGATCAAATCTAAAGATTTTCTTTATATTTGTAAGCCTTATATCGACAATTGCATAGATATAGAAGTGACTTGTGACGTATTCAAATATCTTAGATAAGAAAACTGTCAATAGATAAAGTTCTGTAATTCGATCGAGAATATTGGGCATATTACCTAATAAAGAATAACTTACTCATTTTGGAGGCACTTATGGAATTTGTATTTGTTGGTATTATTGGTTTTCTGTTAGGAGCAGGCTTATTATATTGGTTACAAAAGCGCCAGTTAGAAAATACGCAACATAGATTAGAGCAAGCCCGTGTAGCCTTAGAACAAACTGAGGCTCAACTTCGGGAACTTCAACAATCTCAAGGCAAATCGCCAGAAGAAATTGAAAAATCTTATCAAAATCGAATTCAAGCATTAGAGCAAGCCCATCAGTCTAAACTTGAGGAAATCGAAGCAGCTTATCAAGCTCGAATTGAAGAATTACGAGCTAATTTATGAAACTCAAATTCAAGAACTGCAACAGGCTAGTCGGGCTGTTGTGCTAGAGAATTCTAATCTGGCAGTAGCCCAAGAAGAACATCCTCCTTCACCAACAGAATCGATAGCAGGAACGGCAGCCATTGCTGGAGCCGCCGCAGTAGCTGGAGCCGCTGCTGCTGCTTTTGGGTCATCAGCGTCCGAGGAGACAGAAGAACCTGTAGCAGAATCAGTCGCTGAAGTTATACTAGAGTCCGAGCAAGATGTTGCAGCCTTCGACAGCTTTGTCTCAGAAACCCCAGCACAAGAAGCCAAAACAGCTAGCTTTGAGAGCTTGGAACCCGAATCCCTAGACTCCTTTACTGAACCAGTAGCTGAAGTCCCCCAAGACACGTTCTCAGCCGAAGCTTCCCCACAAACAGCTAGCTTTGAGAGCTTGGAACCCGAATCCCTAGACTCCTTTGCTACCGAATCAGCAGCCGAAACGGCTAACTTCGAGAGCTTTCCTCCAGAAGCCCCACAACCAACAGGCGAAGCCGCCTCAGCAGATGAGTCGGATTGGGGCGACTTATTCTCTGACGCAAGCGCCGAAGCGCCGTCAGAAATGGCTAGTTTTGAGAGCTTTACTCAAGAAACCATCGAACCAACAGATGAAGCCACGTCAGCAGACGACTCGGATTGGGGAGATTTCTTTTCTGACTCGACCGCCGAAGCTTCCCCACAAACAGCTAGCTTGGAGAGCTTGGAACCCGAATCCCTAGACTCCTTTGCTACCGAATCAGCAGCCGAAACGGCTAACTTCGAGAGCTTTCCTCCAGAAGCCCCACAACCAACAGGCGAAGCCGCCTCAGCAGATGAGTCGGATTGGGGCGACTTATTCTCTGACGCAAGCGCCGAAGCGCCGTCAGAAATGACTAGTTTTGAGAGCTTTACTCAAGAAACCATCGAACCAACAGATGAAGCCACGTCAGCAGACGACTCGGATTGGGGAGATTTCTTTTCTGACTCGCAAGTTAATTCGGATCGGAATGGACAATTAGACCAATTGGATAACTTCTTCC
Source organism: Pleurocapsa sp. PCC 7327 (assembly GCF_000317025.1). Lineage (NCBI taxonomy): Bacteria > Bacillati > Cyanobacteriota > Cyanophyceae > Pleurocapsales > Pleurocapsaceae > Pleurocapsa > Pleurocapsa sp. PCC 7327. The sequence goes on along the minus strand of NC_019689.1, from coordinate 2,921,383 downwards.
AGGAAAATACTGGTGGCTCCGAAAAAGAGTTATTAGATATGTTCCAAACTGAAGAAACAGATGCTCAGTCTTCAGAGACTTCTTCAAACGGACATCTCGATCTCGATGGATTTGACGAGCTGTTTGGCGAAGAAATCTCGAATAAAAGTCACAAAGAAGAAAAAATATGATGAAGTCTTGTTAAGAAACCAACTTGTAAAACACCTTTTTTAGGCGATCGCATTTGCGAACGAGCGATCGCTTGTTCGTTTGCCTAGATTCATTCCGATTGAGTCTGAGAAAATAGTTGAGAAATAATTTGGGCTAGCTCGAAGTCTTTTTGGGTTAGTCCCCCTGCATCGTGGGTAGTCAAACTGACAGTAACTCGATTGTAAGAAATCGATAAGTCTGGATGGTGTCCTGCTGCCTCGGCAGGTGCTACCAAGCGATTGACAAAAGCGATCGCCTCGACAAAATTGCTGAAAGAATAGGTACGACGAAGCTGCCCATCTTCGAGCGTCCAGCCAGGTAAGTTTTTTATCTGTTGGGATATCTCTGCTTGGGTCAGCCTAGTTGAATTGTTAGGCGGTTCGTTGGCTAAAGTATAGCTAGCATGAACTAGGAGAAGACAGGCGATCGCTATACCTAATGTCAGATTTTTTTTCAGATTAGAAAGCATGGCGAATAGAACAAACAACTAAGTCAAACATAAATTTATCCCGATCGAGATAAATTTTCAGATTTTTGTCTAGGGGCATTGGCAGGAGTACCAATGAGCGCTATTATGTATCAACTCTAGTTTGGTTGGATTTAGTTTCGTATCTACTATAGTGGTAGTTTGAACTGGGCAAGCATGACTTATACGCCTAGTTTGCCTGACTCATAAATTTTTACTGTAAGCCTAATTAATGCTTTCTAAGTGCAATGACTGCTGTGCCTATTCCCCGCCAGCCCTCTTCAACCGATAAGAATGCAAACCCTAGTGGTGTCAGAACTGAAACTACGCCAGTATTGGCACTGAAGGAACTGGTAGCAAGTTTGTACCGAGAACAAAACAAAATTCAAAATTTGTTGAGTTCTCTGGGCTTTGCTTTGCGTAGCTTTAATAACCTCAATCAATTTTTGGAGTTAACGCCATTAATGGCGGCACGAGTCACCGATGCTGACGGCAGCGCTCTGATTTTGTTGAAATCGAACGGGCAGATATCCCTAGAACAGCTACATTGTCAGGAACATCAGGCAACTCAAGAACTTCGTCGCCTGCTCGATGGCGTGATTCGTCAAGCCAATACCTCAGAAAACCAAAGAAACAAAAATTCGAACAATTCGCCTATCTTACTATTACCATCGTTGCTTGACGAGCAAATCAGGCAGGCTTTGGGACCTCAAGTACGACTCTACAGCACGCCAGTTTTGGTCAAAAATGTCGAGAGAGGGCGTTTTTATATCTTTAGTAGCGATCCAGACTACGTTTGGACTCAAACTCGGCGGAAGTTACTTCAGCTAGTTGCCGATCAAACAGCCGTAGCGATCGCCAATAATGAATTGACTGTCGAATTGCGCTCTAAAGAACGTCAGGATCGAGAACTAGAAATTGCCTCAGAAATTCAGCTACGCCTACTACCCAGGAAATGCCCAAAAATACAAGGGGTCGAACTAGCTGCTAGGTGCAGAAATGCCAATCGCGTCGGCGGAGACTACTACGACTTCATTCCCACTAACTACGACCAACTGCGGCAAACCCAAGAAGGCAAGATTGACAAACAAACTGCCTGCTGCGTTCCCTGGAGTATCGTCATCGGCGACGTGATGGGCAAAGGAGTTCCGGCAGGTTTAATCATGACCATGACCAGAGGCATGCTGAGGGCAGAAGTTCTCAACCGTCATTCTCCAGCTCAAATTCTGCAACACTTAAATCGGGTCATGTATGCCGATTTAGACGAGTCTCATCGCTTTGTCACCCTATTTTATTCAGAATACGACCCTCAAAGTCAAATTCTCTCTTATAGTAATGCTGCTCACAATCCCCCGCTCATGTGGCGAACTTCTAGCCAAGAAATCGAACGCTTGGATACAAATGGAATGTTGATTGGCGTGGATGCCGATTCTCAATACGAAGATGCCAAGGTTCAGCTAAAGCCAGGAGATACCATTATTTACTACACGGATGGGTTTACCGATGCGGTAAACCCCAACGGCGATCGCTTTGAAGAAAAAGGCTTGATAGAAGCTTTTCGGCAAGCCTGCCAGCAATGTCACAGCCCTCAAGAAATTCTCGACTATCTATTCGAGCAAGTCGATCGCTTCGTTAGCGGAGAAAATAGTAATGGGGATGATATGACCTTAGTGGTGATGCGGGTACAATCTTCGGAGTAAGCTATATTTAGAGGAATAAATCTCCATGGAGAATTTGGAAAAACAGAACCTGAGAAGCCAATTTATCACTTTTCTTCCCGCAAAAGAAACATCAACCGCATCGAGCGCTCAATACGCAGTGTCGATAATCGCCAAAATAGATAAAGATGTCGATGTTTTGGCTCAGATGCAAGATGCCTTCAATAACTTTATTGAATCGGGTCAAGTCTGGGCATTGCTGATCGGGTTCGTTCTCGGCTATATTTTTCGGAGTTTTACCGCATATTAATTTCGCATTGGGAGCGATATAGTAGTTTGCCGTGACAGAAAAAAAGACTTGGAGCGATCGCTTTGAAGGGACGCTGCATCCCGCGATCGCCCGTTTCAATGCCAGCATCGGTTTCGATATCGAACTGATCGAATACGACATAACGGGTTCGATTGCCCATGCGAAAATGCTTGCCCATACGGGGATTATCGAGCGATCGGAAGCTGGGCAGTTAGTCGCCGGATTGGAACAGATTCGTCAAGAATATCGAAACGGCAAATTTAATCCCGGCATCGAACAAGAAGACGTTCACTTTGCCGTCGAACGACGATTGATAGAAATCGTCGGCGATGTAGGCAAAAAATTACACACGGCGCGATCGCGCAACGACCAAGTAGGCACCGACATCCGCCTCTATCTGCGCGATCGCATCGACGAGATCCGGCATCGATTGCGGCAGTTTCAACGGGTTCTCCTGCGCCATGCCGAAGCTCGCGTAGAAACCCTCATCCCCGGCTATACTCATCTACAACGAGCGCAACCGATAAGTTTAGCCCATCACTTGCTAGCGTACTTTCAAATGGCGCAGCGAGACTGGGAACGCCTGGGAGAGATTCGCTCTAGAACGAATATTTTGCCCTTGGGATGCGGTGCATTAGCTGGAACGACTTTTCCCATCGATCGCCAATACAGCGCCAATCTATTAGGCTTTGAGGGCGTTTATGGCAATAGTTTGGATGGCGTGAGCGATCGCGATTTTGCGATCGAATTTCTGGGTGCTGCTAGCTTGATTATGGTTCACCTGAGTCGCCTAAGCGAAGAAATTATCCTTTGGGCATCTCAGGAATTCAATTTCGTTACCCTCAAAGATAGCTGTGCCACGGGTTCGAGCATTATGCCGCAAAAGAAAAACCCCGACGTACCCGAACTGGTACGCGGGAAAAGCGGACGCGTCTTTGGACACTTGCAAGGAATGCTAGTTTTGATGAAAGGCCTGCCATTAGCGTATAACAAAGACTTGCAAGAAGATAAAGAAGCCCTTTTTGATGCGGTTAAAACTGTGCGAGCTTGCCTGGAGGCAATAACGATTTTATTGGATGAGGGATTGGAATTTCGAGACGAACGACTGGCAGAGGCAGTCTCTGAGGATTTCTCCAATGCGACGGATGTTGCTGATTATTTAGCAGCGCGAGGAGTTCCTTTCCGGGAAGCTTATAATTTAGTAGGGAAAGTCGTCAAGACCAGTCTCGCTGCGGGTAAATTGCTCAAAGACTTAACCCTAGAGGAATGGAAGCAATTGCATCCAGCCTTTGAAGGAGATATTTACGAAGCGATCGCTCCCAAACAAGTGGTTGCAGCTCGCAACAGTTATGGCGGGACGGGTTTCGAGCAAGTTCGTCAAGCTCTGGCTACAGCTAAATCTTTAGTTGAGAACTAGCTTCTGGAAACCTATTCGGCTTACAAAGATGCGGATTTGCCACCTAGGGGCAAATCATTCGAGCGTCCGTCGCGATAAGAATACATCCCTACTGATAACAATACCGATAACTCATATATGCTTCGTGCTTGGCGATTTATTTCAACCGTAATCGGCATTATCTTCCGCCATCCAGTCACGGGAACGACGATTATCCCGATCCTGCCAGATGGACGAATCATCTTAATTCGTCGGCGCGATACGGGTCAATGGTCTTTGCCAGGAGGAATCGTGGATTGGGGAGAAGATATTGCGACGACTGCACGTCGAGAGTTGGCAGAGGAAACCGGATTAGAACTGGTCAAGATTCGGCGATTAGTTGGCGTATACTCTTCACCAGACCGCGATCCCAGAATTCATTCGATTACAGTTTCTATCGAAGCAGAAGTTCGGGGGGCTTTAGCTATTGGAGATACTTTGGAAGTCTCCGATGCTAAAGCATTTTTGCCAGAGGATTTGCCTCTGGGCAACCTCTCCCACGATCACGATCGACAGTTGCAAGACTATTTTAAAGGCTCAACTATCCTCGCGTAAGTTTCTAGTAACCTTTTTACTGCAAGGGCTTGCTATTGCCAAGTCTTTACAAGTACAAGAATATTCTCTTTCTACACACAAGTTAAAATCTAGAGCTTTTTATGACAATTTGCTCTAGTATGGGTAACTTTTTTCAATTTTGCTCGTCTAATTAGCGGTTATATTACTGGATTTTTTTTTGCTGTATCTAATTTTCGCATTTCTTTCCCTGTTGAAGAGAGCTGCGATCGCGATCGCATGAGAAATTGGATTTATATAAGCTTAAAACGGATAAATGATACAGTAATTTGTCAAATCTCTCTAAATTTTTCCTCGACGAACTCAAATGTCCTCGATTACTTCTCTAAAACAACTATGGGTGCCGATCAAGTCTTCAAAATTATTCAGCCATCCCAATACTTCGTTTTGGTTTAGTTTAAGTCTTAGCGTTAACCTGTATTTCGGACTCGTATCCATAGGTCATGGATTCAGTCAAGATTACATCGTTCAGGATGATGTTCGACAACATGTCGTCTGGTTGCAAAGATTTGTCGATCCTCAACTGTTTCCTAACGATCTCATTGCTGACTACTTTCAGACTCTTGCTCCAGTTGGCTATAAATTTTTCTATTGGAGCATGGCAAAGCTTGGGATCGAGTCAATCTTACTCGCTAAAATCTTACCGCTAGTTTTAGGATTTATCGCAACTGTCTATCTTTTCTTTTTCTCTCTTAAAATCTTTCCTATTCCCAGCGGTGCTTTTCTAATTAGCCTACTTTTTAATCAAGTCATTTGGAATAATGACGATCTAATTTCAGCTACACCTAGATCGTTTGTCTATCCTCTTTTTGCAGCTTTCTTATACTACTTAGTTCAGCGATCGCTAATCCCCATTTTAATTTCTGTTGCCCTACAAGGTTTATTTTATCCACAATTATTATTAGTGGAAGTTGCTATTCTCACAGTGCGATTATTTCGCTGGCAAAGAGGATTACCTCAACTTTCTCAAGATCGACAAGATTATTTTTTTTGGCTATCTGGATTAGGAGTGGCTTTTGTCGTTTTGCTCCCTTTTATTCTAGATCGCTCAGAATTTTCAACGGTTGTCACTTTGGCGCAAATGAAAGCCATGCCTGAATTTGGATTTAGGGGAAGAAATCAATATTTTGGAGTCAATCCAATTTGGTTTATTTTTATGGGTTCTAGCGGCATAAAACTTCCCTTATTTCCTTCAATTGTCTGGTTTGCTTTTGCCTTGCCATTTTGGCATAAGTCACAACTCTCGCTAGCCAAGTTTGTCACAGAAGATGCGAAGATTCTCTGGCAAATTGTTATTGCTTCTTTGGGAATGTTTTTTCTAGCTCATTTGTTGCTGCCAAAACTCCATCTTCCCAGTCGCTATACTCATCACAGCATTCGATTTGTGATGCCAATAGCAGCAGGAATTGTCTTACTCGTTCTTTTAGAATCAGGATGGCGTTGGCTATCTAAGAAAAGGCTAACAAAAGCAAAATTTACTAGAAAAGAATCATTTTTATTAGGACTGGTTGCCTTGTTTGCCACAATAGTAATAATCGTTCCAGCAATTCCTTCTGGGGTTCTATTTTTATTTCAAACCTGGATAGTTGGAGATGCGCCAGCAGTCTATGAATTTTTATCCAAGCAGCCTAAAAATATCTTAGTTGCTTCTATCGCACAAGAAGCCGATAATATCCCTGCTTTTTCCCAGCGATCGCTCTTAGCAAGTCGAGAATTTGCTCTCGCCTATCATCCAGCTTATTACAATCGAATCCAGCAAAGAACGATTGATACAATTCGCGCTCAATATAGCTCTGATTTATCGGTTACTAAAAGCATTATTCAAAAATATAGTATTGACTTTTTGTTGATAGAACGCAATTCTTTTCAGCCAGACTATCTTTTGAAACAAGAATGGCTGACCCGGAGTTCTTTTAGAGATAGCGTATTTGCAACAATTAATCGACTAGAGAAAGGAGAAATACCAGCCTTAGAAAAATTGAGCGATCGCTGTTCTGTTGTCTCAACAGAAAAATTCATTTTATTAGAGGCAGCTTGTATTACAAAAGTAGAAGAAAATTAGTTGAACTAAATCAGCAATCGAAAATCATAAGCTCGAATTAGATTCAATAACCATGAAACCTAATATTAGGAGCAGGTTTAGCCAGCACTTTGAAGCAATGACAATAACTTAATTTATGGTTGCACTTATCATATGAAAAGTAGGGAGTAACGCAATCAAGAAAGACATTCCTAGTTTGACAACTGTGGGTAAAATTACTGCTTTAGCTTTGGTCAAAGGAATTTTCGTTACAGGAGGAATCTTAGCAACTGTCTACATCGGAGTCTGCCTGTTTTTGAAATTCTGGCAGACGCGAATGATTTTTTTTCCGCCTGCCGGGATCGCAACAACGCCAGCAGAAGTCAATCTCAGCTATGAGGAAGTTTGGTTGCCCGTCTCAACGGGGAAAATACATGGTTGGTGGATACGATCCCCAAAAGCCGAAGCTCCCGTCTTGCTCTATTTTCATGGTAACGGAAGCAACATCGGCGATAACGTCCATCGCGCTTCTCGCTTTCACCAGTTAGGACTATCCGTATTGCTCATTGACTATCGCGGTTATGGCAAAAGTTCGGGACCATTTCCCAATGAGTCCCTTGTTTACGAGGATGCGGAAGCAGCTTGGACTTATTTAACTCAACAGCGAAGGATTGCGCCCAAAAACATTTTTCTTTACGGTCATTCATTAGGTGGCGCGATCGCCATTGAAATGGCGGCACGACACCCCGACATCGCGGGTATCATCGTAGAAGGGGCTTTCACGTCCGTAAGGGCAGTGGTAGACGAGGTCAGCTTGTATCGACTGTTCCCCGTAGATTTGATTCTGACTCAGCGATTCGATTCTCTTGCCAAAGTGCGATCGCTGCAAATGCCAATCCTCTTTATTCACGGCACGGCTGACGAGATAATCCCTGTTAAAATGAGCCAAGAACTCTACCAGGCTGCACCGGAACCCAAACAACTGCTGTTAGTGCCTAATGCAGGACACAACGATACGGCTGAACTGGGAGGGATGCAGTATCTTCAAACAATCTGGGAATTTATCGAGCAAACGCGCAAGAGAAACGCATCCCTAAGATAGAATGCAAGTTTTCCGGGGAGAGGAGACAATGAAAAAGTAGACAGTCCTGGATTCATAGTGAGAACCAATCACTGACACTCGCACTCTCCCTGTTGATAGCGATATAGTTAGTAACATCGGTGTAGCTGGACAAAAAATAAATTGATGAATCAGCCGAGTTTAGAACAAATCGCCGTCCAACTCGAAAGTCCCAATTCTCGCGATCGCCTGTTGGCACTAGTCTCGTTGCGACAATTCCCAGCCGCAGATGCAGTCCCCCTGATTAAAAAAGTTCTCTACGACGAAATCTTGCCAGTGCGTTCCATGGCAGTTTTTGCCTTGGGAGTCAAGCAGACGGAAGAATGCTATGAGATTTTGGTGAAGCTTCTAGAGACCGATCCCGATTACGGCATTCGAGCCGACGCAGCGGGCGCTTTGGGTTATTTAGAAGACGGACGCGCCTTTGAACCGCTAGTGCGTGCCTTTTACGAAGATACGGAATGGTTAGTGCGTTTTAGTGCGGCGGTTTCCTTGGGAAATCTCAAAGATATTCGCGCTAAGGAAGTTTTGCTAAAAGCGCTAGAAAGCGAGGAAGCCGTCTTACACCAAGCCGCGATCGCGGCTTTGGGAGAAATTGAAGCAGTAGATACTGTCGATCGCCTTCTCCAGTTTGCTCCTTCAGAGGATTGGCTGATTCGCCAGCGTCTGGCAGAAGCTTTGGGCAACCTCAAAACGGAAAAAAGCATTTCTGCGCTCAAATTTTTAGCCAAAGATCCTCATCCTCAAGTCAGTCAAGCGGCCACCCTATCCCTAGAGCGACTTGAAGAAGGGTCAACGGAACAATAAAGGATAACAACAGCGGTAGAATTGATAAAGTCCATTCTGACGATTCATTGAGTCAACTGATAAGAACAGCGTTTGCGAATCATTCATGGAAATTGAGGAATTTCTCGAACTGTGTGCGGGTAAATGGTTTTCTCAGCGCACGAGTTATCATCTAGATGAAACAAAAGTTGAAAATCACAAAGCAGACCTGACTGTAGAAAGACTATCCCGAGATCGACCGGAAATAATAACCCTTTGTCAGCAACATAAAATTGACCCCAGCCACACCCTAGGAGGAACGAAAACATGGTGGGATAACTCGGTAGATTGGGGAAAACCCAAGCAAAGTGGTTCTTCAGTCACGATCCTAGTTCCCGATCGCGATAATTCTCAAACCGGCCAACTTTTGTTTGCGGCAGGAATGCCTCTGACAACGATAAGCTTGGGTAGCTTTGTCTTGGGCAATGACCAAGCTTTGACTTTAATTATTGAAAAAGACAAAACGTATTTAGAAGAACGCCTCTGGTTTGCCAGTCCCAATTTACGGTTGAGAACTAGCTTGGTGAAAAATGCTCATGGCTTCAGTCGAACCGCTTTTTATTCAGAAATTCGTAAAATTCCCCCTAAATCGACATAATTATATCGATCGCTAAGAATTTTACCAAAATCCTTTTCTTCCCGTTGGCATAATGGTCGAGCGATTCGTTTTTGCATAAACGAGTTGCTCCTCTGTTACTTTGGCGTTAGTAAGATTTGCCCCGCATAAGTTTGCTCCTTTCAAATTGGCATAAGTCAAATGGGCAAAACTCAGATCGGCTCCTCGCAAATCGGCACCTTTAAGATCGGCATAACTTAAATATGCCCGACTCAAATTCGCATTTCGCAAATCGGCATGAGTTAAATTGGCATGACCAAAATCCGCGTTCGCCAAATTTGCCCTTTGAAAATTGGCTTGGTTCAACTGGGATTGATGAAAAATCGCACCGGGCAAGCTAGCTCTGCTTAAATTCAAGTTATTCAGCTCTTGCTGAGCAAAATCTCGCCTGCCATTTTTATAACCTTCTACAATGCTGTTAGCATCTAATTTAGGTACGGGTTTCTTAGAGGCTGGTGATTTTGACGGACTAGCCAATCGATTTTTGTCGATGGCATAGTTACTAGACATTTGATAGTTGAGAGCGGCAGAGAAATTCGATCCAGCTGCAGCTTTACTAGGAAGATTAGGGGTAGGTGGATTGGCACTCGTCCGAGTAGCGCGATCGATGCGAGTGCGATCGCCCATTCCTATTTTTGAGATGGGTGTAGTAGCCAGAATAGCAGAATTGCCCGTTCCTTTCTCTAAATTGGGTGCATTAATCATGCTCTGCGCCAAACTCTCGCTATAGGGAACCAGTTCGAGCGCTTGTAGCACTTCGTTAGCAGTTTTATAGCGGTGACGAACAGACACCTCCAGCATCGTTTTCAATACTTTAGCAAACGACTCGCTTACCGTTATCCATCTTTCCCAGGTAATTTCTCCGGTAGTCGGATCGGTGCCTAAATCTTTAGGAGATTTGCCAATGAGTAAATAAAGACAAGTCACGCCAACAGCATAAATGTCGCTGGCAAAAACGGGACGCATTGCCATCTGTTCTGGTGGGGCAAAACCTGCCGTTCCAACGGCAAAGGCCGTGAAAGCCGTCTGAGTAGACGCACTGTTGGCCACTGAGTTGACTTGATTGGTCACTGCCCCAAAATCGATCAAGACGAGTTGGCGATCTTCTTCGCGGCGGATGATGTTAGCGGGTTTGATATCCCGATGAATCACTCGTTGGGTATGGATATATTGTAGGATGGGTAAGACTTCGCTCAAAAACTGTCTAACTCCTGCCTCGCTGAAGGGACCGTTCTTTTTGACTTCTTGATGAAGGTTGTGTCCCTTAACGTATTCTTGGACTAAATAAAACTGCTGCCTGTCTTCAAAATAGTCTAGCAATCTGGGAACCTGCGGGTGATTGCCAATTCTGCCCAAGGTTTCCGCTTCTCGCTCGAAAAGCTCCTTTGCCATTTTGAATAAGGCAGGGTCGTCAGTCGAGGGGCGCAGTTGTTTGACGACGCACCAGGGTTTGCCGGGAAGCGAGAGATCGACTGCGACAAAGGTTGCTCCAAATCCCCCTTTGCCTAAGATCCCTAAAACTCGGTAACGTCCGCGTAAGATCAGACTGGAGCCACAAGCTTGACAAACCTCGGCATTTTTGGGGTTTTTCGGTTGAGAACAAGAGGGATTTACACAATAGCTCATTCTGGATCGCCGTTATCGCATCGAGTGCCGAATTTCAGTCGTTGCTTGCAACTGACAAGACTAAGATACTCTCTCTTTATAAAGAGTTCCCCGAAATTTACTTAAACTAACAATTCAAACGTCAAAATTATCATTTGACGCATTTGGCGAACTTAATCAAGTTACTGCCAATGACTTGCTAAGTTTTGTCGAGTTTTTGCAATAAATAATCTTATTTTATTACATCGAGTGTTTTTTCTCGATGCTTTTGCCCAATTCATGAAAATCTAAATCGATCGCTCACCAGTTTTTATTCACAGATAGCCATTTTTGTCAATACCAAGCCTTGCGATCGGCAAACCCCTAAAACCGGAAGATCCAATCCCTGTTAATATTAGTTAAAATTGAAAAAAATATAGCCATAACTATTGCTAGATAGGTCAGTTCATGACTTCAGGAATCGCTGTAGAGAAAAAAAAGTTAGAAAAACCCCCTTTAAAAATTCATTATTTGGGCGATCGCGTCCTGCGCCAGCCTGCTAAGCGCATTGCTAAGGTAGACGACAGCGTGCGGCAACTCGCCAAAGAAATGCTGCAAACCATGTATAGCTCTAACGGCGTCGGTTTGGCAGCTCCTCAAGTCGGCATTCACAAACAATTAATCGTTATCGACTGCGAACCAGATAATCCCGCCAATCCTCCTCTGGTTTTAATTAACCCGCAAATTACCAGCTACGGGAGCGAATTGTGCGACTTTGAAGAGGGGTGTTTGAGCATTCCCGGCGTGTATATGGATGTCACTCGTCCAGAAACGATTGAAGTCTCGTTTAAGGACGAACAGGGACGACCTCGCAAGCTTAAAGCATCGGGATTTCTTGCTCGCGTCATCCAACACGAAATGGATCACCTCGAAGGAGTTCTGTTTGTCGATCGCGTCGAAAATAGCTTAGCATTGACAGAAGAATTGAAGAAGAACGGCTTTTCGCTTGGGGCGGTTAAGTCTATCTCGCACTAGGAGTAATAACAGTGACACCGAAAAGCGGCGTATTTTTATTGGGTTCTTGTATTGCAGCGATCGCTGGAGTGGGTTCGGTCTTTGAACTGTCTTCAGGAACGCCAGAACTAGGAAATGTCACGACCGGAATTATTCTAGCGGCGAGCATTCCTTTAACCGGATTGTTCTTTTGGGTGGCTGTTCGAGACACGAGAGCTAATCTGAAATAAAAGTTACCGAAAAGCGTTGTTGAATGCCTCTATCTTTTCAGCCGGTGAGAGGGCGCTTAAAGTGCCGGATTTACTTCGGCACCAAGTCCCCCATGAAAACGAGCAAGCGTTCAGTTCGTTATCTACCCTACCAGTTCGGTTTAACTTATTCTGCTCCCTCGATCGGCGCAAATCCCTGACGTTGGATATTCTCAGTAATATGGCGTGGTTCGAGGAATTGCAGTAAGTAATCGGGACCTCCGGCTTTAGAACCGACTCCAGAGAGTTTAAACCCGCCAAAGGGCTGTCTGGCGACGATCGCGCCCGTAATCGTTCGGTTAATATACAAGTTGCCGACTTCAAATTCCTCGCCAGCCCGTTTAATGTGGTCGGGAGTGCGAGAATATAAACCACCCGTGAGGGCGTAATCGGTTCCGTTAGCAACCTTTAATGCCTCATTAAAATCTTTTACCCGTATTAGTGCGACTACGGGCCCAAAAATCTCTTCTTGGGCAATAATTGCCGTGGGAGAAACATGGGTAAAGATAGTAGGACCGACGAAATAGCCGTTTTCGGGAGAATCCATTTCTAGGGCAACTTCGGCTTCCTGTTTGCCTTTGGCAATGTAGTCCCGAATGCGCTCGCGTGCAGTTGCGTCGATAACTGGACCAACTTGGGTGCTGGGTAAATCTGCCGCACCGATATTGAGCGATCGCGTGGCTTCGACAAACCGTTCCACAAAGGCATCGTATACGGAATCGAGAACGATAACCCGCGAACAAGCCGAACATTTTTGCCCGCTATAGCCAAACGCCGATTGCACCACGCCAGCTACCGCTTGGTCGAGATCGGCACTTTCATCGACGATAATGGCGTTTTTCCCGCCCATCTCGGCTATGACTCGTTTGAGATGTTTTTGTCCGGGTTGGAGTATGGATGCGTCGGCATAGATACGACAGCCTACCTCCCGCGATCCCGTGAAGGCGATTAAATGAATGTCGGGATGCTTCACCATGTAAGCGCCTACTTGAGAACCTTTGCCAGGGACAAATTGAAAAACTCCTTTAGGAATTCCTGCTTCTAGGAGGATTTCGGTTATTTTAGCGGCAATGACGGAGGAAGTTTCGGCGGGTTTGAGTAAGGTACAATTGCCAGCGACCAATGCAGCTACCGTCATTCCTGTAGCAATGGCGATGGGGAAATTCCAAGGAGAAATGACCACGGCAACGCCTCGCGGTTGATAAAGGTAGCGGTTAGTTTCTCCGGCAACGTCAAAATTGTGCCCCAGATCCAACCGTTCCATTTCTTTGGCATAGTAGCGGCAGAAATCGATCGCTTCCGAGACTTCCGCATCGGCTTGTTGCAAGACTTTTCCCACTTCTAAGCAGATCCAAGCGCTCAATTCGTGGCGACGTTGTTCCATTATTTGAGCGGCTTTGCGCAAAATTCCTGCTCGCACTCTAACAGGAGTCTTCTTCCAGGCGGGGAAAGCAGCTTTTGCCGCCTCTATCGCACTTTCGGCTTGTTCGACAGAAATTAAGCCAATTTTGCCGACAATCTCGCTGGGATTCGACGGATTGACCGAATCGATCGCTGTCTCAGTTTGGACATATTCCCCATTAATCAGAGGTAAATAGGTTTTCCCCAAGGAATTGCGAACTTTAACTAAAGCTTGTTTGGCTGCCTCGCGCAATTCGGCGTTAGCATAATCCGTATCGGGTGCGCCAGGGAAAGTCTCTTCGTCTTTCCGTCTTTCCGTCCCCCCCTCTCTAAAGACGGGTGGGGCGATCAATTCTTCAACGGGACGTTCTTCCAGACTTTGTTTGAGGAAAGAACTGTTTGCCGTATTCTCCAGCAAGCGGCGAATCAAGTATGCCATGCCAGGAAGAAGTTTTCCGTAGGGTGCATAGACTCGTACTCGATGACCGCGTTTGATTAAAGCTTGTGCCAAGCGATCGCCCATTCCGTAGAGAACTTGCATCTCGAAGCGACGACGAGGAATTTGGAGAGTTTCGGCAATGGCACAGGCTAATGCCTGCGATCGCACGTTATGGCTGCCGAGCGCCGCATATAAATATTCGTGGTTTTCTAGCAATAACTGGGCTAAACGCTCGAAATTAGCATCAGTAGCAGCTTTCTCGTTGTATACTGGCTGCTGCCAATGACGCTGGAGGGATTTAATCGTTTCTTGATCCCAGTATGCCCCTTTGACTAAGCGAACCGTTACCGGGTTGCCCCGTTTCTTTGCCCATTCGATGACATCTTTTAAATCTTGTTCCGAGTCGCGTAAATAGGCTTGTATGGTAATTCCGATATCGGTACGGGTGCGAAACTCCTCTTCGAGTAACAATTCTTTGAGAATGGCAAGGGTCAAATCTTTGTAGACATATTGTTCCATGTCGAAGTGAACCGCTACCCCTAATTCCTTGGCGCGACGGAGAAGGATGCGAATGCGATCGCAAACTTTTTCCTGACTTCCCTCTGGATCGATAGGATCGAATTGGGAGTAAAAAGCTGTTAATTTCACGGACACTTGAACTTTTGGGAGCGGTTCTCCGTCTGCTTCGTCAATTTCTGGCACTTTCGACCATCTTTGCGCTTCCTGGGCTAGTTGTTCCATCAAATCCAGATAGCCTTGCAGATAGGCTTTCGCTTCTGCCTCTGTAATGACGGCTTCTCCGAGTAAGTCGATGGTAAACGCCATCTTTTCTCTACGCAGGCGATCGATAGTCTTAATAACCTGTGGAACGGTCTCCCCAGCAATATATTTAAAAGCTAGTGCTTCTACTGCTTTGCTAATCGTTGCGGCTGCTAATTGAGCCGGAGCAGAATTGGGATCGGTGAAATTGAGTATGCCTTTCAGTGCCGACGGAAGTTCTACCGATTCTTCTCCTAAGTACTGTTGCATGTGGCGGGCGATTTCGGCATTACTGCGCAAAGCCGGCAAACAGTCGATGAAGCGAAATAGTTGAACCCGCAAGCCAGGATTGCTCATTGCCCAGTCGAGAAGTTTATCGTCCCAGCGCATTTGGTCGCGTACCTGTGCCCAGAGAGAACGCCTCTCCCGCGTCGATGCTAAAAGCTGTCTGGCGATCTCTTGAGTTTTCGCTTCATAAGCTTGATTAGAATTTACTTGAATAACCACAGTTAATTAACTCCAATTCCGAGCGAGGCTTTTTAGTAAGGCTGACTAGGTTATTAGAATGTTCGATCTTTGATGTTTTAATCTAAGAAGCTCAAATATATTAATTTTAGCATTTAGAGCCATCGAAAAATTGACAATTGCAAATGGACAATTCCTAAGAAATTATATTTATTTACGGGATTGACTTTATATTAGTGCTGATTGTTAATTAAAGTAATTTTTTTCTTTAAAATCATAGAAAATTTCATTGTCAATAACAATTTATTCTATTTTGATTAAAGTTAGAAATAGAACCAGAATAAGCGTTCTAATCGAGTAGTGAGTGCAAAAGAGCTGTTACTCTTTTGGGCGCTTCGCGTCTTGAAAAGCAATAGTTGTGAGCTTCGTATTGCTATAGAAGAATAATTAAAGCGATCGCATTTCTCGTCCTAAATCTAAAAAAATCGCCCTCACCCCCAACCCCTCTCCCAGAGCGGGAGAAGGGCTTTCAACTTAAGACTTTTGCCTGAAGTCCTTTCGCTCCTTGTGGGAGAAGGGATTTCAGGGGTGCATCGCGATTCGCCCTTGCAAATAATTCCAAACCAACCAAATAGTATTATTCAATTCCCAACAAGCTAACTAACAAAGCTTTTTGGGCGTGCATGCGGTTTTCTGCCTCATCCCATACCCGCGATTGCTTGCCTTCAATGACAGCTTCAGTAATTTCCTCTCCTCGATGGGCAGGCAAACAGTGCAGTACGATCGCATCCGAATCCGCATGAGCGAGAATTTCTTCGTTAACTTGGTAAGGTTGAAACATGGGAATTCTCGACTCAGCTGAAGCTTCTTGTCCCATACTTGCCCAAACGTCAGTATAAACCACTTGCGATCCTTTCACTGCCTCAATGGGGTCTTCAGTAATGATAATTTCCGCCCCGTCTACTGCCAATTGCCTTGCCTTTTCTACAATAGCGGGTTCTGGTTTATGTGCCTCTGGGGTAGCTATGCGAATTTTCATGCCCATTAAGGCACCGCCGAGAATGAAGGAATGGGCGACATTATTGCCATCGCCGAGAAAAGTTGCCGTAACGCCTGAAATCTTGCCAAAACATTCTTGAATCGTCAATAAATCCGCTAGAATTTGACAGGGATGCTCTAGATCGCTCAAGGCATTAATAATCGGAATTTGGGCATAGCGAGCAAACTCTTCCAAGTCGGTTTGCTTGAAGGTTCGCACTGCCAAAATATCGATATAGCGATCTAAAACCCTTGCTGTGTCTGAGATAGGTTCGCCCCTGCCAACTTGAGTGAGGTTGGGATTGAGATCGATGACTTGACCGCCAAGTTGGTGCATGGCAACGGTAAAAGACACGCGAGTGCGAGTAGAAGCTTTGTAAAATAATAATCCTAAGATTTTGTTACAAACAGGCGATCGATTTCCACTTTTCAGGTCGGCGGCGAGTTGCAACAAATCTTTAATTTCTGCCGCGCTCAAGTCTGCTATACCTAAAATATCTCTGCCTTTTAAGTCTTTAATCCCCATTTCTTTTCTCTCAACCCTTTTTTTCTTGGCAATAGAGTAGTAGAAACTTTTAATTATACAAGCATTAACTCTCGATTCGAGGGAGCTTCTCGAATAATTAAGCTTGGATTTACAATCTTGCCTTTTAATCTTTTTAAATTAAATCAATAACTTTCTTCTCTTACCTAACCGAACTTTTTTGGACGGTTTTTACTAAAATAGCTAAACTTAATTGCTTTTAACACTTCGTTACAATTTAAACAGAAGCCAATAACAAATTCAGCCGTCTTCGGAATTCATACTGCGGGCGGGTTCAAAATTCAAAATTTTCAGAGGTTATCTCATGAATGGCAACATTCGCGTCGGCAATTTATTTGGGATTCCTTTTTATGTGAATCCTTCCTGGTTTTTTGTCCTGGGCTTAGTAACTTTGAGTTACGGGGGAGAACTAACATCATTTCCTCAACTCACAGGAATAACACCCTGGATTCTAGGATTTGTTGCCGCACTGTTATTATTTGCTTCTGTGGTATTCCACGAACTAGGACATAGTTTCGTTGCGATCGCTCAAGGAATTAAAGTTAGATCGATTACTTTATTTCTCTTTGGCGGATTGGCAACGTTAGAGAAGGAATCGAATAGTCCCTTGCAAGCTTTCTTAGTCGCGATCGCAGGACCAGTTGTTAGTCTATTTCTGTTCGGTCTATTTACAATTCTCGCCAACAACTTATCTCTGCCCTCTCCCGTAGAAGCGATCGTTTACTTACTCGCTTCAATTAATTTAATCTTGGGATTATTTAACCTAATTCCTGGCTTACCCCTAGATGGAGGCAACGTTCTTAAAGCGATCGTTTGGCAGATTACAGGAAACCCTAATAAAGGTATTATCTTTGCCAGTAGAGTCGGTCAATTCTTTGGTTGGCTAGCCGTAATTTTAGGCGGACTATCTATCTTAGGACTGAGCCAATTTGGTAGTTTTTGGACGCTATTAATTGGTTTATTTCTATTACAAAATGCTGGTTTCTCCGCTCAATCGGCTAGAATTCAAGAAACTTTAAGTCAATACACGGCTCAAGATGCCGTTATCCCTAATAGTCCAATTGTCCCTGCTACCTTAACGCTGCGGGACTTTGCCAATGATTATGTCATTGGACAGAACCAGTGGAAAAAGTTTTTAGTAACTAACGAAGCCGGACAATTATTAGGAGAACTTGCCGTCGATGACCTGAAAAAAGTTCCCACTTCTAAATGGACAGAAGTTCGAGTTAGCGAACTCATTCAACCATCACGAGCAATGGAAATGATTAGCGCCGATCGCTCTCTATTAGAAGTCGTTAAACTACTAGAACAGAAAAATCTACAACAGCTAACGGTTGTTGGTGAAAATGGCGTTGTTGTTGGACTTTTGGAGAAAACATCAATTGTTAATTTCCTGCAACAACAAGCCCAAGCTAAAGCAGCTTGACGAACTGGGTGGTGGTGGGTTGCGTTTCGCCAACCCACCCAACGATCAAAGGCTAACAGCCCTTTTTTCTAACTCTACTTCAAATGCTTCGCCCGGTTTTGGTTCGATCGCCCGCGTCGAGAGGTTATTTTTGGCAAGCAAAGCACGAAATGTTTCGACGCTTCCTTCAGCACGAAGCACGGACATCAGCAATCCTTCAAAGGTTATGTCACCTCCTGCTGCTGTTGGCACGATGACTTGAGGTTGCAACCATTTACATACTTCCAAGGCACTCTGTTGTCCCTTAATGACCGAACCTAGAAGCGGGATTTTTAGATCGATAATCGGGGTAATAACGACATCGACAGGTGCATTCTCTTTGAGAGAAGGAGAATGATAGCCGTGAGGTTCGTAATAGATTGTTTGACCGTTTTCTAGATCTTTTAGCAAATAGCCATTTTCAACTAACTGCGGTCCGATAGGAGAACCGGGAACGGCTTTGATTTCTAATTGATTGGCAAAGGTAAAAGTTTCTCCATGGGCTAAAGCCGTTACCTGTACGTATCCTAACTCTCGAACTACCCTAGCTGCATTGGGAGAAGCAACGACGGGAATATTGCGATCGAGTAGTTTGAGTGTCGGAGGATGGGCGTGATCTTCTAATCCTTGGGACAGTAGAATCAAATCGATCTTTTCGGGAATGGGACGAGAGACGTTTTTTTCCCCTTTGAACAGCCACGAGAGATTGCCAAAGACTAGAGAACCAACTAACCAGGGGTCGAGGAGGATGCGTTTTCCAGCCAGTTCGATCAGCCAAGAATTACTGTCGAGCCAAGTTAACTTCATAATCTTCGCCTGTAAATATCTACATTTATTCTAAAGATTGAGCGTAAATCTTTTTCTCGAAGCAATCGAGAAAAAATAAGTATAAATGCTTACAGAAGCTAGCTAGCTATTTGTCAAAATGTAAAAAACTCTTAAGACATGGTTGTAAGATTGAGTGTAAGGAGATTTTTATGGGCGATCGCACCCCAGGTCAAATGACTTGGAAACCTGACGGCGCAACCGATGCGAGTATGCTATATCTACGGCACGATCCCTCAGAAAAATGGCGGCCCTATACGGAGTTTCCCGAATATCTCGTTCCCGATCCGCCCAAATTCGAGTTTTCGGCAGGCTACGCCACCTTTTTAGCGCTGCTCAAGAAACAATGGCAACTTGTATAGAGAAGCCCCTAGGAAAACTTGAGGGAGCGATCGCAACAGGTGAAAGTATGAAAGCAATCATCATTAATCGGTACGGTTCTGCTGATGTCTTACAATACGCAGATGTCGAAAAGCCTTCTCTAAAAAGCGATCGACTGCTAATCAAAATTTATGCCAGTAGCGTCAATCCCATCGATTGGAAAATCAGACAGGGAATGCTTCAATTCCTGACAGGCTATAAATTTCCATTAATTTTAGGGTTTGACGTTTCGGGAGAAGTGGTAGAAGTCGGCGATCGAGTGACAAAATTCAAGCCCGGAGATGCAGTCTATGCCTATCTCGGTTCTATTCCCGGCGGGGCTTATGCTGAATATGTAGCCGTTGCAGAACAGTTTGTTTGCCTCAAACCAAATAACATCACTCACGAACAAGCGGCTGCCGTTCCCCTTGCTGCTACAACTGCCCTACAAGCCCTGCGAGATGCAGGAGAGATAAAAAGAGGTCAAAAAGTTCTCATTAACGGCGCATCGGGCGGTGTAGGGACATTTGCAGTGCAAATTGCTAAGGCATGGGAAACAGAAGTCACGGCAGTTTGTAGCACAAAAAACGTGGAATTGGTAAAAAGCTTAGGCGCAGATCGAGTCATTGATTACACGCAACAAGACTTTACGAAAGAAACTGAAAAATACGACATTATTTTTGATGTGGTGAGCAAACGCTCTTTTTCTGAATGTAAAAATAATCTACTTTCTCAAGGGATTTATATCGCTCTTTTGCCAAGCCCTGACGTTCTTGTGAATAGTTTTTTGACTTCTTTAATTCCAGGGAAAAAAGCGAAATTATTTTTTGCCAAAGCAAGTGGTAAGGACTTGGCTCAATTAAAACAATTAATTGAAGCCGATAAGATTCGCTCCGTTATCGATCGCACTTATCCCTTATCAGAAATAGCTGAGGCTCATCGCTATAGTGAAAGCGGTCGCGCAGTTGGCAAGATTGTCATTACTTTAGAAAGCAATCACTAATAGCCGAACTATGGTGTTGGGGGATTACCAGGAGGAGATGGCTGAGAATTCGGAGTCGTTTGTGTCGGACTTGCTTGGGGTTCGGGTTCGGGTTTGCGAACTTCGGGAATGGGGAGCAAGAAAGCAATAAACCCAGTCAACGCTAATCCCAAGACTCCTAATGTGGCGGGAATGGCTCTTTGGGCGATAGGTTCGTCGGGTTTACGGTAGCGACGAGATAGGGGTTTTAACTCGATCGAGATATCGGGTAAGGTGCGAGTGTCGGCAGCAAATTGATCGACGGCTTCTACAAGATCGAATAACTGCACTGTCGTTAATTCAATTTCGACGGGTTGTTCGTTGGCGTCTTCTGCGGGTTGCCACGTGAGGCGGTGCAGATTAGTTCCTTCAATTTTTTCTAAATAAATGCGATCGCCATTTTCCCGAGAGTCCTGGGGGTGGCGAACTCCGCTGAGACACTCCTGGGCATAGGCACTGACCGCTTTGACTAAATTTTCCAAAAACGTCCGTCCGCCGTGCAGCTTTTTGTTAATGCCAACAAACTGACATTCTGCATTGACCAAAATTGATAGCATTGGTCGTGCATCTGTTGCGTCAGCAGGTGCTGCCTCATTGCTCAATCCTTCTAAAATTAAAGTACAGTTAGGCAAACTATACTGTCGTCGAATGGTCATGCCACCTCTCCGTCAAACAAACTAATCCAAAATCGCTGCATGCCCATCGTACCCGTAAAAAATATTAGCTGATGAAGTAGGGATAGGGCGAGTTCGTTCAATTCGTCTTCCCAACCGAGATAAACAGCTACCTTAGCGCGACGGGGATTCATGCGACTGCGAAAGTGCGAACGAAACTGTTCTAGATACTCCGATAAGAGAAAATGGTTATCTAAGGGCAATCCTTTATCTCGCATTTGTTGTTCGGCAAGCAGTAGGTTGCGGATGGGAACGATGAGTTGTTTGGCTCGATAGCTAGCGATAATGACAAGCGCTTTTGCTTGCTCCAAGGTAAGGCTGTTGCGCAGGTAAGAACGCCGCCAAGGATTCGTGCAACGCAAGCGCCACAGGACGATCCGATTTTTAATAATCCCCTGAAGATCTAACTGTTTAGCCGTTGCTAAAAACTGCTCTGACGCTCCTAATTCCAAAGCTTCGATCGCCAAGAGGATCAGGTCAATTTTTTGCTGAATGCGAATAGCAGATTGCTGCCCTATGATAGGAAAGTCGGGCAGAATATTTAAAATGTGTGGTTTGGCATCAACAGGAGAATTAGAATCGGACATTATAGTTGTAGAAGGACTCATCCTAGAATAGCTTATTGGGAAAATTGTATTTTAGTCATTAGCGATTAATTCGTGAATTAGTGAAATTATGGATCTCAAATCTCTCATTCGAGATATTCCTGACTTTCCGAAGCCGGGAATTACTTTTCGCGATATTACGACCCTGCTTAGCAATCCGGAGGGGTTGCGCTACGCGATCGATACATTAACTCAGAAGTGTAAAGACGCTGGTTTGGTTCCCGATTACATCGTCGGTATGGAATCTCGCGGTTTTATCTTTGGAACGCCGCTAGCCTATACCCTCAATGCTGGATTCGTTCCAGTCCGCAAACCGGGAAAGCTTCCAGCGGCGGTTCATGCCGTTGAATACGAGCTAGAGTATGGAACCGATCGCTTGGAAATCCATCAAGATGCTATAGACGGTCGAAGTCGAGTGCTGATCGTTGACGATCTCATTGCTACTGGTGGAACGGCTAAAGCAACAGCCGATTTACTAGAACAAATTGGCTGCCAGGTCTTGGGATTTAGTTTTATCATCGAGTTAACCGAATTAGAAGGGCGCAAAAAATTGCCAGATGTTCCTATTATTACGTTAGTTCAATATTAGTAGTCAGTAGTTAGTGGTTAGTATGGTAGCGCCAAACAAGCAACAACTAACCAATAACCAATATCCGAACTATTTTTATGGCTTTTACCAAAGTTTCTTCCTTAAAAAATGGATTTAATCATGGATTGTTGAGATTGCGATCGCAATTAACTAGCGAAACCTCGTGCTACGTTTTCAAAAGATTATTGCAGGGACTTTTGACCTTATTTTTAGCTTCTGTTCTCAGTTTTGCGATTATGCAACTCGCCCCTGGCAATTTTCTTGAAACCTTGCAGCTCAATCCGAAAATTTCCCAAGAAACTATTGAGGAATACAAAAGACAGTTTGGTTTAGATAAGCCAGCGATCGTTCAATATTGGTTATGGCTGTTTCGGGTTTTTACGGGCAACTTTGGCACGAGCTTTGTCTATCTTCGCCCCGTGTCTTCCCTTCTTCTAGAACGCATACCAGCTACTTTATTGCTCGCAATAGCATCGATTATCGTGACTTGGACGGTTGCTATTCCCCTAGGAATTCTTGGCGCTGTCAAACAAAACAGTTGGGTAGATAAAATTTTACGAGTAATTAGCTATTTGGGACAGGGCTTTCCCAGTTTTATCACGGCTTTATTATTTTTAATTCTGGCACAAAATCTTTCTCCCTTGTTGCCCGTTGGGGATATGACCAGCCTCTACCACGCCGAGCTAACCCCTTTTGGCAAAGTCGTCGATATCGCTTGGCACATGCTTCTGCCAACACTCGCCCTCAGCATCACTAGCTTTGCAGGATTACAGCGCTTGATGCGAGGACAGTTGCTCGACGTCTTGCGGCAGGATTATATTCAAACAGCACGCGCCAAAGGATTGCCAGAAAATCGAGTCATCTACGTTCATGCCTTACGTAATGCGATCAATCCCCTGATCACTTTACTCGGATTTGAATTTGCTAGTTTGCTGAGCGGCGCATTTATTGCAGAATTTTTCTTTAATTGGCCCGGTTTGGGACGTTTGATATTACAAGCCGTAACGGCAAGAGATCCCTATTTAGTTATGGGCAGTTTGATGATGGGCGCAGCCATGCTAATTATTGGCAATTTGTTAGCTGACTTATTACTAAAAGCAGTCGATCCTCGAATTAAATTAGAAGACCTGAAGTAAGACTGGAGGAGTTTAGGACAAGGGGACGGGGAGAAGGGGTGAGTGGGAGTGTGGGAAGTTTGGGGGACAATTAACGACTAACCAATGACCAATGACAAAGGACAACTGACCAATCTTTACTCCCCAATCCAAAATCTAAAATCCTTTCATCCAAAATCCTAATATTATGTTGTCTCAAACTCACTACCTGATTCGCTCTAGAATTGACGGTCAATATCTTGTAGCTCGTTTGAGAGCAGGCGAGAGTCCTACTGAGGCTAACTATTTATTATTGTTTAAAGAACGTTACGATGCGCTCAGCTATCTTAACACTCATGCTGCGGGCGTTAGCGATCGCTTTTCGGTAGAATCAATCCCGGCTACTCAATTAAAAAGCATCATGCAGCGTTGGGGTTTTAAAGGACTCGGACTCGTTCAAGATCCCCTCGAACCCCAGATTCAGTTTTTAGTTTACGAGTAATCGATAGAATTCTTGCATCGGTCGATATGCAGGGCTATTTCATTCTAGTAGCCAGAGAAGAAATTCTCTGTCTAAGAGGCTAAAGTCCGTCTTATAGGACTTAATATTTGGGGACAAGAAATTTATTTCTTGGTGAAATCAACTCAGAATCAAATAAATAACCCTGGATCGATATGGC
This sequence comes from Pleurocapsa sp. PCC 7327, assembly GCF_000317025.1. Lineage (NCBI taxonomy): Bacteria > Bacillati > Cyanobacteriota > Cyanophyceae > Pleurocapsales > Pleurocapsaceae > Pleurocapsa > Pleurocapsa sp. PCC 7327. The sequence continues at coordinate 2,897,387 of NC_019689.1, read as the reverse complement.
TTTAACAATATTCTATCATTACTTCTTTTTGATATTTTTCTCGTAAAAACTTGACTAAATCTTCGATTAAGCTTCTGCGAATCGAAATATTTTTCGGAAGCAAAGGATTTTGATAAAATTCATTGATCTTTTGACCGACTAAAAACAAAATTGCATCTGCTTGCAAAATTTCCTTCGCCAGTAAATAAGCTCCATTATTATCAAACTTTAAACGAGCAATATCGCCTTCGCATCGTTTAATATATTGAGTGGCTTTTGAGATAGTTAAAATTCCTTCCGTGACCAAATCTACGCAACTTAACATTCCTATTGGAGGTAAATCTTTACGAATTGTCGAGAGATCCATTTCAATTGTTTCGCCTAAATAATTGGCGACGATATTTCCCGTTGTTCCTCCACAAATAACCTTTCTACCCTCAAAGTTTAATAGCCTGTCTACATAGATTTCATCTTTATCCTCATTGAGGGGAGGTCCAGTAAAAATCATCAATGGATTTCGCTTTCTAACGTACACTCCAACAAAAGTTGCATCGTCACCAATTTGTCCGTGATAAAGAGAGTAAGTTTGGCGAATGACATCTTGAACGATGGTTCTTGCTGTGTGCGATCGCTGCAACAAAACCCCTTCAATATATTTAGCAATACTGTCCCAACCCCAACCAAAATTTAATTCTATTCCCATCCCTGCGTAGAGGACTCCATCGCTAATGGCACCTAAGAAATCTCCTCTTTCTAAATACCCTTCTGCTACTATAATTTTTCGATCTAAAATTTTTTCTGTTTTTGTTTCTAATTCGACGACTTTACCTTGATGAAAATATAAAAAGGGTGGGTTATCAAAGTTAATAATAGTAAAGTGATTAGTTTCGCTATTGATTTGAATAATTGTAAAAGTAGAATAAGCAATTTTTCTAACTTGGCAAATAGGTAGGGTTGCGATCGCGGTTTTGAGGACTTCTTCTAAAGGAACGTCCGCATTCAACATTGTAATTAGAATTTCTGTCGTTAGGGTAGCAAGAATATTCGCTTTAACACCGCTTCCTAAACCATCCGATAAGACAATTGTCGTTTTCTTATCGGTTTTAAGATATTTAACTTTGTCCCCACAAAGTTCCTCACCTTTTTTGTTTAAACTCTGTTGATAGATATCTAAAAAATTATCAACTTTCATCTCTCTTCAATTACAGATTTTCAGTTTCTAGCATCTGAATAACTTGCAATAAACTCACTTTCGTTTCTGCGGTTGTTTCTCCTAATAATCCCGCAATTTCCTGAACAACTTTCATCTGTTTATCCACAACTTGATTGACTTTTTTAACTGTTTCAATTTTGATTTTACTTAATTCCTTGATTCGATCTATTTCATGGGTCGTGTCTACCATGATGCTAGCGACAACTCCTTCATCTTCGATGGGAAAAATCACTTCTCTGACATAAATATTATGCCGAGGATAATATTTAGATTGCCCTCGAATAATTTCTCCATTTTCCCAAACTTTTTGAAAATCTTTAACATCATCCAAAATAACTGAGGCAGGCTGACCGATAATATCCTCGGACTTGACATTAAACATTTTGCAAAAGGCTGGATTGACTAGCTTGACATACAAATCTGCATCGACAACAATCAAGCCATTAGGATCGTATTCCCACAATAATTGCCACAAATTATTTTGATTAGCTTCTAACACGACCTACCTCAGATAATGACTTTTGAATCGCCGGTAAAATTTCTGCAATAAATTTCGCTTCAACATTTTGAGGACTGATGTTGATAAAGTGCAAATCTTGAAACTTCATGACGATTCCATAGCTACAAGTCTCCAGACAAAAAGATCCTTTTAACTCGATTTTATCTTCGAGTTCGTACTCACCAAGTAAAGCTAACAGTTTGGGTAAAACTTCATAAACTCCCATTTGGTGGCAAGCAGAACCCATACAGAGAAAAAGATTTTCTTTGATCATGATTTTTTCTCCTCTTTATTGTTAGTTAGTGGTTCTTTCTACTAACTACTAACTCTTAATCTCGATAAACTTCTTTTAATACCCTTCCATCAGATCCAATCAATTGAATCTGTAACGGCATTTGACCTACCGCGTGGGTAGAACAACTCAAACAAGGATCGAAGGCACGAATTCCCGCTTCCACTCGATTGAGCATCCCTTCAGGAATTTCTGTGCCATGGATATAATACTTGGCAATTTGAGTTACAGTTTTGTTCATTGCCAGGTTGTTTTGTCCGGTGGCAATAATCAGGTTGACTTTTTTAATCAAACCGTTCTCGTCGATTTGATAATGGTGGAACAGCGTTCCTCTGGGCGCTTCGCTGACACCGATGCCTTCGAGTTGATTAATTCCAGCCGTGGCGCGGGTGCGATTGGAAGTAATATCGGGATCGTCGATTAGTTGGGAAATTCGCTCTAAACAGCCTAAGATTTCCACTAGCCGGGCATAGTGATAGAAGAATGAGGAAGTAGCAACGCCGCCAGCGCGATCTCGATACTCTATCAATTCCTTATCCGCTTCTGGCGTACCGAAATGGGAGCAAACGTTGAGTCGTGCCAAAGGACCAACTCGATAGATGCCGTCGGGATAGCCTAATGGCTTGTAGTAGGGGAATTTCAGATACGACCAGTTTTCCACGGCTTCCCCTAAAAAGTCTTGATAATCATCTTCGCATAAACCATCGGCGACGATATTCCCTTCGCTGTCGGTAAAGCGGAGATGACCGCCGTAGTGATCCCATTCGCCGTTTTTGCCGACTAATCCCATATACAGGGAAGGGAATTTGCCAAATGCTTCGACTTCGGTCGCAAAGCGATCGAGTAGGTTTTTAAACAAATCGAGTGCCATCCTGATAGTAGCAAAAGACTCCGGCAAGCGATCGCGTATCCACTCCCGTCCTTCTTGTGAAAGGGGAGTACGCACCCCGCCAGGAACCGCCCAAGCGGCATGAATTTTCCTTGCTCCCAACAACTCGATTACCGTCTGTCCGAACTGGCGCAAGCGAATTCCTGCCCTTGCTAACTCCGGATCGGAGCCAATTAAACCAAATATATTACGTTTTGCCGGATCGCTATCCCATCCCAAAAGAAAATCGGGACTGCTGAGATGGAAAAAAGAAAGGGCATGAGATTGAGTAATTTGTCCCAAATTCATCAACCGCCGCAGCTTTTCTCCCGCAGAGGGAACTTTAACCGCCAGCAGTTTATCGCCTGTTTTTGCCGAAGCGAGTAAGTGACTCACCGGACAGATGCCGCAAATGCGGGCAGTAATGCCAGCCATTTCGGGGAAAGGTCTTCCTTCGCAGAACTTTTCAAATCCCCGATATTCAACGACATGAAAGCGGGCATCATCTACTTCGCCTGCATCGTTTAAGTAGATAGAAATCTTCGCGTGACCTTCTATGCGCGTGACTGGATCGATGACTACTATTTTAGACATGATTTCCTCCAGTGTTAGTTGTTAGTTGTTAGTTGTTAGTTGTTATTGGGGAATATCCTACTAACTACTAACCATTAACCAAACTTAATCATTTCTCGTCCCTCCATTTTGGGTTTTTCTCCCCGCAATAAGGGTTCGAGGGTTGCCTTGATGCGAGGGGCATCGGGCGGGCATCCCGGCATAAAAATATCTACGGGGACGACTTCGTGAACGGGTAAAACTTTATCTAATAATTCGGGAACGATTCCCGGTTCGTGGGGGAGTTGGGGTTTGAGGTCGGCTAGTTCTATGTAGCCTCTTTGAAGTACGGGATCGGCTCCCTTCAAGATATTTCGCATTGCTGGAACGTTAGCAGTAACGGCGCAATCGCCAAAGGAAACGAGGGTTTTTGTCCGCGCCCTAACTTTGCGAATCAGTTCCAAATTGTCTTCGTTTGCCACGCCTCCCTCAACTAAGCAAATATCCACGCCTTCGGGATATTCTTTGAGGTCGCAACCGACGGGACTGTAGACAACATCAACGTGGTTAGCCAGTTCGAGCAACCATTCGTCCAAGTCGAGAAACGACATATGACAGCCCGAACATCCTGCTAGCCAAACTGTAGCAAATTTGCTCTTGTTCATAATAGTTTATAGCTAAGTCAAAAATGTCTTGAAAAATTGTAGAAAACTTAAGCTAAATTGCCGATTGATTGCTGTAGTTTGCGACTATAAACCATCTCGCTATAGTCCTCCCATTGTTGTTGTGACCAGACGTGATTTTTCATCGTAGCCTCTTGAATTTTCATCATAAAAGGACGGCGAATTTGCTCGTATTTACTAAACTCATTAAAGATTGTTTTTTCATCATCTAAAGCCTTATTATCAATAATTTTAGCGATCGCAGTTGCGATTAAAGCTGCATCCTCAAACCCTTGATTGACTCCTTGTGCGGCAAAAGGAGGCATTCCATGAGCCGCATCTCCTACTAAAACGATTCGCCCACTACTCCAAATAGGTTTAGAATCAATGGAAATATTTGCCGGATGGATATAATAAGGGCGAGAAAATAAATTTTTAGGAACTGATAAATTCACTAAACGAGTAAAAATAGGCGGAACATTAGCTTTTTCTAAAACATTTACTGCCAACTCAATCTTTTCTTTTGCTGATTTATTAAGTAATGAATCTAAGCTTAAAGGAGCATGAAGCAAATAACCGAGTGTATTCTCTTGTTGGCGAATTAAAATTATTCGCGGTTGCTCTAAATACTGAGAATCGGAATTAATCGGAGCGTTGGACAACGTGATTATGCGATCGCCTTGAAAATACTTACTCTCTAATTCTTGGATAATCTCATCGGGTACGTTGTCAATTTGCAAACAACCAATGGCAGAAAAATCAGAATATTGAGGTTTTGCCCATTGGCTTAAATCCGAATGATTATAAAGTACCTGCCGAATCGTAGAATTAATTCCATCCGCCCCTATCACTAACTTAGCTCGAAAATTCTTCTGAGTCGAATCTAAAGTAAATTTCTGTGTAGAATTAATCTCGATTGGTTCCGATTTGTGCATTTCCCAATGAGCGAAAGGATTAGTGGCAGGTGCGCGATCGCCAGCACAAGATATTTGCGTCCATGTACCGTCTTGAGTCACATTAACGCAACGATGATTAGCTCGGACAATTTCTTGGGGCAGTAAATTTCTTAGAATAGTTTGTAAGTCAAACCAAGTAAGGAAAACTCGTCCTTCACCATAACGATTAAACCAAGTTTCAAAATCTAAAGGAATCGAGCGAAGAATTTTTCCTTGTAAGTTTTTGTGATTCCATGCTCTTTTGTGAGAGAGTTTTTCCGGTTCGATCGCGCTAGCTTTATCGTCGGGATTGTTATGACTGGGAGGGTTAAGAAACTTTCCCCCTGCCTCCTTAACCCGCATATAAGCCAGCTCGTCTATGTATTTTAGTGCTTTTAAGCCGTTGGGCAAAAGATCGACCCCTTGCCCAACGCGCCGAAACTCACTCGTGCGATCGATTACCAGTATATTTTTTATACCATGTCGATACAGGGCGATCGCGGTTGCCAATCCTACTGGGCCAGCACCAACAATCAAAACATCATATAAGTTGGTAGTCATGCTACTTTTTTTAACGTATCCACTGCTGTTTTTCTCTGGCATTGACCAGAAATTCGAGTTTGGCGCGATCGCGTTCTTTTTCTGCCGTGGTGGTTCCTTTGCGAAAGATTGCCCCCGTCGGACAGGCATCGACGCACTTGCCGCAAGAGGTACAAGCGCTTACCTCGCCCCAGGGCTGATTTAGCCCGGAAATAATGTAAGCAGCCGCACCGCGTTGTCCTACATCCCAAACATGTGCCCCTTCGATTTCGTCGCAGACGCGAACGCAGCGGGTGCAGAGGATGCAACGGTTGTGGTCGATGCCAAACTGCGGGTGAGAGATGTCAACGCCGCGATTGGGAAAGCGATAGGGAAAACGCGTATGATCCATTCCCACTTGAATAGCAACGTCCTGAAGTTCGCAATTGCCATTAGCGATACAAATAGAGCAAACGTGATTGCCTTCGGCAAAGAGCAATTCTACTGCCATGCGCCGATATTCTTGCAATTTTGGGGTATTGGTACGCACTACCATCTCTTCTGCTACTTTAGTAACGCAAGATGGCAAGAGTTTATTGGTGCCTTCTATTTCTACCAGACACAACCGACAAGCCCCCACATCGGAAACCCCGTCTAAATGGCAAAGGGTAGGAATGGGAATGCCCGCCTCTTTTGCTGCTTCTAAAATGGTAGCTCCATCTTCTATAGCGACGGGTTTATCGTCAATGGTTAAAGTTTTGACAGACATAATTAGTAATTCACGATTAATTTTTATCTAAAAAAATTTCTGCGTTCATTTGCGTAGCTTAGGTCTTACGCTTTCTTTGCCTCTAAAACTTTTCGTTTTCTACTCTAAATTTAACTCTCTATTCATGTTGCTAATCCGTTATTTTTTAAAGTTTTAAGATTGGTGGTTTTCGGGGTATCAGTGGGTACTCTACTTATCTTATAAACGATTGAGCAACCATGCTATTGTTATAGGTGCGATCGCTTCACTTATCAATACCAACAACCATAATCTTCCCTGCCAAATTCGATAATCAGCCAGCAATATTTCCCAAGAAGTTTTTAAGACATAGTGACCGAAAACGAATTCAAATAAGATGGTCAAACTTACCCAAAAACAACCTAAAAATAGGGCGTTAGCCAACCAAAGATCGCCTCTAGTTTGCCCAGCATATAGCCAAGCAAAAAGAAAAATAACAGGTAAAAAAGATAGCGTTTTATAGACATGAGTTCTATAATCGCCCCAGCGAGGGGCAATATAAATATCACCTAGATAGCCGTTAGTAACAGCGATAGCAAGCATTCCTATCCATAACCCTAAAGCCAGCGGGTAATTAATCGCTTCCATTTCTAATCTTCTTCCGATAACAGAGGTAGGTAGTGCGATCGTCTCGCTCGCGCGAGCAAGATGCTCGCACTACAATTGATATTTAAATTGGTGGCTCTGCTTATCAAGAACTAATGACTCACTAATATTCTCCCGTTTGGACTTTCTTGCCCAATCAAATCTAAATACTCTTCCTTGAAATAGCGCAGCGTACTCAAGACTGGATTGGGGGCACTGATTCCCAAACCGCACAGACTGGTATCCCTGACCATGTAACAGAGGGCTTCTAGTTTTTCCAAATCTGCCATGGTTGCCTCTCTCTTCAATATCTTGGTCAACAGACCATAGAGTTGTACCGTTCCCGTGCGACAGGGGACGCACTTGCCGCAGGTTTCCCCGCGACAGAATTCCATATAAAATTGGGCGACTTCTACCATGCTGGTGCTTTTATCCATGACCACCATCCCGCCAGATCCCATCATCGAACCGACTTTGGTTAGGGAGTCGTAGTCTACAGGCGTATCGAGTAAGGAAGCGGGAATGCAGCCGCCAGAGGGACCGCCCGTTTGTACGGCTTTGACTTCGCCATCGGGAACACCGCCGCCCATGTCTTCGACGATTTCCCGCAGGGTAATCCCCATCGGCACTTCGATCAGACCGTTGTTGCGAATTTTCCCGGTGAGAGCAAAGATTTTGGTGCCTTTGCTTTTTTCGGTGCCGATGCTGGCATACCAGTCTGCCCCTTCTCGGATGATGGCGCTAATGTTAGCGAAGGTTTCAACGTTATTGATGAGAGTAGGACAGCCCCACAAACCGGATTCGGCGGGATAGGGCGGACGGGGGACTGGGTTGCCTCGTTTGCCCTCAACTGACTGGATCAGGGCAGTTTCTTCGCCGCAGACAAACGCGCCCGCCCCGATGCGGATGTCGATCTTGAAATCAAAGGGGGAATCGAAGACTTGACTGCCGAGAATTCCGTATTTCCTAGCTTGCTGGATGGCTTTTTGCAGTCTTTGGATGGCGAGGGGATATTCGGCGCGAACGTAGATAAAGCCATGGTTAGCACCGACGGCATATCCCGCGATCGCCATTCCCTCTAATACCAAGTGGGGATCGCTTTCCAAGACGCTGCGATCCATAAAAGCACCGGGATCGCCTTCATCTCCGTTGCAGATGACATATTTTTGCTCTCCAGGCATTTTTGCCACGGTTGCCCACTTTAAGCCCGTGGGATAGCCGCCGCCGCCGCGCCCTCGCAGCCCGCTTTTACTAATTTCTTCTACCACTTGAGGGGGGGACATTTCGTAGAGTGCTTTGTAGAGAGATTGATAGCCTCCAACCGCGATATATTCTTCGATGCGTTCGGGATCGATCTTGCCGCTATGTTTCCTGACGATCCGCATTTGGCGGGCAAAAAAGGGATGTTGGGAGTCGCCTTTAACTGCTTGTGCCTCTCCTCCGTTGAGAGCGGCAACGATGCTAGGTGCATCTTCTGGGATGACTTCTTCGTAGAGGGTGTCTTCTGGATCGATTTGCACCAAAGGTCCACGCCCGCAAAATCCCATACAGCCTACACCGACGACTTCAACGCGAGCGCTCAACCCCGTTTCTTCTACCGCATTTTCTAGATTCCGCTTCACTGCCAGGGAATTGGCGGCTTGACAACCCGTCGAAGTACAGCAATGTACTCGAATGCTTTTTTGTCTTTCCCGTTCTGCTTTGGCCACTTCTAATAGTTCGCTCAAATCCATAATTAATGTTCTCCTGTGATAGCGCCAGACAGTTGCGATCGCAAGAATTTAAGAAGCTTTAGACTGCCAAGCTTTGATTTTGTCGAGTACCATCTCTGGCTCTTGTTTCCCGGCAACAGCGCCATCAAACACGACTGCTGGGGCGATGCCGCATGCCCCAATACAGCGCGCTGCCATCAGAGAGACTTCCCCGTCTGGCGTGGTCTCGCCAATGCTAATGCCGAGTTCTTTCTCCAGTGCTGCCACGATCTTGCCGCTCCCTTTGACGTAGCAAGCCGTTCCCAGGCAGACGACGCAGCTATGAGCGCCGCTGGGTTTGAGCGAAAAGAGATGGTAAAAGGTTGCCACGCCATAAACGCGACTCAACGGCAATTTCAACTGTCGCGCCACGTACTCCAGCACCTCTGGTTCTAGGTAGCCAAAGGATTCCTGCGCCTTATGCAACACTTCAATTAAGGAATCCTGGCGATAATGGTGGCGCTTCATGGTGATGTCTAGCGCTTTTAAACGTTTGTCTGCCTGTTTATCGCTCTTAGGATTGGCTTTTTTTTCACTTGGCGATTCCTTAACTTTTTGTTCGGTCGTAACGGTTTGCATCGTTGTTAATCCCTTTTGCCTTTTTTATGGGTGCCAAGCTTTGCGCTCCCAGGAAGGACGGTTCGCGAACCGCCTCACTGCATTTATTGAACCTTCGGACTTGCTTGGACAATTTCTGGACTTGCGGTAGTAAACTTTTGGAAATTCTCGACAAACCTTTTAGCTAATTCTCGCGCTTGTTGCTCGTAAGCTTCTGGATCGTTCCAAGTATTTTTAGGATTGAGAATTTTACTGGGTACTTCCGGTACGGTTTCTGGGAGGGAAAAAACACTGACCAAAACACGCGGAGAAAGTGACTTGGGGTTCGCTAATGCCTCGCTCTGTTCCCGCTAGCTTGCTCGTGTAACCAGAGAGGAAATGATACATCGCCTGCGCTTTGGCGAGTTTGGCAATGAGAGGCAGAACGCCAAAAGCATCGGCGGTCAGGAAGATAACGGTTTTGGGATGGTCGCTGCTCCTCGATCGCGAACAGTTGGGAATAATGGATAGGCAGCGCGAGTATTTTCTGTCAGGCGATCGTCGTCGTATTCGGGAATGCAAGTCTCTGGGTCTAGAATAACATTTTCTAGCAGCGCTCCAAAACGAAGCGCCGACCAAATTTGGGGTTCGTTTTCGGCGCTCAGGCGAATGGTTTTGGCATAACAACCCCCTTCAAAGTTAAAGATCCCGTCTTCCGACCAACCATGTTCGTCATCGCCAATCAAGCTACAATTAGGGTCGGCAGACAGAGTGGTTTTTCCCGTCCCAGACAGACCAAAAAATAGAGCGGAGCGACCTTGCTGGTCGCTATTAGCCGCGCGGTGCATTGGCAATATATTCCGCTTGGTCATGAGGTAGTTAAGCATGGAAAAGATGGACTTCTTCATTAATTAATTTGTTAAAAAAGCTTGACTTTTAGGTCTTCTTAAAAATTGGCAAGGTTCGATTACAGTCTTGAAATACTTTTTTGCTTTTTCTATCAATTCAAGTCTAGATTGAATCTTTTATCCAAGTAAAAATTTTAAGGAAAAGGAAAGGATTGGGAGATAGCTATAAACCAAGCAGGATTGCTATCGCGTCTTAGTTTTAATGTCCGATGAGTACATTTTCCCCGAACCTGCTTCAGCAATAAATATGTTTTTTAGTAAATTTTTTGAACGAGCGATCGCGAAGAAAATAAAAAGGTTTAAAAATTTAATTTAAGTTAATTTAAGTTCGAGCTTGGTTCAAAATAGAAAAAAGGATAGAGATATTTTCCTGGTTGACTGACAAATCTTTGTCCCCTCATCCCTAAATCCCTTCTCCCACAAGGGGCGAAGGGACTTCAGTCCAAAGTTTTGAGTTGAAAGCCCCTCTCCCGCTCTGGGAGAGGGGTTGGGGCGAGGCCATGGCTTTGCCATACCCCTACCAATTGCAGACTTCGTAGTCGGTTAAAATTGCCGTGTCTATCTTCTGTCTTAATTTCTAGTAAGCCACTTTTGACCGTTAAGGCGCTGCAATGTGTACATGAGCAATAAATCTAAAGTCACTTTGCGCTCGTCTATCATAAACGACTCAATGATGCTGGGGCGAACGCCATTGGTGCTACAAGAAAAGGCTTTTTTGCCGTTGATATCTTCGTCTAGAAAGTAAAGATTAAACTGACGCTTTCCGTTTTGCCATTTGCCGATGACTTGCCAGCACTGCTCGTTTACTCCCGCTATAGGCAGCGGTTCCCTGGCAAACTTTAGCTCCACATCCTCAAGTCCTAGCTTAGCCAAAGTTTCTTTGAGAGCAGGAACGAAGTGCCGCTCCATAAATTCGGTAAAAGGCTTATCCTCAATGGCGGGTTCTTTCGGCTTTTTCGCTGCTGCGGGTTTTGCTGCGGCAGCAGGCTTTTTGGTTTCTGGAGTGGGGGTGGTTTCTTCTGCCATAATCTTTGAAAATGCGATCGCTATTTAATTCCCTCTAGAATATATCCTACAAGCTGAAGCTTTGCGCTGTTGGAGATATTGGCTTTCTTCATAACTAATACAACCTCGTTACATTCCTTTAAACTCCTTAGCTTTGTGTCTCGATTCTGCTTTAATCTGAAAAATTGTTAGATAAAATTCGTTAACAAACCCTATATAGATGACCTCGGTTGCACCTCACAAAAAAGCCAGAGCGCTCAAACCCAACAGTCGCCGCCCCGCTAAGGAACTCTGTAGCGAATGCGGACTGTGCGATACCTACTACATTCATTACGTTAAAGAAGCCTGCGCTTTTCTCAACCAACAAATCGCCGAACTCGAAGCGGAAGCCCACGGACGCAGCCGCAATTTAGATAACCAAGACGACTGGTACTTCGGCGTGCATCAAGACATGATGGCAGCCAGGAAAAAGCAACCCATCGAAGGAGCGCAATGGACGGGGATTGTCAGTACCATCGCCTGCGAAATGCTAAATCGCGGCATCGTAGAAGGGGTAGTCTGCATTCAAAATACCACAGAAGACCGCTTTCAACCCAAGCCAGTCCTCGCCAAAACTCCAGAAGAAGTTCTTGCTGCCAAAGTTAATAAACCAACCCTTTCCCCCAATCTTTCCGTCCTCGAAGAAATAGAAAAATCGGGCATGAAGCGGTTGCTAGTCATCGGGGTCGGTTGCCAAATTCAAGCATTGCGGACGGTTGAAAAAGAATTGGGGCTAGAAAAACTCTACGTGTTGGGAACGCCCTGCGTCGATAACGTAACCCGTGCTGGCTTGCAAAAATTTCTCGATACGACGAGTAAATCTCCCGATACCGTCGTGCATTACGAATTTATGCAAGACTTTAAAGTGCATTTTAAACACGAAGATGGCTCGATCGAAAAAGTGCCTTTTTTTGGACTCAAAACCAATCAATTGAAAGACGTTTTTGCCCCTTCTTGCATGAGTTGCTTTGATTATGTCAACTCGTTAGCCGACTTAGTTGTAGGCTATATGGGCGCACCTTTTGGCTGGCAATGGATTGTCGTGCGCAATGAAAAAGGACGGGAAATGTTGGAGTTAGCGAGAGAGCAACTCGATACCCAACCCGTCATGTCAAAAGGAGATAGAAAACAGGCAGTACAACAGAGCATTCCCGCTTATGATAAAGGAGTAACGCTGCCGATGTGGGCGGCAAAATTAATGGGAGTTGTTATCGAAAAAATAGGTCCCAAAGGATTAGAATATGCCCGCTTTTCCATCGATTCCCATTTCACTCGGAATTATCTGTATGTAAAGCGGAACTATCCAGAAAAATTAGAGTCTCACCTACCAGAATTTGCCAAGCGCATTGTCGGACAGTATAAGTTACCTGAGTAAATTTTAGAGCATTACTAATTTCGACTTCTATCTTCTAACTTCTCACTTTCTTGCCATGATTATCGCAATTACTGCCCTCAAAGGTGGGGTGGGCAAAACAACAACTGCTATACATTTAGCTGCCTACTTTCAGCAAAAAGCTCCGACTCTATTAATCGATGCCGATCGCAACCGTTCGGCGTTAGTTTGGTCAAAAGAAGATAAATTGCCCTTCTACGTCGCTTCTCAAGCAGGTTCTACCAGCTTAGTCAAAAAATATACTCACATCGTCATCGATACGCAAGCCAGACCGGAAATTGAAGACCTAAAAGACTTGGCATCGGCAAGCGATTTGCTAATTATTCCCACGACTCCCAATCATTTAGATTTAGATACCACGGTCAAAACCGTCGAGGTATTAGAATCTCTACAGGCCAATTTTAAGGTGCTTCTAACCCAGGTAGACTCTCGCACCAAAAGCGGACGCGAAGCCAGAGAATTTATTAAAGAACATCACCTACCCGCGTTTAAGACCGATATTCCTCATCTCGTTGCCTTTGAAAGAGCGCCTGAGAGAGGAGTTATTATTAAAGACTATCCCGATCCGCGATCGCAAGTGGGTTGGTCTAGCTATGTCGCTGTCGCACGGGAAATCCTATCATAAATTGTCTATAAAAAATGGCAAATTTTATAAAATAGGCGCAGCAAAATATCTGCTTAAGTAGCCAGAGAAGGAATTCTTTGTCTAGGAGGCTAAAGTCCGTCTTATCTGAGATCTTGCACCATTTTCAACAACTGCTGTTGTCATTAATTTCCCGGCCGATCGAAACAGAAAGTAGCGAGGTCAATCTAGTAAATCGATCGCGAGTAGAAACAACAGCGCGATCGCTAACCAAATGAGAAAGCAATAGCGAGTTAATCGCAAGGCTTGGTAAATTTTTTCAGAAGTAATAGGATAGGTGGGGTCGCCCAATAACGGTTTATATTTAACGACCCCGCCATAGACATTATTCCCCCCCAATTGCACTCCCAAAATCGCCGCATAAACGCATTCACTCCAACCAGAGTTAGGACTGGGATCTTTAACCGCATCGCGACGACACATTCGCAAAACCCGGCCCGGTTTGCCAGAGAGCAGTGCTAGCGTCAACACGGTTAAGCGACAGGGAAGCCATGTCAGCCGATCCTCTAATTGGGCACTAAACCAGCCGATATCTGCATAGGGTTCTTGGCGATAGCCCAGCATCGAATCGAGAGTACTAGCAGCTTTATAGGCTAAGGCAAGGGGAACGCTACCCAAACCAGGGACAAACGCACCGATAATGGCATAAAATAGCGGAGCTGTCACGCCATCCGGAGTATTTTCTGCGACGGTTTCTAATGTCGCCCGTAAAATTTCTGATTGGCAAAGATGTGCCGTATCTCGACCGACATATCGACTCAATTTAGAACGAGCTAGTTTAATATCGCCAGAACTTAATGGTTGTAAAACATCGATCGCTGCTTTTCTCAAACTACGACCGGCAAAACAACTTGCTAATAAGATTATTTCGATTACAATTCCTAAGATGGGATGAATCCAAGTTACTCCCCAGACAATTAACCACCCCACCAGTCCGCTGCCAATAATTAATCCTATGCTTAAAATAATTCCGGCTACGCAACGCTGCCATCGGTCTTGGAAGTAGTTAATTGTTAACCGAGTGAAATGGGAAATAATCCATCCCATGACTTGTACGGGATGAAGCCACCTCCAAGGATCTGCGACTAAAAAATCTACAATGGCAGCCAACAGTAAGACAACGACAGCGATATTGACCCTCACAATCTTCTAGCTAAATTCAGACCTCAGAATTCTGGAGCTTATCAATATTTTCTTCCCAATCAGCCCCGTCAAAAGGCTGGAGTTTAAATTTCGCTAGGACATCTCCATCGAGACAGCGAACGTTGACATCTATCCAGTTAGGATGAGAGCGGGGGCAATAGAAAGGATGAATGCCACAAATCCGGCAAAAAGTATGTTTAGCTGTATGAGTACCAAAGGTGTAAGTCTCTAAAACTTCAGAACCTTTGAGTAAGGTAAATTTTTCCGGCGGCACGATTAGATGAAGAAAGCCTTTTTTGCAGCAGATCGAGCAATTACACTCGATAGCTTCCCGGCGATCGACAATCACTTGAAAGCGAACTGCACCGCAGTGACAACCCCCTTCAAAAGTGGCGGATTCGTTAACTATTGTCATGAGAATTAAATAATCTAAACAACAAAGCTAGTTTCCTCTCCAATAGCGGCTTGCCAGCTACGAGCATCGTAATAGAGATCGGCAAGAGTGATACTATAAAGTGCCTCTTTCATTTTCTGGTGGAGTCGCTTCCACAAACTAAATGTTACCCAATCTTCAGCTTGTTCTGCGTCTGGGCGATAGCGAGGTAAAGGCTCAATTGTTTCTCCTACGGCTTCTAAAATTTGACCGAGAGAAATTTGACTTGGTTGACGAGCTAATTGATACCCACCTTGGGAACCTCTTACTGACATAACTAAGCCAGCGCGACGCATTTCGATTAACAATTTTTCCAAATAAGGAGCGGGTAAATCTTGTCTGTGTGCGATCGCTTTTACCGAGGTCGGACCGTAACCGGGCTGTAAACTTAGATCTAGTAAGGCTTTAACGCTATAATGACCGCGAGTTGTGAGCTTCATTAATAAATTTTTTGGTTGAGCTTTTGTCAAAATGTAACCTGCCTTTTATACAGAGGCAGCAGCTCGCCTCTCTACTTTCTAACATTTACTTAACCTCCAGAACCAGGCAAAGTCAAACATTTGTAAATTCCGAGCGGATTTTTGTCTAAAGATTGAGTGCAATCGATTAATATTAACTCAATGAAACTCGAATTAATTTTACTTTTTGCGTGTAATATAGTCTTATAGAGAGATAACAATCAAATCTATTTATTGCCTTTGTTAAAATTACAGTAGGCAGTAAACCTGTAAACCCTATAAGTAAATAGTTGGCCTAGAAGTTGATGACTAAAACTACACAACCAGAACCTTTAACTGGCGAAGACTTACTCCAGAAAGTTAAATCCTTAGGCAACCTCTCTAAAGAGGAAAAAGCGAAACAGTGTGGCTATTATACCGTTACTAAAAACGGTATAGTACGAGTTAATATGATGAAGTTCCTTAATGCTCTAATTGATGCAGAAGGGATCGAGTTAGACAGTACTTCTAACGGTCAAGGACGTGGCGGTCGGACGGCAAGCCATCGCATTAGAGTACAGTCTAATGGCAACCTTCTCATTGGCTCGGCTTATACGAAGAAGATGGGATTGCGAGAGGGAGATGAGTTTGAAATTACCCTGGGTCGAAAGCACATTCATCTCAAACAGATCGAGCCATCTGAGTAATAAGCTGGCGACCAAAAAGAAGGCTAGAGACTTGCTAGCCAAAAAGTCTAATAAACTTCAAAAATAAGAGCAGAGTTATGTTCCTTATTGAGGAAAGCTCAACTTGGGAAAAATTCTGCTCTTGGGGAGGTTTAATATTTGATTTATGGGTTGCTTTCTAGTTAAGGAACACTATCCAATGAGAAGAGCAGACAAGAAGCAGCCAAGAGACATACATTCCCCAAAACAAGACTAAAATAAACTGCTCGGATCGTTGAGCTAATAGTGCTGCGCTCACTGCCCAAGTCAATGAAAGGGCACCCAAAAATAAGAACGCTAAGTAATCGATCGCGACAAACGCTCCAAAGTTAACGTCAAAATAAAAACCAATACAAACAACAATCGGAACCAGAGTTAACAAACTCAGAACTATCGTCCAAAGCCGAGGGTAAACGCGATCGACAGGTTTGTCGATCGCCTCAGCTAACGCCGCACCCCCGGCTAGTGCCAATGCTGGATAAATCGGAACGATCGCGCCAACGTGTCGTGTAGAAAACAGCGAAACGATTGCTAACAAAACGCCGATCCAAACCAAGAGCAGCTTAGCCCATCCCCAGTTTCGTTCTTGCCAAGCCAATCTCAGTCCGTAAAGCGCAAAAATTAGCCAGGGCAAAGAAGATTTTAAAATCTCCAGCAACGGGTGCCAAGACAGCCCGATCGCATACCCGTCAATAACCTTAAAATATTGACCGAACATCTCCTCAGCAAATGGTTTGCCGTGACGTAGAAATTGAGCCGCATGCCAAGCAAGGGCTGGAGCACCTCCCAGCAGAGCGCCAATGGCAAAAAAGCCCGAACTCAAAAGCCTTGGCGTATCCCAAGCCAGAAACAAAAGAGCGATCGCCGCGACAATAACCCCTATTATTCCTCGAGATAAACCCAGCAAGCTCAAACCGACTCCAATCCCCAACGCCCAGCGCAAATCGCGCCGCGATCGCACGATACAGACTATTGTCAAAATTTCAAAACAAAGCACGGCTCCATCGAGCATGGCTAACCGTCCGTAACGCACCACTGGCAATAGCGTCAAGTAGATCGCTGCCGAAAAAAGAGATGGCATGCGAGCGGCAAAAATCTCGCGACCCAAACTATAGAGAAGCGGAACCGAACAAGCTGCTAAAAATGCTCCTGGCAGACGAGTCGTCCATTCATTGCTTCCGGCAAGCGAATAAACTAGGGCAATCAGTCCGTGAACTAACGGAGGTCGTTCCAGATAAGGTTGTTCTTGGAGAGTCGGAAACAGCCAACGCAAGGAATCGAATGGAGCAGAGGCAATTTCCTTCGCCACCTGCGAGACGGTTTGTTCGTCTGCCTGTAACGGCAAATTTCCCAAATTGATGCTAAACAACACTAAAGCCGCCAAAAATAACCCTGCTTTCGACAGGAACTCAATCCAACGAATTTCTTGGCGGAGTTTATTTCTCGAACGATTCCAAGCAAAGGTTTGACGATTCATAGAGTAGCCAATCTTTCCAGATTACTTGCATTTTGCCCTAACTCGCACGAGCGGCAGTGGCAGTTACGATTTAGAGTCACATAGAACAACATCGCTCAGACTATAGGAAAATCAGAGCGACTCCCCTCATTGGACTTTTCTTTCTTCTAGCGTGTCCTAAATTCATTGTTACAGCAACCTGCCTTAGGGCATTGGGTAAAATAGAAAAAATATATTTTTAGGCGCGACAGTTTGAGGCTATCGACCACAAAACTCTCTAAATCGATTGTTGGCAAAAGAAAGCCCGATTATCGTCAACTCTTTTGAGGATATAAGAACATCAATGTTAAAATACCCAAAATGAATAAAAAATTTCCATTTCCAACAGTCGATCTTTTTTTAAATTCAAACTAATAACCGAGTTGATTGCAGACATATTATTGCTTGAGAACTAAATCTATATCCTAAATTTAGCTAAAGGCGATCTTTGATGGTTCGGAAGATTCGCTAGGGGCAATCTTACTAGAGCTTGATGTTATGAAAATCATTTTTGGGAATATTGAAACTAAGCCTCTTGCCAACGCCCAGATTCTAAACTGTCAGAGATGCGCCTGCGATCGATACGCCTATGGAAGGATCGTTTGAATTAACCCTGCAAATCGCGATTGCGGTTCTTGCAGGCATCAGCGCTCAAGTCGTTGCCGAATATCTGAAAGTTCCTAGCATTATTTTCTTGCTCTTATTTGGCATCTTGCTCGGACCAGACGGATTGAGCCTGCTGCATCCCCACCATTTAGGGGTGGGCTTAGAAGTTATCGTTGCTCTCTCAGTTGCCATTATTTTGTTTGAGGGAGGATTAAATCTCTCCTGGCGCGATTTGGGGCGCGTCTCCGGCAGCCTGCGCAATCTCGTCACTATCGGCACGCTCATCACCCTGATTGGCGGCGGAATGGCAGCTCATTGGCTGGCAGAATTTCCTTGGTCGATCGCGTTTCTCTATGCCTCGCTCGTCGTCGTGACGGGTCCGACAGTCATTAGCCCCCTGCTCAAACACGTGGAAGTAGATCGGCGAGTTGCCACCTTACTTGAGGGAGAAGGAGTACTCATCGATCCGGTAGGAGCCATTTTAGCCGTCGTCGTCCTCAACACGATCCTCAACAGCAACGCTACTCCGGTAGAAATCTTCAGCAGTCTGCTGCTGCGCTTGGGCATAGGAGCGGCAATTGGAGCCGCTAGCGGGTGGCTGCTCGGTCTATGCCTCAAGCGAGCCAGCTTTCTCTCAGAAGACCTGAAAAACTTAGTCGTACTGGCAGGTGTTTGGAGTCTATTCTGTCTGGCGCAAATGAGTCGCAGCGAATCGGGACTGATGGCAACGGTAATCGCGGGCATGGTTGTGAGAGCATCTTCCCTTCCTGAAGAGCGATTGCTCAGACGGTTTAAAGGACAGTTAACCGTCCTGTGCGTTTCCGTCTTATTTATTCTCCTAGCAGCCGACCTGTCGATCGCGAGTATCTTTGCCTTGGGATGGGGCAGCGTTCTGACCGTACTTGCCCTGATGTTCGTCGTTCGCCCGATCGCGATCGCTGTTTGTACCATCAACAGTGGTCTGAACTGGCGACATAAGCTATTTTTGGCATGGGTGGCTCCTAGAGGCATCGTCGCTGCCTCAGTCGCATCCCTGTTTGCCATTCTCTTGACCCAGCAAGGAATTAATGGTGGCGATGCCATCAAAGCCCTAGTTTTTCTCACCATCGTGATAACCGTTTTCGTAGGCGGATTGACGGCTCGTTGGGTCGCCGGTTGGTTAAAAATTACCTCCTCCGAGGCAACGGGAGCGGTCATTGTTGGCTGTAACCCCCTAAGCCGCCTGATTGCACGCCTGTTTCAGGAGTCGGGCGAATCCGTCGTGCTCATCGACACCGATCCCGAAGCTTGTCAAAAAGCTGCGGCAGAAAACTTGCCCGTTTTTCAGAGTAGCGCTCTCGACCCCGAAGTATTAGAAGAAGCCGGGGTTCACTCCATGGGAACCTTTATGGCGCTCACCAGCAATGGAGAAGTCAACTTAGTCCTAGCGCAGCGAGCCGTAGAAGAATTCCAGCCACCTCGCGTCTTGGCAGTCTTTCCCAGCAATAGCCAGAGCAGCGTGACTAATAAAGCCAAAGTGAATCAAGCTTTCATCGAGCAACTGTCAATCAAAACCTGGAATCAGTATCTTAACGACGGTCAAGTGAAGCTAGGCACGACGATTCTCAAAGAGCCGGGATTGGAGCTACAACAAGCTCACTTACAAACCCTAATTCGTGCTGGAGAACTGCTGCCGCTACTCGTTAAAAGGGACAGAAGCCTCCAGGTAGTCAAAGCGACCGAAGAATGGCTCTGTGGCGATGAGATTATTTATCTCCTACACGATCCCAGACCTCAATTGTTAAAACGCCTTTCTGGAGGAACGCCGTCTTCCCGTTTGGCGCTAGAAAAGCTGCCGAAAGTTGAGGAAGTACCAGTCGTCGTTACTGTCTCCGAAACGGCTCTAGAAAACATTGCCGAACCCGCCAAGTCTTAAATTTTTCTGTCAATCGGGACTCAAGAGCGATAACCTAAGAAAAAATAGCGAAAGCTATCATAGATAGTGGGAGTCTCGCAACAGGAAGAAAATAATTATGGAAGTAAAAATGGTCATGGCGATTCTGACAGGGCTTTTTATTGTTAGTTCTCTGTTTTTCGGCACTAAGAATGGGTTTTACGATTCCGATAATTATGACGGCAATGGCTCGGCTCACTAGCGAGTGACTGGCGAATTGAACGCTTGCTCCAGTTCTCCTCCGTCAACGACAACATGAGTAAACGTCGCTCAGCTCCCGCCGATCTCCAAGATGGTTTGTCCTGCTTTCCCTATGGAGTAGGGCACGGTAACGAGGGAGTGTGTTTGTTAGTGACGATGGGAGCACATCGCATCCTCCTCGACTGCGGTTTAGCCGATATCCAACCGCTTCAAACCGAAGTAAAATCGCCCGCCGACCTTGTTTTATGCAGTCACGCCCACGCCGACCACGCGCGGGGATTGCTAGCGCTTCACGAGGCTTTCCCCGAACTGCCTATCTACGCTAGCGAAGTAACCATTCGGCTTTTGCCGCTCAACTGGCAAGATCGTCCTCCTCAAGAGATTCGTCAATTTTGTCAAGCTCTTAAATGGCGATCGCCAGTTGAATTATTCGACGACTTGACGGTGGAGTTGTTTCCGGCGGGACATTTACCGGGTGCCGCTGCTATTTTCCTGACTTATAAAACTCCCAAGCGCGCCTACAAGCTTTTCTACACGGGAGATTTTTCGCTCTCAAACTTTCAACTGGTTGAGGGCTTATCTATCGAAGCGTTGCGAGGATTAGCGCCAGACGTGCTAATTATCGAAGGCAGTTACGGAACAACCCGACACCCTCATCGCCGCCAGCAGGAAAAGCACCTAATGGAGCGCATTTATCAAGCTCTCGTCAGCGGACAGAACGTTCTCTTACCAGTGCCAACTCTGGGGTTAGGGCAGGAAATCCTTAAACTGTTGCGCTCCCATCACCAGTTTACGGGTCGCGATCTCGACATTTGGGTCGATGGCAGCGTCGCGCAAGCGTGCGATATCTATCTGGAACTACTGCCTCAGTTTCCCATCGCCGTCCAAAATTTTGCCAAACACCAACCTTTGTTTTGGGACGACAGAATTTGTCCCCGAATGCGCCGATTTCCCAGCCAAAAACTTCCGATTTTTGGTCAAGCTCCTTGTATCGTGTTAACGGATAACGCGGCTAATTTAGAAGACTATTGTTATTCTGGCTCTGGTTCTTGGTTAATTTTGGTACCCGAACGTCCTGGCGGTTCCTCGGCAACTGATGCCCCACAGATTGCGACTCTCAAAAAGTCCCGCCAGATCGCTGTTGAAAGTTATTTTTTAGCCGAACACAGCGATGGTCGCAACACCACGCAACTCGTTCACAATCTGCGGCCCCAGCACGTTATTTTTATTCACGGTTCCCCTCTTTATCTAGCTGACTTGACATCTTTAGAGGAGCTACAAAATCGCTATCAACTCCATTCTCCTGCTGCTGGAACTTTCGTCGAACTTCCTATCGGCGATAAGTTTATGCAACCTGCGGCTCCCTCGCCAACTGTTTATGAAGGCGAGCTAAACGAAACGGGAACTAGCGTTACGATTACCCTCCCCGACGCAATTACTGAAGATCCGCGCTGGAGTAATTTTTCCGATACGGGGTTGGTAGAAGCTCGCTGGCAGGGCGAAGAGTTAGTGTTGAGAGGGTTATCCCAGCGCGAGCTTTTGAGTCAAAGTAGCGAAGTCAGACGACTAGAAGATGTTGATTGCTGCGGCACGTGCCGCTACTGGAGAAGCCAGCGCTGTTGGAATCAAGCTTCTCCCTTGTATGGATTTAAAGTCACGCCAGAGGGCTATTGTCCGGTTTTTGAACCACTTTAGCGATCGAATCTATTAGTTGTAGAGTTGTAGGGGCGATTTGAGAATCGCCCCTACACTCACCGTTCACTGTTCTGAGTCGGGATAGCGAGGATAAATTTGCTCGGCTTCAGGGCATTCGTCTGAAACTGCGATTTCAGAACTCACTCGCGAGACAGAAGCTAGCTTTTGACTGATAGCACCAATACTTTCTAGACGAATCATTTCTTCCCACGAACAAATTTCATCGTCTTCTTCTGTTTCATAGCGAATCGTTACCAAATCGCCTTCTAAACCGACAATGCGAGCGCTTTCAATCCAGCGTTGTTGATCCCGCAAGAAAATACAAACTTCGCGTCCTTCGGTACAGAGTTGATAAATCTTGCGGTGTAGCATAGGCTTCTCCTTAGCAGGTAACTCGTCACTAAAATTACTAAATTAGTCTAGGTTGTTCCAACTTAACATCTGGAACGGCGATCGGATCGCTTCTGGCTATGGGAATTTTTGGCTTTATCTTGACATGAGATGCGATCGCGCCAATCATACGAGCTAAATTACTTTGATGCAAGTGTATCGCGTGCTAGCAATACTTAAGTCAGTAATTTTGCAGAATTTCTAAGCATCTAACTGCTTGCTGCTTCAGTGTTAATAATAACCCTCTCCTAGCTGGCTTTGGATTGCCATCACCCAAACCCCCTACTTTGAACTATGTTCTATTAGGATCTTAACAATTTTTGCCCCGACAATTTCAGGTTGCTCTATCATCGACAAATGTCCGCAATTGGGAATCTCAATCACATTGCCTCCATTGGCGGTAAAGAGTTGGTGAAAGCTGGCTAAATGCCGAACGTATTTTGGTTCCATCACATTATCTTTGTTCCCAGCCAAAAAATAGACGGGCTGTTGAAGGCGAGAAACCAATTGGGGAAGTAAGTGTACTTCGGCTTCTGTTGTCGTATCTAGCAACGATCCGATTGCCGCTTCTCCATCTGCCCGGACGAAATCGATAACCCGCTGTCTCCCCCAATGGCGAGCAAGCGGACGCGCTACCATCATGCGAGCAAATAAAAGGTCAATCAAAGGCAGAGAAGATAACCAACGCGGTCTCAGTTGAATCAATTGTTGCCCAGCCGTGCGAAATCGTTCAAATTCTTCTTTAATGTAAATCCCTCCGCCGGAATTCAGGCAAATCGCGCCTTTGACGATTTCCGGACACAGGTCTGCTGCCCACAGCGCAATGCTACCCCCAAGAGAATGCCCTATCAGCCAAGCTTTCTTTATCGCTAATTTTTCTAACAAAATGCTCAAATCTTGAGCATAAGCGGCTAATGAATAACAGGAATAGCCCTTGCTATCTCCCTCCCCCAACTTACTCCACTGAGGATTCGAGCAACTTTTTTGATGAGCTTCAACTGCTACTGGCTGCGAATCTCCAAATCCCCTAAGATCGTAAGTCAAACATTGATAGTCCGGCGATAGACCCTCGACGAGCGGTTTCCAATAGTTGCGACTTAATAACCAGCCATGAATGAAGACTAGGACAGGATTATCTGAATTGGAAAAGAGAGGCGTAAGCTCGTAAGCGTGTGGTACTCCCAATATGTCTATAATTGGCATATTTTCATCCTATCCCAACAGAGAGCCATTTGCTCGCTAGAGGTAGAATAGACTAAGCTAGAAAATTTTATTCTCCTTACGAGTCTCAGAAAAATTTTTCCGGCTAAATTCAGTATAAATTAAAGAAAATTCTCAAGCAAAAGCAACAGCCGCATTGGCATGGTTTTTTGGAAACGATTATTTAGCAATTCGGAAACGGTTACGACCTCTGGAACAACTCAGTTCGATGGAGAATTGTTAGAGTTGACAGACGATCCTCTAAGTCAGTCTCGTATTGTATTTAGCACCGAACGAGATCTCGATCTTTACGAACTCGAAGAACTTTGCGATGCCGTCGGTTGGGCTAGACGACCTCTACGAAAAGTCAAAAAAGCCCTTGAATGCAGTTATCTAGTCGTCTCTATGTGGGAAGTTAGGAACAATAGGCGGCGTTTGATTGGGTTTGCTCGCGCTACGTCAGATCACGCTTTTAATGCCACGATTTGGGATGTCGTCGTCCATCCGACCGTTCAAAAACAGGGATTGGGCAAAGCTTTGATGAAATATACCATCAAAAAGCTCAGAAGTGATGATATCAGCAATATCACTTTGTTTGCCGATCCCCACGTGGTTGACTTTTATCGCCGACTAGGGTTTGTTCTCGATCCGGAAGGGATTAAAGGAATGTTTTGGTATCCCAACTAATTTCTGATTTTTAAATCCTTTTGAATTTGGGGCGATTTAGTCTATACTGGATGAAGCGACCGGGATGTAGCGCAGCTTGGTAGCGCGCCTGCTTTGGGAGCAGGATGTCGCAGGTTCAAATCCTGTCATCCCGATTACGGCTCGGAAAAATTGGTAAAAGAAACTTTCTGAGCTGGCATCAATCGAACATCCGTAAAACATGGAAATCTAAACTTCCAGTTGTTTACTATTTTTTTACAATTTTGTCCTAGGATACCCTAAGATCGGAGGGGAACTTTAGCTAGTCTCTCGAAGTCAGAAAGAAAAGTTGGTATTGAAAAAATGCCCGATTAATTCGCAATAAGCTCCTAGAAAACGTCATAGCGATGAAATTCTAGAAGACCTAATAAGCTATAGAGGATTTAGAGCTTAGTTAGTCAAAATTTTTCCGATAAATCATCTATATTTAAGCAAAAAATTTGAGGTAAAGCCATCATGAAGTCATTAATCCGTTGGAGTGCTACCCTGGGATTGGTCGGAAGTGCGATTTTAGGGGTTGGCTTTGGTCAAGCCGCTAAGGTATTGGCTCTTCCCCAAGACCAAATTATCAAAACTCTACAGCCAGTTCCAGTATTTACAATTGTGGACGCACAAGGCGCTCCTATAGTGAAACAGCACGAAAATAAACAGGTAACGGGAGTATTTATCAGCCAACAAGACGCCCAGAATTTTTTTCAACAACTGCAACAGCAAAATCCAGAACTGGCGAAGCAAGTTAAGGTTCAACCCGTATCTCTGGGAGAAGTTTATAAGTTCTCTCAGTCAATGGAAGGCAAACCCGACGGATTAAATATTGACTATGTGCCAATGAATGATGAAGTCGAGTTGGCAAAGCAAGTCATGAATCAAAATGGACAACAGTATCCAGAAGGGGTAGTGCCGTTATTTGTCGCTAGAGTTGGCAAAGAACAAGGGTATCTAATGATCGAACGGAATAACGAGTCAAGAATTCCCTTCTTTTTTGAAAAAGCACAACTGCAACAGTTGCTAGAGCGCTTCAAAAAGGAAAAACCCGATTTGGCTTCAACTGTGAAGATTGAAGTCATTCCTCTGGAAATTATGATTGCGACGATGAAAGAAAAGAATGACGAAATGCTAACTAAAATTGAGTTAGTTCCTTCTCAAGAGTCGCTACAATTTATTCAATCTACTATCCAAAACCGAGGTCAAGGTAATCCCCAAGGTCAGCCAGCCCCTCAAAATCAACAAAAGAAATAAATTGGAGTCGCTAACGGTATCGGGTCAAGAACTCGCTCTCTGGCGCGACCGAGCCAAGCAAGATGCGATCGCTGCTGGGGTTTCTCCCGATGAAGTCGATTGGTTGCTAGAGGAAGTAGCAGGTCTAGACAAACTATCACTTCGTTTGGAGTCTTTTAAGGAGCGATCGCAAATTCATCTGAAGCAACCTTTATCAGTCTTAACCGAACTATGGCAGCAACGCCTACAAGATCGCATGCCCGTTCAGTATTTAGTAGGTGTTGCTCCTTGGCGACATTTCTCTCTAAAAGTGGCGACCGGAGTACTGATTCCTCGTCCAGAGACGGAATTGCTCGTCGATATTGCCGTTCGTGCCATCCAAGCTAGCCCAACGCCAGATCTGGTTTCGGGATATTGGGTCGATTTAGGCACGGGAAGCGGGGCAATTGCCCTCGGACTTGCCGAAGCTTTGCCCGATGCCAGGATTTATGCCACAGACACGAGTGCAGAGGCTTTAGCAATTGCCCGACAAAACGCGATCGCGCTGGGCTTTGGCGAGCAAATTAAATTCTGCCAGGGTTCTTGGTGGTCGCCGCTAGAAGCGCTTAAAGGTCGAGTTAGCGGCATGGTATCCAATCCACCCTATATTCCGACTGCTGAGATAGCTCGTCTGCAACCGGAAGTCGCTCGACACGAACCTCGCCTAGCGCTCGATGGAGGTAGTGACGGTCTCGATTGTATCCGTCATTTAGTCGAAACAGCTCCCGATTACTTGCGCCCTGGCGGCATCTGGTTAATCGAAATGATGGCAGGTCAGGCCGAGCAAGTCGTGCAACTGCTCCAAAAGCGAGGCTGCTACGACAAGATTCAGATTTTCTGTGACTTAGCAAATATAGAACGTTTTGCTTTAGCGTATCGTTGTTAGTAGTTATTAATTCAACAACTAACAACCAATGCCCAAAGTTTCTCAAGTCGAACTGGTTCGAGAAGCGCTTGCGGGTCGAGTCGTCAGTTTTCCTACCGATACCGTACCCGCTCTCGCTGCGCTGCCAGAAAATGCGGCGCTGATTTTTGCTGCAAAAAGGCGCTCTCAAGATAAGCCGTTAATCCTGATGGGGGCTTCTGAGGAGGATTTATGGCCTTATGTAATGGGGACGCCTGAAGAATTCGCGATTTGGCAACAAGTCGTCGATCGCTATTGGCCGGGAGCATTAACATTAGTCTTGCCTGCTTCCGAGCGCGTCCCCACGGCAATGAATCCCACCGATCCAACAACGATTGGCATCCGCGTTCCCGATAGCAGGATCGCTCGCGCCATTCTAGCCCAAACCGGACCGCTAGCAACGACCAGCGCTAATTTTTCAGGAGAGCCGCCTTTAGAAACGATGAGTGCCATAGAAAATGCTTTTCCTGACGTTTTAACCCTCGATTGTGCCGAGTTAAACGACAAAAAACAGGGAAGCGGTCTTCCGTCTACAGTGGCAAAATGGACAAGAAAAGAGTGGAAAATTTTACGTCGGGGAAGCGTACAAATTCTAAATATAGAATTGTGAATAGCAGCAATTTATGAATGAGATAGAGGCGCTCAAAGAAGAATTAAAGCAAACTAAGTTAGCTTATCTCATGGCAACCCAGCTCGGTCAATTTAAAAGTGGTTTTTTGGCGAGAACGGCGCACGAGTTGCGATCGCCTCTAAGCAGTTTGATTGGTTTGCATCAGATAATTTTGTCTAATTTGTGCGATAATCCTCAAGAAGAGAGAGATTTTCTCGCGCAGTCCTATCAATCTGCCCAACAATTTCTCAAACTTCTCGACGAACTGATCGAAGTTTCTAAGATAGACTGTGGCGCGATCGAGCTAGAAATTCAACCCGTTTACTTAACTCAAGTCTTTTTAGAGTTACATCAGTTCACCTACTTACAAGCTAAGAATCGCAGACTCGATCTAGAAATTGTCTCGCCGCCGCCAAATCTTCGCGTAATGGCAGACTACCAGCGCCTTGTACAAATACTTGTTAATCTCGTAGATACCAGCATTAGCTACCTCAAAGAAGGTAGGATTCGAGTTGTAGCGATTGCCGAACGCGCGTCCACAGAAAAACTTGCAGGTTGTGTCGATCTCGATTGTCCCGTCAATATTTGGTGCGAACCAATCGATTTATTCCAATCTACATCAGAAACCCCATCGATGCCACAACCTAATTTGGAAGAAACTAGCTTCTTGGCTCAAAATCTTCAAATGTCCTCAGGAATGAAATTGTGGGTTGCTCAAACCTTATTAGAGGCAATGGGAGGAAAGTTAGAGGTTTTAGAGATATCTTCTTCACAAGCAACTGCTCAAAAGATTACACGGTTACGGTGTCGGCTTCCCATAGTTCTGGAATAGGTAGGGGACTAGCGCTTGGAAAGTTGTGTAACACCATAGTGGTTGTCCTATTTTCCTGAAAGCCTATCCGTTCGTAGAAGCTTTGTTGATGAGTGGTCATCAAATAAACTTTCTCAACGCGATTAAGCAAAGGATGACTTAATACGGTCTCTACCAGCTTGCGTCCCAATCCTAGTCCCCGATAATCTGGGTGAATGACGACATCCCAAATCGTAGCGCGATAGATGCCATCGGATGTAGCTCTGGCAAAACCGATGGTGCGATTTGCATCCCAAACGGTGACAACTGGATTGCTATTGTTAATTGCAATTTCTAGATCTTCTATTTTTCGCTCGCGCGCCCAAAATGCGGCTAGGTTAAATAATTCTTGTAACTGATAAAGATCGATCGCCGATCTTTGAGCGCAAAATCGAATGTGGCGGCAATCCATTGTTGATAATCCCTACGACCTGTGTCCGATTAATGATTCTGTTGGAATCTAATTAAGCTAACCTATTCGGGAATTACTGGCAGACGATTGTGGCGGCATCTTTTGACTTAATTATTGTTTTAGTTTAGCTAGTTTTAGGATGGCTATTGAACCATCTTGTACTGCTAATATTTTATGTAAATTGTAGCGAGTTTGACAGAAAAATCAAGCGAATCTGATTTAAGTTATCTGGATTTCTTGACTTTTAACTTATCGTACTGACAAATAATACCAACTAGATCCCCAGCTCTAGCAACCGGATACCATTCGCGTATTCAAACAGGATCTGATGTAGTCATGCCGAGCTAGCAAACAGTTAGTAGCTATTAGTTATGGTTGGTAAGAACCAACTAACATCTTCTACTAACTACTCGCTACTAACTCCTTACAATTTCACTTCAATATCAACTCCCGCGGGCAAATCTAGCTTCATCAAAGCATCGATCGTTTTTGAAGAAGGCTGATAAATATCAATGATTCGACGATGAGTACGAGTTTCAAAGTGTTCGCGCGAGTCTTTATCAACATGAGGCGATCGCAGGACGCAATAGATTCTGCGCTTGGTTGGCAAAGGAATTGGACCGATTGCTGTAGCGTTGGTTCTATTTGCCGTGTCTACTATCTTTTCACAGGAGGTATCGAGCAGGCGACGGTCAAAAGCTTTCAAACGAATGCGAATTTTTTGTTGTTGAAGGGTTGCCATTTTCTTTCTTTAAATTGTCAAGGTTCTGTTAATGGTTTGTCATTTGTCATTTGTTTATTTGCGACAAATAACCGTTTCAAGATAGTAATGGAGCAGACAAAGTATTTGACTTTTCGACACTTATCTGCTCCGACTGCTTTAAGTAAGTTGTTCTACTTAAGGATTTTCGATACGACTCCAGCGCCGATGGTGCGTCCGCCTTCGCGAATGGCGAAACGCATTCCTTGTTCGATCGCGATCGGGTTAATCAGTTCGACCGTCATTTTGATGCGATCGCCAGGCATGACCATTTCTACTGCGCTGCCATCGTCTGCGGTGTAGTCTTTAATCGTTCCGGTTACGTCGGTCGTACGCACATAGAACTGAGGGCGATAGTTCTTGAAGAACGGGGTGTGACGACCGCCTTCTTCCTTAGTCAGAACGTAAACCTCTCCCTCAAATTGCGTGTGAGGGGTGATCGAACCTGGTTTGGCGAGTACCATTCCCCGTTCGACTTCTTCTTTCTTAAGACCGCGAAGTAGCAGACCAACGTTGTCTCCAGCTATACCTTCATCGAGAGTTTTCTGGAACATTTCTACCCCAGTCACCGTAGTGCTGCGAGTATCCTTAATTCCCACTAATTCAACGGTTTCACCGACCTTAATTCTGCCGCGCTCGATTCTTCCGGTTGCTACGGTACCGCGACCAGAGATTGAGAACACATCTTCTACTGCCATCAAGAAGGGTTTATCGACTTCGCGTTCTGGCGTGGGAATATAATTGTCTACCGCTTCCATGAGTTTATAGATTTGGTCAACCCACTCATTTTCCCCTTTCTGAATTTTGGGATTAGCAACCATGGCTTCGAGTGCCTGGAGGGCAGAGCCAGCTACGATTGGAATTTCATCCCCATTAAAACCATATTGGCTCAGAAGCTCTCTTACCTCAAGCTCGACGAGTTCCAACAGTTCCTCGTCATCGACCATATCTTTCTTGTTTAGGAAAACAACGAGGTTAGGTACGCCTACCTGTCTTGCCAGGAGGATGTGCTCGCGAGTTTGGGGCATAGGACCATCAGCCGCAGACACGACTAGAATAGCACCATCCATCTGAGCGGCTCCCGTGATCATGTTCTTCACATAGTCAGCATGTCCGGGGCAATCTACGTGAGCGTAGTGACGATTTTCGGTTTCGTACTCCACGTGAGCGGTATTGATCGTGATGCCCCGAGCTTTTTCTTCGGGAGCCGCATCAATTTCGTCGTATTTTCTGGCTTTTGCCTTACCCTGTGCAGCTAAAGTCATTGTAATTGCTGCCGTTAAGGTCGTCTTACCGTGGTCTACGTGACCGATAGTACCAATGTTTACGTGGGGTTTAGTTCGTTCAAATTTTGCGCGTGCCATGAATTATCGTTCCTTTTTTGATTCCGCTTCACATTATCAGTTATCAGGTTTTACCAGTGACCTACAAAAAAGCAACTGGTCACTGGTTACTGGTCACTGTTAGGCGTTCCCTTTGTTTTTCGCAATAATCGTCTCAGCGACGTTGCGAGGTACTTCTTCGTAATGACTGAACTCCATTGAGAAGATACCTCGACCTTGAGTTTTTGACCGGATATCGGTCGCGTAGCCAAACATTTCTGCCAGAGGAACTTTAGCAGTAACCTTGGCTAAGCCAGCTTCGGAGTTCATACCTTCAATGTTGCCGCGACGAGAGTTGAGATCGCCCATAACATCTCCTAAAAAGTCTTCTGGTACTTCTACCTCGACCTTCATCATCGGCTCTAAAATTACTGGAGATGATTTCATGACTGCATCTCGAATTGCCATCGAACCTGCAATCTTAAATGCCATTTCATTAGAGTCAACTTCGTGATAGGAGCCATCTACTAAAGTAACTTTAATGTCAATTAGAGGATAGCCAGCAACAATTCCCGATTCACAAGCTTCTCTGACTCCGTTCTCAACGGCTGGTATGTATTCTTTGGGGATTGCCCCCCCAACGATCTTGGAGACAAACTCGAATCCGCTCGCCGGTTCGCCTGGTTCGACTTCGATTACAGCGTGACCGTATTGACCTTTACCGCCGCTCTGCTTGATGTATTTACCTTCGGCTTTGGCAGGCTTGCGGATAGTCTCGCGGTAAGCCACTTGAGGTTGACCCACATTCGCTTCTACTTTATACTCCCGCAGCATTCTGTCAACGAGAATCTCTAAGTGCAACTCGCCCATTCCAGCAATGATGGTTTGGTTTGTCTCTCGATCGACGCTGACGCGGAAAGTCGGATCTTCGTCAGCTAGCGCCTGAAGAGCCTTAGAGAGCTTATCCATGTCTTGCTTGGTTTTTGGCTCTACTGCTACCGAGATAACGGGTTCGGGAATAAAGAGCGATTCTAAAATGATGGGATTTGCCTCGTCGCAGAGGGTATCTCCCGTGGTTGTGTTCTTCAAACCAATAGCCGCACCGAGATCGCCCGCGCGCAGTTCTTCAACTTCAATCCGCTCGTTGGATTTGAGGACGACTAGGCGAGAAATTCGCTCTTTTTGTTGTTTGGTGGAGTTGTAGACGTAACTGCCTTTTTGCAAGACTCCAGAATATACTCGCAAGAAGGTTAAACGTCCGAAGGGGTCAGCAGCTATCTTGAAAGCCAGTGCCGAGAAAGGTTCGTTATCGTCAGCCTTTCTGACTGCTTCGGTTCCATCTGGCAGAACGCCCTTAATAGCAGCAACTTCTGTGGGAGATGGCAGATAATCGACTACTGCGTCGAGTAGCAACTGAACGCCTTTGTTCTTAAAGGCGGAACCGCATAACATCGGTACGATCGAGCCGGCAATCGTCCCTTGGCGCAACCCTCTCTTGATTTCTTCGACGGTTAGTTCTTCGCCTTCTAAATACTTTTCAATCAGCGCTTCGTCGGTTTCTGCTACCGCTTCGATCAGCTTAGTGCGATATTCTTCTGCCAGCTCTTTCATATTTTCAGGGATCTCGGTATCTTCATAGTTCTTACCGAGGTCGTCTTTGTAGATTCTGGCATTCATCTGCACGAGATCGACAATTCCCTGGAAATCGCTTTCTGCGCCGATGGGAATTTGAATGGGGACGGCGTTCGCTCTCAGGCGATCGCGCATCTGCTCGTATACTTTAAAGAAGTTCGCTCCGGTGCGATCCATTTTGTTGACGAATGCAATCCGAGGCACTTGATAGCGGTCTGCTTGCCGCCATACAGTTTCAGATTGGGGCTGGACACCTCCCACCGAACAGAATACGGCAATTACACCGTCTAACACTCGCATGGAGCGTTCGACTTCGATAGTAAAGTCCACGTGACCGGGCGTATCGATAATATTAACCCGGTGGTCTTTCCAGCTCGTACTGATGGCGGCAGCAGTGATGGTGATGCCGCGCTCCCGTTCCTGCTCCATCCAGTCAGTAATAGCAGTCCCTTCGTGGACTTCGCCCAATTTATGAGCGACTCCCGTATAAAAGAGAATTCGTTCAGTTGTTGTTGTCTTGCCCGCATCTATATGCGCTGCGATACCTATATTGCGCACTCTCTCCAGCGGGATGCTACGTGCCACAGCTACCTCCTTTGTCTTGCCCAGCAAATATTAATCGTATCGTTAGGATTTGTTTACACCCTTTACAATTCTATACTTTTCTTTGTTGAAATTATTCAACGTCGTAGAGGAGGTGACCGTACCTCCTATTTTTAGAACTAGATTAGGCAGATTTTAGTATCTGTAATGAGCAAATGCTTTATTTGCCTCAGCCATCCGATGAGTTTCTTCTCGTTTTTTAATAGCTCCCCCGGTTTCGTTGGCGGCATCCATAATTTCATTGGCAAGTTTGCTTGCCATCGTCTTACCGCCTCTGTTGCGAGAATAATTAATCAGCCAGCGCAAGGCTAGGGTTGTTCCCCGTTCCGGACGCACTTCCATTGGGACTTGATAGGTTGCACCTCCAACGCGACGCGCCTTGACTTCCACTAGCGGAGTTAGATTTTTAATCGCTTTCTCAAATAATTCTATGGGATCGCTACTCGTTCGTTCTCCTATTGTTTTTAGGGCATCGTATACGATGCTAGAAGCCAGCGATTTTTTACCGCTTTTCATGACGCGCCGAATTGTCATATTAACAAGACGGCTATTGTATACGGGATCGGGGGGGATGGTGCGTCTTTTGTGACTAGATCGACGAGACATTGCTACTCTTTATCCTCGTATTGTTTAGAAATATTAGGAAGCTAGTTTTTGAGGTAAACAAACTAATTTTGCCTCCAAGCATTAATCTTGTCTTAAAACAAGATTGCTTAAGGCTGAGCTAATTATATTGTCTAATTAAAAATTAGACGACTCGACTAGGATTAGAAGAAATTAACTAAGCAGATTTTGGACGCTTAGTTCCGTATTTTGAACGACCTTGCTTGCGATCTTTAACCCCTGTCGCATCCAAAGTTCCGCGAATGATATGATATCTGACACCGGGCAAGTCTTTAACGCGACCGCCGCGAATGAGAACTACGGAATGTTCTTGTAAATTATGACCGATGCCGGGAATATATGCTGTTACTTCAAACCCTGAAGTCAAGCGAACCCTTGCTACTTTTCTCAAAGCGGAGTTGGGTTTTTTCGGCGTGGTCGTGAATACTCTGGTACAAACGCCTCGACGCTGCGGGCATTGCTTGAGCGCCGGAGATTTGGTTTTTTTGTTAAATTTAGCTCGTTCGCTGCGAATAAGCTGCTGAATAGTGGGCATGAGTTACTCGATAAAAGTTAGAACAAACTCCCAGTCAAAATGAAAATGGTTGACAAATTTCCATCCTACCGACATTAGAGCAGTTGTGTCAACCATTTTTATTAAAATATGCATTACGCGGCTTCCTAGACAGCGCAAGAGAAGGACAAAGCACAACCGCAAGTCGAAGCTGCATTGGGATTTTGAAAGCGAAAGCTACCTCCCATCAAGTCTTCGGCGAAGTCTAGCTTGAGATCTTTGAGGTAGGAATCGCTTTTCTCATCGACTAGGATAGAGATGCTTTGACTTTCGTAGGTGCGATCGCCGCTATGGGGCGTGTCGCAGAAGTCTAGTATATAGTATAAGCCGGAACATCCGCCCGTTTGCACGCCTAGACGAAAGTAGCTGCCAATTTTTTGACGACTTGCTTGCAAGCGCCTGATTTCATTGGCAGCAGCTTGAGTGAGATGGATCATTTATCGGTGATTAGTTATCAGTTACCAGTTACCAGTTATTCTATTTAATTTTGGATGACTATCGCTACGCTCAACATGACAGAGTCGAAGCCACCTCCGCCGCTCAATTGGCGGAGTATCTTCGACATTCTATACTTTTTAGACAACCTGTTAGTAGGGACGAGTTTATCGAAAAACGCTAGAGACTTACCTACAGTTACTGTCAAAAACCCGCCCGTACAGTGGTTAGTTTCCTCCTATCTTCCCTTGCTTCTCTATCTCTCTACTTGCGAGCATAGTCATCTTGGAAGCGAATGATGTCGTCTTCTCCCAAGTATTCTCCGTTTTGAACTTCGATGAGAATTAGCTTAATTACGCCTGGATTCTCCAGACGGTGTGGAGTACATTGAGGGACGTAGGTAGATTGATTGGCGCCTAAAATTTCTTCTTTATCTCCACAAATTACCCTAGCCGTACCGGAGACAACGATCCAGTGTTCGCTACGGTGATGATGCATCTGTAAGCTTAAGCGATGTCCCGGATTGACTTCAATACGTTTAATCTTATAGCCAATTCCTTCTTCGAGGGTCGTAAAAGATCCCCAGGGACGGATTTCGGTCGCTGCTACTCCCGTTTGCGTTACGGAGGTGAGCAGAGAAACTTCTTTGGACTGAACCATAGTTTGCTCCATAAACAACGTCGATCGCGAGACAATCAGAACTAACAGAGTGATAAATCACCTTAGCATAAGATAACAATAGGCACAGGAAAGTTGTCATCTGGGTAACAAACAATTCGCGCGATCTTTATCAATTCTTCACATTAAAGGCGCGGTCTAGTAGCCTATTAATTCCGTTTGCCTACACCGTTTTCATTCAGTTGGTCGGTTGCTGGGGATTTGAATTGACACAGTTAAGCATTCGCAAAGTGGCTGCTGCTGCGTAGTTACGAAAGGCGGGAGCGTTAGGAGCAAAGGCAGTGCCCTTTTCGTTAACTGGAGAAGCAACTTGGCAATAAGCTGACATTTGGCTGACCAAGGTTTCAGCCCAGTGTCCGGCTGTATCGGAGAAAGTTTTTGGCGTCTCCTTAGCTGGCAATTGTGCTGACGAACCGCGCTGAGTTTGGGCATATTTTGCTGCCTTCTGCAACACGGCTACTAACTCGGCTCTAGTCACTTCTTTAGTCGGTTTAAACGTCCCGTCGGGATAGCCGCTAACGATCTGATTTTTCTTTGCCCATTGAATCTTGGCAGCACTCCAGCGCGAACCATCTACATCAGTATAAGGGTTCTCAGAAATTCGGTCGGCAACGCTCACCTTGGTTTCGGGTACGGTTTTGAGAGCATCGACAATCATCGAAACCAATTGCTCTCTGGTAAGGGCAACTTCGGGACGGAAAGTACTATCTTCCTTAAAACCAGCGATAAATCCTTTGGCTACTGCTTGTTCGATCTCAGCTTTGTAGATGTCGTTGCCGATGTCTGTGAAAGCGATCGCTGGGGCGGGAGTATGATTGGGAGGTAAAGAACCGCCAGCCGCTACAATTGCTTCTCCATTGCCGCTGAAATAGAAGTGACCGAGTTCTTTGCCATCAAAGGCTCTTTTTGAAAATTGCCAGCCCGGTTCGAGAACGAACTTAAGAAATCCCTGACTCAGACCCCTCGTTCTAGCGACGACAATTTCTGATCCGCCCGTTCTAGGCGTTCCGACTAAGAAAAGTTCGCTATTGCGAGGAACGACGCTCAAGAGATAATTCAAGCCGTAGTCTCGACCGTCAATCCGAATGGAATAGCCGTTACTATCGGTAGCGCGCCGACAATGCCCGGTAAAGTCAAATTTTAACAATAGGGGTTCTACTACGACTGGATTGGCACCGCTTTCGC
Source organism: Pleurocapsa sp. PCC 7327 (assembly GCF_000317025.1). Lineage (NCBI taxonomy): Bacteria > Bacillati > Cyanobacteriota > Cyanophyceae > Pleurocapsales > Pleurocapsaceae > Pleurocapsa > Pleurocapsa sp. PCC 7327. Next base: position 2,861,432 of record NC_019689.1, on the reverse strand, counting down.
TCCAGCACTGTTTTTTGCCTGGAATTTGCTCGATCACGAGCAAGTCGTATTTATTGTTGCCATAGGGTCTGGCAACGGCAATCACTTGACTTTGGTCCATAACTCGTTCGTCGAAGGAGACTGCCGATTTAGCGGAATCCAAAGGAAAGATACTTGTTAATGCGAGGGTTGCTAAAGTTGCTAAACGAATTGGAAGCGTCAATTTCATGGTTTCTCCTGTATCAATTTATTGAAAGTTTTTGAATAACAAGGCAAGCAATCTGCGCTCGCCGTAAATGAATGACAAGCTTACTCGATGTCGGGTTCCAAAATCACTTGAAAAACTATCGAGCTATGTTGACTTGCTCCTTATAGAAATCGCAATCTGGATTCGGTTATGATAAAAAATTAACTAAAAATAAGAATAACTATTAACCAACATAGACTGGCGCTCGTATCATTGGCTTCTAGCGAAAGACAGAACTTTTTGACAACCGCGAAACCTCGATAGGTAATAATAACTGACGAATTGACGTAAGATTTGAAAAACTAAAAACAAAACCCGTCCGGCGATACCAATGCTGAAAGTTGCTCTGCTGCATTTTTGTTTTGAGGATTACACGGTTGAATTAGCCAATGGGTTGTGCCAGTATGTCGATCTAACCCTAATTCACCCGGAGAAAATCTCAGCAAGCTGTAAAAACGTTCTCGATTCGAGGATCGCCTTTCGTAGCTTTAAAAAACCTCGCATCCGCGATCCGCGTAATGTTTTGGCAATGAGGGAGATGATGCGGATCGTTCGCCAAGTACAGCCCGATGTTTTGCATCTACAGGAAACGAACGATCCCTGGTTCGATCTAACGCTTTTGTACCATCGAGTGCCGCCATTGGTGACGACTATTCATGATGTCGTGCGACACCCTGGCGATCGCGATCGCGTACCGGGTTCGGATTATACTCGCCAAATCGTTATTAATCGCTCCCAACAGTTTATCGTTCATGCCGATTCTCTTAAGAAAGCCTTAAGCGAACGATTTCCCAAGTCCAAGCGGCGAATTAACGTGTTGCCCCATGGAGAACTAGGTAGCCTTTATCAGCGACGTGTCGGTAAGATACACTTCCCCCGCGAGCCATATACGCTACTGTTTTTCGGAAGGATTTGGCCTTACAAAGGTTTATCTTATCTACTCAAGGCAATGCCTCTAATCGTCGATAAAATTCCCGAAGTTAAGTTGATTATCGCGGGACGGGGCGAAAATCTCAGACAATATTTTCCCAACGGCTGGGACGAGCGACACTATCAAATTATCAATGATTTCATTCCCATTGAAGAGGTCATAGCTTTGTTTCAAAGCAGCACCGTTGTTGTTTTACCCTACGTTGAAGCCTCTCAAAGCGGGGTTGCTGCTCTAGCTTACGGTATGGGAACGCCAATTATTGCCTCTGATGTGGGAGGAATCGGCGAGGTAGTTCGACACGAACGAGACGGACTGCTCGTACCGCCTCGCGACGTTCCCGCTCTAGCCGACGCGATCGTTCGCCTATTGAGCGATCGCCAACTGCAAGCGCAAATGCAAGCAGCAGCCTTGGCTCGCTGTCAGGAAGATTTGAATTGGTCAACCATCGCCGCTCAAACGGTTGAGATTTATCGCCAAGCGCTAGCGTCAAACCGTTGAAAGATTTTATTGGCTCGCAGCAAGAAGATCTTTACGCTTATCGCTTCAATAGCTCTGTATTTTTCCCTGCGTGCGGTGCGCTCCTGGCTCAGCCAGGCTCGGTCGGTGGTTTATTCTGAATTTACTTTGCCACTCGCGATCGCTTTAAGGCTCTGTCATAGCTTGATTCCATTAAGACTATGGCAGCTATTTTTATGAGTTTTATATTTTTAATTGTTGCCTAAAAATTCAGCAATAAAAGGAATATTGTTGATTTTCAATTTTATAAAAACATTAATTAATTTGCGATTATTTTTAGTTTATATTTTAAATGCTGTGAATTCAGGAGATCTGATTTTAGAGTTAGATTTATAAAGCGATGATATTCTTAAAATTTACACTTTGTCTAACATAACTAAAACAAAACTGTCAGAATACGACAACATTTTTCGAGGACTGGAATCGCAACAAATTTATTGCCACTCTAAGGTTCTGATATATTATTTGCAAAACATGAAAACTGCCGTTTGACGAGATGGACTCATTAAAATATCAAGTAGTCATGATGGGGTCTAACCTCAACCAAAAAGGTGGCATTGCTTCTGTCGAAAAACTAATCTTAAACTATAGTCTTCCCGAATTTGAGATTCGGCATATTACAACTCATGATGAAGGGTCAACCTTTTATCGCGTTCGAGTCTTTATCAAAGCTTTGCTCGCTTTAATATTGCTCCTATCAAAAAAAGACATAGATTTACTGCATGTCCATTTTTCAGAACGCGGTAGCGTCCTCCGAAAAACGATTGTTATTTTTGTTGCCTCGTGGTTTAAGAACCCGATCTTAATGCATGCCCACGGAGCTGAATTCCATTCATTTTTCTCGACTCTTCCTAAATGGATTCAGCAATTAATCAGATTGGCATTTCGTCAATGTAAAGGATTAATTGCTTTATCTAAAACCGATCGCGAACTATATATTCGCAGTCTTCAGTTACCGCGCGATCGCGTTTTTGTCCTTCCCAATCCCGTCGAGTTACCCTCTCAAGTTCCAGAACGAGTCAATCGCTCATCCGTCAATCTTGTCTTTTTGGGACGAGTAGGTCAGCGCAAAGGAGCTTTCGATTTAATCGAAGCCTTTGCCAATTTACCGGATCTCCAGCAGCAAAAAGCCAAATTGATTTTGGCAGGCGATGGAGACTTAGAGAGAGGATATAGGTTAGTCGAGAAGTTCAGCCTTGCCGAGAGAGTTGTTTTGTTGGGCTGGATTTCTCCAGAGCAACGCAATGCGCTTATGAGCGAAGCGGATATTTTTGTTTTACCTTCATATCATGAAGCCTTACCGATGGCAATCCTAGAAGCGATGGGTTGGGGTTTACCGATTATAGCCACGCCTGTAGGAGGAATTGCCGAGCTAGTTGTCTGTGGCGAGAATGGTCTGCTAGTAACGCCGGGAAATATCCAGCAGCTTTCTAATGCCATGAAATTGGCGATCGAAGACGAACCGCTGCGACTGGCTTTAGGAAAAACCGCCAGAACTATGGCGGCTAGGTTTGATATCAAAAATTACTGGCACAGTTTGGAGCAGCTTTATCGTCTAATCGCGACACCTCGCTTGCAACAAGCCTATGTCAGTAAATAAACATGCCGCTGCTAGAAAATAAATATATCAGATTAATAAAATACTACACGAGAGTTTATGGAAGATAGAGAATTGTTGGATTTAGACTTTGGTAAGTACCTAATCGCCCTGAAACGACGATGGGTGCCAATGGTCGGCGTTTTTCTGGCAGCCATTGGTCTATCTGCCCTTTCGATAACTCTGCTCAAACCCTCTTATCAAGCTGAAGGAAAGCTGTTATTCAAAGAAGATCGCAGTACGATGCTAATGGGATTGGGAAACGAGATCGGACAACTCAAACCGCTCGTTTCCACCCAAAATCCTTTAAATACTCAAATAGAGATCCTAACTTCCACGCCGCTTCTGCAAAAGACAATCGATGCTCTCAATCTCAAAGATGAAGAGGGTAAGCCTCTCAAGCCAAAAGACTTCAAGAAGAAGTTAGAGGTTAAAATCATCGGCGGAACGGATGTCTTGAAGGTTGTTTATACGAGTTCCGATCCCAAGCTAGCTGCTGCCGTAGTCAACCAACTGATCCAGTTTTATAGAGAAATCGATATTCTCAACAAACGGGATGAAGCCCAAGCAGCGCGCAAATCTATTGCCAACCAGTTGCCCAAAGCAGAAGCCGCGCTGCGCCAAGCCGAAATCGCGCTGCGTCAATTTAAACTGCAAAACAAAATCGTAGATTTAGCGGAAGAATCTAAGTCAGCCGTCGAAAAAATAAAAATTTTAGACAACGACATTGCTACCACTAAGGCGCGATTTGAGGGAGTTGAAGCACAAGTCAAGGCATGGCGCAAGCAACTGGGGCTAAGCTTCGAGCAAGCCATTGCCGCGCAAATTCTCAGCAAGTCTCCTGCCATACAAGCCATCTTCAAAGACCTCGAACAGGTAGAACAAGACCTAGCCAATGAAAGAAGTCGTTACCAAGAGTCCCATCCTATAGTCGTGACCTTGAAGGAAAAGCAAACAGAAATCAGAGACAACTTGCAACGACAAATCCGAAAAACACTAGGTTCTGAGGCGCGTATTCCCGACGGACTGCTCGAAAATAACCGCGATCGCCAAACTCAAAACTTGATGGAAGATTACATCCAAATCGAGAAGGAACGCCTCGACCTAGCGCAACAATTGCTTTCTCAATACAATTCTAGGGCTGCGTACCAACAAAGAGCGAATTTGCTCCCGAAATTGGAACAAAAGCAGCGAGTCCTAGAGAGACAACTGGAAACTGCCCGAACGACTTATACAAGCTTATTTCAAAAAATCCAAGAAGCTCAGCTAGCTGCTCAGAAAGATTCGACTAACGTCTCAATTGTTGAAGGGGCAATCGTTCCTGAAAAGCCGCAATTGAGCCAGCCGCTTAAGGTTTTGGCTTTAGGGACGATCTTAGGTGCTTTCCTATCTACCACTACCGTCTTAGTGCTAGAAAGAAAAGACCGAACCCTCAAGACAGTCAAAGAAATCAAGCAATTGTTTGGCTATCCGCTGCTAGGGATCGTTCCATCGCTCGATCGCCAAAAGAAATTTGCTCGTTTGGATGAAAACTCAGAACTGCCCATTCCGACGCTCGTGGTTCAAAATACTCCCGATTCGCCGATTAGCGAATCCTATCGGATGCTTCAGTCCAATCTCAAGTTTCTCAGTTCCGATCGCCAACAAAAAATTATTGTCGTAACCAGTTCGGTTTCTAAAGAGGGAAAATCCACTGTAGCTGCTAATTTAGCGGCTGCTATGGCGCAGGTGAGGCACAAAGTCTTGTTGGTAGATGCAAACTTGCACCATCCAATTCAACATCGGATCTGGGAACTTTATCCCAATGTGGGGTTGAGCAATCTTTTAGTCGAGCAAATCACTCTTAGTAAGGCGCTCAAACAAGCAGTCATTCCCAATCTAGATATTCTCAGTTCTGGCGTAATTCCTCCCAGTCCGGCAACAATTTTAGATTCTCAACGGATGACTTTATTACTGCGAGAATTTACTAGAAAATACGATTTCGTTATCATTGACACTCCTTCTCTAAACCTGGCTGCCGACGCTCCGATTCTGAGCCGCATGGCTGATGGAATGTTATTAGTCGTTAAGCCTGGTGTCGTCGAGCGAGACAGTGCCATTTTTGCTAAAGAAATTTTAGAACAATCGGGTCAGAACGTTCTAGGAATCGTCGTCAATGGCGTTATTCCCGATCGCGAACCCTATAGCTACTACTATTTTGCTCCAGAGAGCAAGCAGGAGTCAGCCTCAAATAATAACTATCCAGAAGTTCGGGAGGATAGGCTGCCCCCCTCTTGGTCGATAGCATCGAACGAGTTTTCGCTCGACGATGGCTATACTCCCTCTATAGAGTTAGGAAATACCTCTATCCATGAGTTGGAGCAAATTGCGCTCGATTTTCAATACAACTGGGAACAGTTACAGTCTTTGGTTAATGACCAAGAAGAAGAATTGGTCATGCAGGAGCAGACGATTAGAGAATTACAAGAGAGACTTAATAGAGCTAGTCAGCGCGAGCGGCTGACGCTAGAACAAGAACTTGCCTACGAACTCGAAAAACAAAAAATGTTAAGGGCAACCCTAGTCGGTCAGCGGTACAATCTTCAGAAAAAACATGAGCTTTTGCGTCAATATCAGGTTTTGCAACGCGGGCAAGTCTATCGTTCGCAAGATATACCTAGTATTGATAGCGTTTAGAGAGCGGTACGGATGAGCGAGACTCGATCCGCAGGAGAAAATCGTGGCAAAAGTTACTAATTCTCAGAAAAAATCCCACGGATTGAGGCGTGGGATCCACTCGCTCGCTAGCTCGCGTGCAAGACGATCACTTTTTGGTTTCTTCGATTACCCTATCGATGAGACCGTACTCTTTGGCTTCTTCAGCAGACATGAAATAATCGCGATCGGTATCTTTCTCAATTCTTTCGATTGGTTGACCCGTCCGTTGCGCCAGGATTTCATTTAACTGACGACGAATTCGGATAATTTCTTTTGCCTCGATCTCGATATCTGTTGCTTGTCTGCGTCCGGTTCCTCCTAGAGGTTGGTGAATCATGATCCGGGAGTGAGGAAGAGCTAGACGTTTTCCGGGCGTGCCTGCTGCTAGCAAGAAAGCTCCCATCGAAGCAGCTAAACCAACGCAGATAGTAATAACATCTGCTTTAATGTATTGCATGGTATCATAAATCGCCATGCCAGCTGTGACGGAACCGCCTGGAGAGTTAATGTACATGTAGATCGGCTTGCTCGAATCGTCGGAGTCCAAATACAACAGAAAAGCCACGATGCGATTAGCGAGTCCGTCTGTCACCTCTTGACCGAGGAAAATAATGCGTTCCTGACTCAGGCGAGTGTAAATATCGATCCAACGCTCGAACTGACTGCCAGGAAGGCGATAAGGCACACTAGGAACACCAATGGGCATAGCAATTTACTCGTATTTTGTATTTAAAGGTTAACAACAATTAACTGACACTCGTTAAAGGTTTGGGCAGTTCTTTGCGACTTTCTAAGACGCGATCGATCAGTCCATATTCTTTGGCTTGTTGAGGGGTCATGTAGAAAGTACGATCCATATCCTTGGCGATTTTCTCGATTGGTTGACCCGTATTCTTGGAGAGAATCTCCAGCATGGTTCTCTTATTGGAGATTACCTCTTTGGCTCGGATTTGAATGTCTGTCGCTTGACCTTGCGCTCCTGTTCGGCTTTGGTTGAGAACGATAGTAGCGTGGGGAAGGCTAGCGCGACAACCTTTGGTTCCTGCCGAGAGGATCATGGCTGCCGTTCCCATTGCCTGACCGATACAAATAGTATGAACGGGAGGTTTGATGTAAGCGATCGTGTCGCAGATTGCAAAAGCTTCCGTTTCATAGCCGATCGCGTCTCCGGTGTACCACGAGGTTCCGGTAGAGTTAATGTAGAAGTAGATCGGCTTTTCTGCATCGTCGAATTGTAGGAAAAGTAGTTGAGCAATAATTAACTGAGTGACATCAATGCCAACTTGCTGTTTGACATCGTCTGAAGAAAACAGCGGCATTCCCAAATAGACGATGCGCTCTTTGAGCAACAGAGATTCTAAATCTGGCGGGGGAGTTCGATAGGATACATCGCTATAGTATGCAGTTTGAACTGCTTTAATTTGTGAAGTCATCTCGTTTGGCGTTTGTGGTTAGTTAGTACGTGTCAATGGGGAAAAAATACAATTTAATAACGTGCAGGAATTAATAGTCTTCTAAATTTGATTCTAACGTACTCGGAATTTCAGGCAGAAGAAGATTTACTCGCCTGACTGCCGTTTTGTCAATCGCACCAACGAACAAAAAGTCCCAGTCGCTCGAACTAGGACTCGATTGAAACGAACTAAAAGTTTGATGCGATGTTTACAGGCTAGTCAACCAACCAATTAATCCCTGTCCCGTAAGGACTTCGAGAGCTAACAGGGAGATGAACCCAATCATTGCCAAGCGACCGTTGAGTTGCTCTGCATGCTGAGTAAAGCCAGTTTTGGGGGTTTCATCTACGTACATTGTAGGTTCGATGGCAAAGTTATTTAATCGATTTCCTTCTTCTGTGGTATATCCGCGAGATGTCATATTTTTGTTATTCCTTTGTTTTTCTCTATGTAAAGAATTATAGCTTTATATAAACAATTATTTCAATAACTTGACAAAATTATTTTATGTGACAAGAGCTTATGCATCAGGATTCGCTCCATCTATCGAAGACTTATACCTTGCACCATATCCAGTCAACATTAAAATCTCGCCAAGAAATCAATTTCTTGGCTAAGAACATAAGTCCATTAAAATGGACTGAAAGCCTTATCTAGTTCGAATCTGTTTAAGACAAAGACCGATAGTTATTAGCTCAAGCGATCGAATTGCGACGAGGATTAAACTTTTCCACCTGCCTCAATTGTTTGTATAGTTCCAACTCTTGCTCGCTTGGTTCGGGAGGAATAACGATCTGAATTTCTACTAACTGATCGCCCCTGCTGCCTTGACCGTCAGGATAGCCTTTATTGGCAAGGCGCAGGCGCTGACCCGCTCTAACTCCCTTGGGAACGATCATTTTGACGAGACCGTCGATGGTTGGAACTTCTACAGCCCCTCCGACAATTGCTTCGCTAGGTGTCACCGGGATCTGACAATAAATATCCGACCCTTGTACCTCAAAGAAAGGATGGCGAGCGACCGTAATTTTAAGATAGAGATCGCCGCCGTTAATTCCCTGACCCTTGAGTCGAATTTTTTGCCCATTCATTATGCCGGGGGGCATATCGACTTCTAGCGATCGCCCGTCTTCAAGTCGAATGCGCTCTCTGCCGCCGCGATAAGCTTTTTCGAGGGGCAGAGTCAATCTTGCCTCAACATCCCGACGAAGCGGGGGACTGACCACTTTAGCCGTTTTAGTCGTTCCTGGGCTGAAATCTCTGATTTTCCAGGTCTCGAATGCCTGACGAGAATTGCTGCTGCTTCCGTTGCTATTACGATTGAACCCTACTCTAGGTCGCTCAAACCTGCGCTTCGGTTTTCCAAAAAGAAGTTTATCGTAATCTGCCCGTTTATTTTCATCGGAGAGGATGTCATATGCTTCATTAATATCCTTAAATTTTTCCTCTGCGATTTTATCTCCCGGATTAACGTCGGGATGATACTGTCGAGCCAATCTGCGAAATGTTTTTTTAATTTCCTCTCCGGAAGCATCTCTAGAAAGCCCTAAAATTTCATAATAATTACGCAATTGTTGTTGCATATGACAGTTATCACTAATTCAGTTATCAGTTATCAGTTATTGGGAGAGACGCGACGTATCGCATCTCATCTATTGATTAATTATCAGTTACCAGTTATTAATCTCAATTATTAGTTATTTGGTTACCCACTGTTGGTTTATCTGTTACTGTTTCCTGGTAACTGGTCACTGGTAACTGGCTCTCGCCGCTTCGATCGCAGCCGTCTCACAGCTCTATGACGGCGGTCGCTGACTTAAAACCAATCGTCATCATCTTCATCCCAATCATTTTCGTAAGGAAGATTGCGAGAACGACCCCGATTGTAAGAGCGACCGGACTCGGAAGAAGAGTTGCGAGAGCGAGAGCGAGAGGAGCTTCCTCGATCGTAGTACTTGTTGTCATAATCATCGTAATTGGGATTGTGAGAGCGATAGTTATCTCGGTAGTCATCTTGGTAGTCATCTCGATAATTATTTCGATAATTGCCTTGGTGAGAATCGCGGTAATCGTCGCGATAGCTAGAAGAACGTCTCGTTGGATAGGGAAGGTCTTCTTCTTTGTCGCCAGTAAAGATATTGCGAATGGAACCGAAGAAACCTTCATCTTCTTCGCTTTCGTATTGCAGTCGCACTTCTCGTTGCAGTTCGTAGAGAACGTCTTGAAGGTCTGCTTGCGCTCTATCGAGCCTGCGATCGTCGTCTTTTTCTAAGCTATCGAGAATTTCCGTACTCAGAGCTTCGATTTGACGGCGATAGGAATTGGTGAATTGAGTGCCAAAATCTAAGGTAGCTTCTTTGAGGCGGCGTTGAGCGCGATCGACTAAAGATTTAGCGCTATTGCGTTTGTCTACCCGTTCTTTTTTCTCTCTGTCCTGCTGGGCAAACTGGGCAGCCTCTCGAATCATGCGATTGACTTCTGCTTCGGTTAGCGTAGAAGCGCCTTGGATGGTAACGCTTTGTTCGCGTCCGGTGGTTTTATCGCGGGCAGTAACTTGCAGAATACCGTTGGCATCGATATCAAAGGAGACTTGGATTTGGGGAACTCCTCTGGGGGCAGGTGGAATTCCAGTTAGCTTGAATCGTCCTAGCGACTTATTTCCTGTCGCCATTTCGCGTTCTCCTTGAAGGATGTGGATTTCTACCTGGGTTTGGTTGTTTTCAGAGGTTGAGAAAACGTCGGAACGACGAACGGGAATAGTAGTATTGCGCGGAATTAGTTTTTTCATCACGCCGCCGATGGTTTCCAATCCCAAAGAGAGGGGAGTTACGTCTAACAACAGAATATCTTTGACTTCCCCTTGTAGAATTCCTGCTTGAATCGCCGCACCGACGGCGACAACTTCGTCGGGATTGACGTTTTGATTGGGTTCTTTGTCAATGAAGCTGCGTACTAGCGCTTGTACCATGGGCATGCGGCTTGCCCCGCCCACCAAGACAACTTCGTCGATCTGCACTGGGCTTAAACCCGCGTCAGCAATGGCGCGTTTGAGGGGACGGCGCAAGCGACTTACTAAATCTCCGCAGAGTTCTTCAAATTTGGCGCGAGTCAATCGGGTTTCGATGTGTTGAGGTCCGTCTTCAGTGACAGTAATAAAGGGTAAATTAATGTCGGTGATGCTAACGCCAGAGAGTTCGATTTTTGCCTTTTCTGCTGCTTCTATCAGGCGTTGTAGAGCTTGGCGATCGCTGCGGCGCAGATCCACCCCATGTTGTTCGAGGAATTGTTCTGCCAGCCAGTCTACAATTCGTTTATCAAAATCATTGCCGCCTAGCTGGGTATCGCCGCTGGTCGCTCTCACCTCGATCACGCCATCTCCAACCTCTAAAATCGAGACATCAAATGTTCCGCCGCCGAGGTCAAAAACTAGAATTTTCTTGTTTTGCTGCTGGTCTAACCCATACGCCAACGATGCTGCGGTTGGTTCGTTGATAATGCGTAAGACTTCTAATCCCGCGATGCGTCCCGCGTCTCTGGTGGCTTGTCGTTGAGAGTCGTTAAAATAGGCGGGAACGGTAATTACTGCCCCTGTCACTTCTTCGCCCAAGTAGCGACTGGCTTCTTCAGCCAGTTTGCGCAGAATCATCGCTGAAATCTCTTCAGGAGCAAATTCTTTTTTCAAGCGCGGACAGCGAATTTTAATATTCCCAATTTCATCCCGACGGATGGTATAGGGAACTTGCTTGGATTCGGGTTGTAATTCTGCGTATTGACGACCCATGAAGCGCTTGATCGCAAAAAAGGTATTTTGGGGATTTAAAACGGCTTGCCGTCGCGCCATTTGTCCCACAACTAATTCGCCATCTTTTGTGAAGCCAACTACGGAAGGGGTCGTTCGCATTCCTTCCGAATTTGGTATTACGAGAGGCTTTCCACCCTCCATGACGGCTACCACGGAGTTAGTTGTCCCCAGGTCAATGCCGACTACTCTTCCCATGCCTATTTTTCTCTCCTGTCTTTTTGATTCGCTCTTGGGTCGTTTTCGTTCGAGCGTTTAACTCGATTACTCCTTGTAGACTATATTCTATCGAATCGTGCCAGTCTTATTGGGGCGGAAATCTCGTTCTTCTTTATCCTTTGTCACTTGTCCTTTGTCAAAAGTTCTTTTCCCTTTCCCCTTTTCCCCAATAACCAATGCCCAATGACTAATAAGAAATTGCGATCGCGAAACAAAAATGCCTAAGAAAATTTTAGCGAAAACTATTATGATTTGCGAGATTCCTCTCCAATCCGATTTTGGATTGAGAAAGATCGATCCCATAAGGTTTGAAAAATCTATTTGTAGCTAAGATTTTTCCAATTGGTATGAGTAGTTTCTGAGCTTTTTGATAAGAAAGTTAAACTAATTTTGCAATCAATGTAACTCAACTCTCATAAATTTTTGCTTCTTTGCTACGATTGGAGTAGAAAAAACCAACCTAGAGAAGTTTAAGGTTGGCGGAGGGAAAAAGATATGACAGTAGAACTTTTTCAAACTTTATGGATTATAGCGATCGTCGCGATCGCCAGCGCCATTTTAATTCCCGTCTTGACGTGGATTTTACCAGACAGAACCAAATCTGCCTAATCATAGTGGTTGACGGATAGTAGTTAGTTGTTAGCCGATAGTATAACTATTAACTACTAACTTACTGAATCGCGCGAGTTTTAAACTGTAATTCTCCAGCTTTTATTAAGAGTTCTCCCTGCTTCCAGCCGAGGGAAATTGGTGCTCGATCTCTTGTTTGACTGTTATAAAGGGCAAAATTCTCTGACCAATTGCGTTCTTTACCATTGAAAATTAGCAAAGGAAGTAGAAATAACTGATTATAGAATAGTTGTAAATGATTACCTTTGACATCTTGTAATTTAACTATTCCTTGGTTTAACTGACTGAGATCGAGTTGACTTTTTTGTTTGACGGCTTGCTTAAATTCTTCATAACTACCATGGGATTCTGGCTCGCCAACTTCGAGCGCAAAACCTGCATAAGTGTCGTCCTTAGTTGTTGCCTTGAAGGTTTGTTCTCGGACATAAATTGAACCATACTTGCGATCGCTAATTGGAACGGGAAAATAAGTATCTAGATTAATGGGGCGAATGGCTAACCAAGTTTTTTCTAATTGAAAAAACCAAATTCCGCCTTCAATTTCTGCTTTAGCCGTTTTCGGTAATTGAAAGAAAAAAGGCGTTTGGGTAGCAGGACGCAACCAAATCAAAAGATTGCGAGATTGCCCGATTCGATCTCCGGAATTTTTTCCCGGATGCACCCAATTACCACCTGTATTCGCTATAAAATAATCGACCCCGCGTCTACTGTTATATGCCATCAATTTAAACGGCGAGACATCTTTGTCCGCAAAAGTTCCCGCTACACTTCCCATTTGATAAGTATTGCCAAAAAATTGAGTTTCCCAATAGGCAGGATACTCGTCATTTCCCAATTTCCAATTCTCATAAAAGGGTTTAGTGGCTAGAATTTCTAAGGGTTTATCGAATTGCTTGCGTGCCAGAGCAACGACGGCTTGCGGCGGTCGATAGATGCTAGTGATGAGATACAACATATCCAACTCTGGCTGGGAATTGGGGAGTGGCGTATCGCCAAAGTATAACCAGAACGTTTTCGCTGCTGAAGACATCAAAGCGCCATTGCCACCGCCATAATCCCGCTTGGACGGACCTCCCCATCCGCCTCGATAGTACTTCACGGCAGCTGCAGCCGACATCCAATCTAATGCAGCTTTCGCCAATCGTTTTACTTGTGGATCTTTGGCAAAGTCATAGAGATTGAGATAGGGGACAAAAGTATGACTCATATAAGCCTCTGAATCCCATTCCCCCATACCAATGTGATAAAGTGTTCTAACGTAGCCTTGAATTTTTTGCTTGTAGAGTTGTCGGGTTTTCTCATTTCCGGTTTCTTCTGCCATTAGATAGACTGCAACTTCTCTCATAGCTCTGAGATTATCTGTGTTGCGACTATCCACCCAACCGCCACGCTTGCTCATATCCCATTCTTTGCCTCGACTATCTCCAAAACCGTAGATGGGATGCATACGGTTGAGGGGATCTTCTTGAGTCCATTTTTTGGCTCCCAAATACATGCGTTGCTTGTAAGCTGGATCGAGAAATCGTCCGAACAGGAAATACTTGCGAATTTGTCCTTTAAGGGTAAAGCTATAGTAATAGTCGATTCCTTCTGTATGCGCATGTTTGTCGGCTTGCGGATCTTCTTGTTGCAAAAAAACCAGTGCAGTTTTCCGATTGCCTGCCAAAAAATCAAACATGGCTCTGGAATAGGCGCTCTTTTCATTTTCTCCATGGCCGTTACCGTAGCCGTTTGGGTTGGCAAAATGACGAATAACGGTAGCAGCGCGTTGTTGAAATTCGGCTTCTAGTTCTTGCGTCCAAGAGTTTTGAAACTCTGGTTCGACTTCTGAGAGTTGGAGTCCGCTAATGGTTTTAGTAGTAGCGGATGGGAAAGCTTCCTCCGCAGTAGTAAGCGCACAGCCAAAGAGGGCAAACGGCAGGAGCGAGGCTGCTACCGCATAGCGAGCAACATAGGAAAATTTCATCGCAAAAATTTGCTTAAGTTGGCACGAATCTTGTCGCGATCGCTTTTTAAGCTCAGATTTGCGATGGAGATGGAGTGTTAAAGATTTTGATAACTAATTTCTCACGATCGCCTTAGTAATCGAGTAATGGTTCTGTTCCTATATAGCCTCTTAAGCTGTCAGCGTCAACCCAATTCACAATTGATTGTCATTGCGAATTGTCAATTGTCAATTGTTGTGGTCAAGTTTGTGCTGCCTATAAAAACTTGATTTACTGTTTTACTTGAGCGCCGTGACTGCGGGGATCGTCCTGACTGGAATTGGCAGCATTAACTGGAGCGTTAAAGGTAGAGGTTTGACCCGTAGAATAGGCGTATGGCAACTCTGAATTAGCGACCAGAGCGTTTAGATTGGCTTCCATGACCGAAAGCGGTTGTTCGCCAATCGTTTGGGCAACTGCTTTTCCCTGTCGATTTAAAAAAACAAAATGGGGAATGCCGTCCACGCGATAACGCAAGATTTCGGGCAGCCATTTGCTATTATCGACGTTGAGCATGACAAAATTTATCGAGTCAGCATAATTTTGTTTGAGTTGGGCTAAATCTTTTGCCATCGCCTGACAAGTCGTACACCAGTTAGCATAGAATTCTGTTAGAGTGGGCTTGCCGTTTGTCAGGGCAACTTCGAGGGGAGTGGATTGTTCGGCTTGCGCTTCGAGAGAAACCGAGCTAGCTTGAGTTTGAAAGCCAAAAGAGATGGCAACGCCCAGAGCGATCGCAGCTATGGCAATTAACAAGTTTCTAATTCGAGTGGCATTTGTTCCTTGAGACCCCGATAAATTCTCAGCCATACCTAATTGATTTTGGACTCATTTTATACGATTTCATTGTAGCTATTTACGATCGAGTGACAACCGAACGATGAAAAAACGGGTCACGCTGACTTTTCCCCCAAGAACGGTGCATATGCCAGTGACTTATCGACTGGCAAAGGATTTTAACGTTGCTGCCAATATTATCCGCGCCCAAGTCGCGCCCAACCAGATAGGCAAACTGGTACTAGAATTATCGGGGGATATCGACGAGTTAGAAGCGGCGATGGAATGGTTGCGATCGCAGGGAATTGGCGTTTCTCTGGCGAGTCGCGAAATTGTCATCGATGAAAACAGTTGTGTTGACTGCGGGTTGTGTACGGGCGTTTGTCCCACAGAAGCCTTAACCCTAGAACCGGAAACGTTTAAATTAAAATTCCTGCGATTGCGCTGTGTCGTCTGCGAGCAGTGCATTCCCACCTGTCCGGTACAGGCGATTTCTACCAATCTTTGATAACTTTTTCAATCCAACTGCGTGCGATTAAAATAGCCTAAAAAAGTAGAGGTACAACCGCGTTGCACCTCTAGGAAAACTCTTTATCGTGCTAAGGTTTTAGGTACGGACGGAGTTATTGACGTTTTGCTCGCTCAAGCTGTTCTGAAACCGAAAGATTCGCGACTGTTTTGTGAGTATTCTTAACATTCGGGAGCGAACGATTAACTTGAGAGACTTGAGGACTGATAATAGCCGCTTTCAGAATTGGCGTGGTAGTGACAGAATCGGTGGCAAGAGTAAACAGAGGATTTGACAAAATTCCCGCTAGAGAAGTTGCCACGAGTGACAGTACCAATCCCACTTGCAAGGGACGCATTCCTGGTAGATTCCAACGAATTTCGGGATAATTCTTAACCGCATCCGACATCTCTTGCGGTTCTTTGACAACCATCATCTTGACGACGCGGATATAGTAGTAAATTGAGGCAACGCTGGTAATTAACCCCAACAAGACCAATCCGTAAAGTCCAGCTTGCCAACCTGCCCAGAATAGATAGATCTTACCAAAGAATCCAGCTAGGGGAGGAATGCCGCCCAAGGAGAGCAAACAAACGCTCAGACCAAGGGTTAACAGCGGATCTTTTTGATACAATCCCGCATATTCGGCGATCCGATCGGTTCCCGTGCGCAGAGAGAAAAGGATCACGCAGGTAAATGCGCCCAGGTTCATAAACAAGTAAACCAAAAGATAAAACACGACGCTAGAGTATCCGGCATCGGTTCCGGCAATCAAACCAATCGTCACGAAACCTGCTTGCCCGATGGACGAGTAAGCTAGCATCCGTTTCATGCTGGTTTGTGCCAAGGCAACGACGTTACCCAAAACCATGCTGAGAATTGCCAGGGCAGTAAAGATAAAATGCCACTGTTCGCTTACCAAGGCGAAAGCCGTCACTAACATGCGAATGGCAAGGGCAAACCCAGCCGCTTTAGAACCGACCGAGAGAAAAGCAACGACAGGGGTGGGAGATCCTTCGTAAACGTCTGGAGTCCACTGGTGGAAAGGAACGGCAGAAATTTTGAAAGCGACTCCAGCGATAACGAAAACCAGTGCGATCGCCAGTGCCAAAGATTGACCGCTGCTGGCATCGGCAAGCTTAGTGGAGATCGCGTCCAAGGTCGTTTCTCCCCCCGACAACCCATACAGCAAGGAAACTCCATAGAGAAAGATTGCCGAACTCGAAGCACCGATCAACAGGTATTTTAATGCCGCCTCATTAGAACGGGGATCGCGCTTCATGTAGCCCGTCATTAGATAGGAGGCGATACTCAACGTCTCCAGGGAGATATAAATCATCACCAGTTCGTTCCCCCCCGACAGAAACATCCCGCCCAGAGTTGCCGTAAGCATGATAGCGATGAACTCCGCCAAAGACGTGCCCGATTGTTCTACATAGCGCACTGACATTAAGATAGTCACTGCCGTAGATAAGGCGACGATAGCGCGGAAAACAATGCTCAGGTTATCTGCCTCAAAAGCCCCCAGAAAGGACATAGGCGTGGGATTGTTCCAACCGAGATAGAGTGCCGCGATGGAAATCAGCAATCCCGCGATCGCGGCATAGGGAAGCCAACGCGCGGAACTGCGCCCCATAATTAGATCCCCGATGACGACGACCATCAAGGTGATAATTACAATTCCTTCTGGCAAAATGGTTCCAGCATTGAGCTGACTAGCGACAAGAGTGGAAAAATCCATAGGGTTTATAAGTTGAACTAATCTATAGTAAGAAAGGGCAGCACCCGAATAAACTGCTTTTGTATCATTAAAAAACCTTTAAAGAAATTGTAACCTGCAAGTTACTCCAATCTCTCGGTTGCAATCGACGCGAGAAGTTTTGTTAGATTGATAAGCTAGGATTGAGCTATGTTAAAACTATGCGATAAGTTTAATCGGATTCCTAGGGAATTCCGCGTTAGAAGAGCGCAAAAATTTAAATTACCAGGAGCCTGCCTTAAATTCCCATCCAGAACTCTCCCCTTCAATTGATTTTTGCTCGATCTAGTTGTACTCAAACAGCACTAATTGCTATAACAGCGCAACTACTTGTAACTTCTTATGTCAACTCTCGTCATCGTCGAATCCCCCACTAAAGCCCGCACAATCGGGAACTATTTGCCTAAAGATTACCTCGTAGAGGCATCAATGGGACACGTGCGCGATTTGCCGGCATCCGCTGAGGAAATTCCGCCGGAATATAAAGACAAAAAGTGGACAACGTTAGGAGTTAACGTCGAAAATAATTTCGAGCCGCTCTACGTCGTTCCTCAAACCAAGAAAAAAGTCGTTAGAGAACTCCAAGCGGCACTAAAAAAGGCGGACAAACTCATCCTCGCAACGGACGAAGATCGCGAAGGGGAAAGTATTAGCTGGCATCTCACCCAGATCCTAAAGCCAAAAGTTCCGGTCGAGCGGATGGTTTTCCACGAAATCACCCGCGAGGCGATTCAAGAAGCTCTCAAAAATTGTCGCCAGATCGACGAGAATTTGGTTCGCGCTCAGGAAACGCGACGGATTTTAGACCGTCTAGTCGGCTATACTCTCTCTCCCTTGCTGTGGAAAAAAATCGCTTGGGGATTGTCTGCCGGACGAGTTCAATCTGTTGCCGTACGCTTGTTAGTGCAACGAGAGCGAGAACGCCTTGCCTTTAAATCGGGAAGTTATTGGGATCTCAAAGCCATATTAGAACAAGAAAAAACTCCCTTTGAAGCAAGATTAATTGCTTTAGGCGAGAAAAAGCTGGCTACGGGGAGCGATTTCGACCCCACAACGGGGAAAATTGCGCGAGGGCGCGATGTAGTGGTTCTCAACGAAGAAGAAGCAACCGCTCTCAAAGAGCGCCTCGAAGATAAAGTCTGGAAAGTTACCAACACCGAAGAAAAACCCACCACTCGCAAACCCGCTCCTCCTTTTACAACTTCTACCCTGCAACAGGAAGCCAACCGAAAACTGGGCATTTCGGCGCGAGATACGATGCGGATCGCCCAAAGTCTCTACGAGCAGGGCTACATCACTTACATGCGAACGGATTCGGTGCATTTGTCTGCACAGGCGATCGCAGCAGCGAGATCCTGCGTTGAGGAAATGTACGGCAAAGAATACCTCAGCTCTAAGCCGCATTATTATACCACAAAAAGTAAAGGAGCGCAAGAAGCACACGAAGCTATCCGTCCTGCAGGCAGTAGCTTCCGCATCCCCAGCGAAACAGGGCTATCGGGACTGGAATTCTCCCTCTACGATTTAATTTGGAAGCGAACGGTTGCCTGTCAGATGGCAGACGCACGCTTGACCATAACGACCGTCAATATTAAAGTCGAAGATGCCGATTTTAGAGCTTCTGGGAAACGCATTGATTTTGCAGGCTTTTTTCGCGCCTATGTCGAAGGTTCCGATGACCCAGAAGCTGCCCTCGATAGCCAAGATGTGATTCTTCCTCCCCTGAAAGTCGGAGATACGCCGGAGTGCAAGCAATTGGATGTTTGGGGACACGAAACCCAACCGCCCGCTCGCTATAGCGAAGCCTCTTTAGTCAAAACCTTAGAAAGCGAAGGGGTGGGTCGTCCCAGTACTTATGCCACCATTATCGGGACAATTATCGATCGCGGCTATGCCAAGATGGAGAATAAAGCCTTAGTCCCGACTTTTCCGGCTTTTGCCGTCACTAGCCTGCTAGAAAAACATTTTTCCGACTTGGTAGATGTAAGCTTTACCGCCAAGATGGAACAAACCTTAGATGAAATTGCTAGCGGCAAAGCTGAATGGCTTCCCTACCTTCAGAAGTTTTATCTGGGGAACGAAGGACTAGAGAATCAAGTTAAGGTTAGAGAAAGCGACATTGACCCCAGCAAGGCGAAAACAATTTGTCTAGAAAATCTGAATGCAGTCGTCAAAATCGGGAAATTTGGACCTTATCTAGAAGTTCCCAACGACGAAGAAGTCGTGACAGTTTCTCTGCCGCCAGACGTGACTCCTGCCGATCTCAATCCCGAACAGGTGCAGGTGCTGCTGCGCCAAAAAACTGAAGGTCCCGATAAATTAGGATTGCATCCAGAAACCGGAGAACCAATTTATCTAAAAATCGGCACTTATGGTCCTTACGTTCAGTTGGGAGAAGAGTCGGAAAACAATAAAAAACCCAAACGCGTTTCCCTTCCCAAAGGCGTTAAACCGGAAGAAGTGACGCTGGAGATGGCAGTCGGTTTATTGTCTCTGCCTCGAACGTTAGGAACCCATCCAGCGACGGGCGCAAAAATTAAAGCCGGGCTGGGGCGATTTGGTCCTTATGTCGTGCATGACCAAGGCAAGGAAGGACTAGATTACCGTTCCCTCAAAGCAGGAGATGATGTTTTGACCGTGACTCTAGAACGGGCGCTAGAATTATTATCCGAACCGAAGCGAGGACGAGGAGGCAGTCGCAGCACTAAAAAAGAACCATTGCGCGAACTGGGGGTTCATCCTGACGATAACGAACCCGTCAATATCTACGACGGTCCTTATGGAGCTTACGTCAAGCACGGCAAGACCAATGCTGGCATTCCTGAAGGAGAAACCGTAGAAAGTTTGACCCTCGAAAAAGCTTTAGAGCTGATCGCTGCCAAAGCAGGGACAAAAAAATCGACTCGCAAGTCTACTGCAACTGCCTCGAAAACGAAGAAAACAACGACTAAGAAAACATAGAGCGATCGCAGTTATAGTGAATTGAGATAGGAAAACTAGGAGGTATATTAGAAGTGGACGCAATGGAATTTTTCCAGCACAGTGCCGGAAAATGGCGATCGCAGCGCACGACGCATCATCTCCCGTTTAGACGAGCAGAGACAGGCGATTCGAATATTTACGTAGAAGCGCTAGCAGCCGACCATCCCAAAATCGTCGAAATTTGCGAAATGCACGAGGTAGATCCGTCTTTGGCTGTCGGCGGAGCCTTTGTCAGTTGGGACGGCTCGATGGCGTGGGACAAGGCCGACGAAAATCACCGAGGAACGACGGTGTTTGCCTTAATTCCCAATGCCGATAATTCCAGACAAGGCATGCTCCTGCGGGAGAGGGGTTATGCCGAAATCGTACCCATTGCGGGACGATACTACATGGATGACGAAAATGGATTGGTTCTTATCACTGAGTACGAAACAATGAGTACCATCGAGCGTTTCTGGTTCGTCAGTCCCGATATGCGCCTGCGTACTAGCACCGTTCAGCGTTATGGCGGATTTAATACGGCTACTTTCTGCGCCGAAATTCGCACCGAGTCACAAGCAAATGAATCTAGCGGATCTCAAGCACCTCCTTCCGAAGGAACGCAGTTTTATTCCATCAGCGGCTGGTAATGACAGTGACCAGTAATTCGATTTTGGATTTTGGATTGGGGATTGGTCAATTGTCCTTTGTCATTGGTCCTTTGATTTTGGATGCAAGGATTGAGGAGTAGTTAGTGGTTGGTGGTTAGTGGTTAATTGTTTCCCCATTTCCCCGTCTCCCCACCCTCCCACTTCCTCCCACACTCCCCATACTCCCCCGTCTCCCCATGATCTTTTTTCGACAAGACAAACAACTCGACAAACTCGCAACCGATATTTTAGAAAAAACTTGGGCTAAATTTCCCGACTTAGAACGCGATCGCATCGCCTTAACTTGGATCGTTTACGATCCTCCAGTCGCGGTCAATACGGGTGGAGCGATTTCTGCCGAGGAGTTCTGGAAATATCCGGTGCGAGGCTATAGCTATCGAGGAGACGATCGCATTTATCCAGCTAGCATCGTCAAACTGTTTTATTTGGTTGCGATTCACGAATGGCTAGAAGGAGGAATGATTCCCGAATCGGCGGAGCTAAATCGAGCCATTCGGGATATGATCGTCGATTCGAGCAACGATGCCACCAGTTTAGTCGTAGACGTGTTGACGGGGACTACTAGCGGTCCAGAATTGCCTCCAGGTCCTTTGGAAACGTGGAAGTATCAGCGTAATATCGTCAATCGCTATTTTCAATCGCTAGGCTGGGAAGAATTAGCCAACATCAATGTTAACCAGAAACCGTGGGGAGATGGACCTTATGGTCGAGAAAGGGCATTTTTGGGCGAGATGATGGAAAATCGCAATATGCTGACCACTAATGCGGTAGCAAGGCTATTACACGCGATTGTCGGGGGAGTGGCGGTATCGTCAGCGCGATCGCAGCAGATGATGGACTTGCTCAAACGAAATCTTGATTTTGCAACGTCTTCTGCCTCTGATGAGGAAAATCAGGTTACCGGGTTTTTAGGTGAAGGGTTGCCAACCAATGCTCAGTTATGGTCAAAAGCTGGTTGGACGAGTCAAGTCCGTCACGATGCCGCTTATATCGAAATTCCCAACCGTCAACCCTATCTTCTCGTCGTTTTTACAGAAGGTAAAGCCGATACTAAGAAAAAGGAAATTCTCCCGTTTATTTCTCGCTCTTTTGTTGGCGCGATGGAAAATCTTTCTTAGAAGCATAATCAAAACAAAACACCCCATAAAGGGGTGTTTTGTTTATCTAGCAATTGACTTCGTACTAACTTACAGCACCGCCAAAGCGATTGTAATTATCCCGGAAAGTAGGCTGAATTTGCCCTTGAATGTGAGTCCAATGTTTTGACACCTCATCCGTCGCGCCAATTTCCTCTACTGCACGACTCAAGAGAGATTGTTGGCGCTTTTTGACGGCTTGGGTGCGATCCGCCATTAAAGTACGAGCTTTGTCTGCCATCGAGACAGCAGGCGTTGCTTCCGGTGCGGCTGTTCCGGGAATGGCGGTATCGGGTTTGTTATAGGTTACTCCGCGATACGTCAAATTGGCTCTTGGTACTAAAATAGGCGGTTTCTTCAGGTTGCGGAATCTCCAATCTCGACTCCGATATTTTCCACCTACTTCACCCGTTGTCGTTTCTACAACGATGGGATTGTATTCATAGCTAACGCCGCGATAGGTAAGTTTCATCGTTTTCGCTCCTCAGAAATTGTAGGGGTTTTCGAGGCGCGTTCCTTCGGGATATTTCCCTACTTCCGTCTCCCTAGTCAGGACTTAGAGAGATGAACGATTTATTTTCTGTATTAATTGTTACAGTTTAGAATTGAATTGTCAAGAGAAATGCAAATTTTATGAAAAAAACAAGTGCTATCCTAGAAAAATTATGAGCGATCGAGACGACAGAATCAAAATTATTAGCGACAACCGCCAAGCTCGCTTTCTTTATGAAATCCTGGAAACTTACGAGGCGGGAATTGAGCTTTTAGGAACCGAGGTGAAATCGATTCGTGCTGGGAAGGTTAACCTCCGGGACGGATATGCCTTGATTCGCAATGGAGAAGCATGGTTGATTAATGTCCATATCTCCCCCTACGAAGCAAGCGGACAATATTTTAATCACGATCCTCGCCGTACCCGCAAGTTACTGCTGCACCGTAAAGAAATTAGTAAGCTAATCGGGCAAGTCGAACAGAAAGGCTTAACCTTAGTTCCTCTAAAAATGTATTTCAAAGGTAGCTGGGTAAAAGTCAGCTTGGGACTCGGACGAGGGAAGAAACTTCACGATAAGCGCGAAACTCTCAAACGCCGTCAAGACGAGCGAGAAATGGCTCGCATGCTAAAACGATGATCGGAAATTCTGTTGCCAACGGATTTACATTGGATTAAATTGTGTTATTCTAGATAAAGTGAAATTTTTAAGACTCTCATGCGGGCATAGTTTAGTGGTAAAACCTTAGCCTTCCAAGCTAATGATGCGAGTTCGATTCTCGCTGCCCGCTTGAAAAATTAAACGCCTAGCATTCAAAGACTTCACCACTAAACCGTGCTTTGCTGTTCCCATCTGTGTCATGGTTAATCATTCTGTTGCACCCAGATTGCTTGATGAGAGAGCTATCCCACGGAGTTGAAAAATTAGGTTCAGTCAATTGAGCCTATAGCATCTCTAACTTGTTTGAGAGTAGCGATTGTGATTTTTGTAGGGGAGAAGTTGCGCTTTCCCAATTAGTAGCCGAGAATTGTATAAGAGCAAATTTTCAGTAGTTGTACTGAAAAAAGCTGAAACGATTGCCGAAAATCATTAGTCAGAATAATTAACGAAGACAAGCTTGAAAGTTTTCTCCAGTGAAGCCGCGTAACGCAAAAGATAGGCGCTGTTCGGGAGTTCCGTGGTGAGCCGAATCGTGATAGTCATAGTCACCAACTTGGGCAGCAGCTAAACCTACCAGGTATCCCATTTGCTCGTATTCTTCTCCAGACACAGAAGCCAGCTTGGAAAACATCCAAGACAGTGCATCTCCTGCAAGGCAATCGGCTTGTAGTTCAGTCTCTATCGTGACTGCTCCACTATCCATGCCTCCAATTCCTAAATTCCATTGAACGGCATGGGCAGTTTCATGAGCCGCTACAAATAGCGAAAAAACTTGATTATCGCTGGCTTCCTTTACGGCTTCTACATTAATGTAAACCGTGTTATCGGCAGGACAAAAAGCGGCAAGAATTACAACTCCACAGTCCGAATATGTTGGTTGGTGTTCCAATACATAGTTGAAATTAACTTCATATAAAGAAGCCATATAATTTATGATTCCTTCAATTGCACCTTCAACTAATTGAGCTTTGGCGCTAATAGGAGATAAGGCAACCGCTGCCGTAGCAGCAGCTACGATTAATTTCTTCAAGCGTTTCATCTAAGGAACTTATAGAGGCAAGTAACTGTTATTCCTAAAGTACGGTTAATTCCAAAGCTTGCCTGTAACCAAAATCCGAACTGGATGTGATTCTAATCATGCAATTTGCTGAGAAAGAGAGATAAACTGCATGTTTCTTACACTGAATTTAAAAATATAAATTTATTTTTTTATTAGTAAAATTAAGCTGAAAAATTATCTCTTCTCGATAAACGGGGACGAATCGCTATTCCCCTCTTCTAGAGAAATAGTTCCTTATTTAGGTGATAGAGGTAGCCATAGAAGGAAGGCGAACAATCGAAGGCGCGATCGCAAAAGAGGATAACCTTAACTTGATGGTGGAAATCGATGCTCTCGTACCTCTTGGGCAAACTCCTGGGCTGCTCGTATAATAACCTGTCGCAAATTGGCATAGACTTTAGCAAAGGGCGGTTGCCTGTCGGAAAGTCCCAGTAAATCGGCAGTCACCAACACTTGTCCGTCGCAATGCGGTCCCGCACCGATACCAATGGTAGGAATGGGGAGTTTAGCGGTAATTTGTGCGGCTAAGTCACCGGGGATATGTTCGAGGACGATCGCAAATGCTCCCGCCTCTGCAAGCGCGATCGCTTCTCGTAAAATTCTCTCTGCGTCTCCTTCTGTCTTGCCCTGCTGCTTGTAACCCAGTTGATGCACCGATTGAGGTGTTAATCCCACGTGCCCCATTACAGGAATGCCGATGGCAGTGAGTTTGGCAACGGTTTCTGCGATCGCCGGATTCCCTCCTTCTAACTTGACGGCCTGGACTCCCGTTTCTTTCAAGATCCGTCCTGACGAGTGGATCGCTTGGCTAATGCTTTCCTGATAGCTCAAAAAAGGCAAATCGCATACTACCAGCGATCGCTTCACCCCTCGACGCACGGCAGCGGCATGATGGATCATCTCATCGAGCGTTACTGGCAAAGTCGTCGGATGTCCGAGAGCTACCATTGCCAGTGAATCTCCGACAAGAATGACATCTACCCCCGCTTCATCTAACCAGCGAGCAATTCCATAGTCCCATGCCGTCAAGGCGACGAGAGAATGTCCTTGTTGTTTCCACTGAATCAGTTGTTGGATAGTAACTGCCATGGCTGATAGCCGATCGCGATCGCGCTTCGAGGGGTCTTGCTGTCTTCCTATGATACAAAACGAACTTTAGGCTACCAGAGCCGAATTACCCTCTTGAGAATTTTTTTTCGTTGCTTCCAGTATGCGGGAGAAATAAAAGCGAGTACTGGTCATACCAGTACGTTGAATGGAAAAACCATTGTTTTCTAGAATTTTGACAATATCGGTTTCTTTGTGCTGATAAGCACGAGTCGTTTTACTAGGTCCTGGGAAAAACTCGCCAATTTTTTTGAGAAGAGAAAGCAAAACCGTTTTAGGAGCAAAACTAATAATCAGACGAGACTCTGCTAAAGAGGCAAGATGCGCAATCATTTTCGCCGCCTCTTCTGTAGGATAGTGAATTAAAACATCCAGACAAATAACTGTGTGATATCTCCCCGTTAATTGCTCCAAATCCTGTACGGTGAAAGTTAAATTGCTAGTATCTCCCAAAACTTGTTTGGCTACCTGTTGCGCTTCTCCTACCATTTTTTCGGAGATATCGCTGGCAAAAACGTTAGCACCGGCTTGAGCGAGAGGAATGCTCAGACTTCCCACGCCACACCCCGCGTCGCAAATGGATAAGCCTTTGAGATTTCCATCTTCTCTGAGCCATCCTAACGTTGTAGCAATGGTTTGTTGATGTCCGATGCGGATATCTTTTTGAACTTTGTTTACCTCGCCATCGCCATAGATTTTGCGCCAGCGATCGAATCCAGTGGCATTGAAATAGTCTTTGACTATCGTCTTCTCATCTGTGGTGGTCATAAATTCCCTATTTGTCCCATCGTTACAGGCAGTACTCGCTCAATAATTTTACCTTTCAGAGACGACCATAAACGGATCGATCGCTATCAAGGATGGAAGTATTGACGGACGTAGACTTTGCGCCTCTACTTCTAAATTGTGAGTTTCAAGATAAATCTATTGAGCGAAAACCCTTTTTTATGGGAAAGCTATGATTGAGCAGCAAACGCTTGCTGATTAAATTTGTCACTAATTTTAGATCGACTCGCTACTTTCTCTGCTCTATGTTAAGTGCACCTCTCTTGTGGCTGATTGCTGGTTCTATTCTTTGTTTGATGGAGTTAATTTTCCCTACTGCGTTTGTAGAACTCATGATGGGGATTAGCGCGATCTTAGTAGCGGCAGTCTCGCTAGTCGTTACCCATCTGACGTTGCAGGTGTTTTTGTGGCTATTTTTTTCTACTACCTCGATTTTCCTTTCGCAACGCTTGCTAGCTCCCAAGCGAAAAGTTTCCATGCTAGAGGGAGATACTGAAGGAGAAACCCTAACAGAAATTGCGCCAGGACAGGCGGGAAGAGTTCTCTATGAAGGCAGTTCCTGGCGGGCAGTCTGTGCTGATGAAAATCTAGCGATCGCGCCTCATCAAAAAGTTTATATTGTCGAGCGAAAAGGGAATACTTTATATGTCCTACCCGTTACGTTCTAGAAATAACTAAAATTATGGGTCAATTTTTCTCATTTATCTTCTTTTTCTTGATTTTCGGCGGCTCGGCACTGGCTAGCTCCGTCAAAATTATCAATGAAAAAAACGAAGCCTTAGTAGAACGGCTGGGAAGCTACAACAAAAAACTGACCCCCGGTCTCAATTTCGTTGTTCCTTTTGTCGAGCGCATTGTCTACAGAGAAACCATCCGCGAAAAAGTGCTCGATATTCCGCCGCAGTCGTGCATCACCAGAGATAACGTCGCCATTACAGTCGATGCGGTCGTTTACTGGAAAATCGTAGATCTGGAGAAAGCTTATTACAAAGTCGAGAATCTCCACGATGCGATGGTCAATCTCGTCCTCACTCAAATTCGCGCTGAAATTGGCAAGCTCGAACTCGACGAAACCTTTACTGCTAGGGCAGAAATCAATGAAATCCTCCTGCGGGAACTCGATATTGCCACCGACCCTTGGGGAGTCAAAGTCACGCGGGTAGAACTGCGGGACATCATGCCCTCTAAAGCCGTGCAAGAATCGATGGAATTGCAGATGTCGGCAGAGAGGAGAAAGCGAGCAGCCATCTTAACCTCAGAAGGGGAAAGAGATGCCGCTATTAACTCTGCCCAAGGAAAAGCCCAAGCCAGACTTCTCGAAGCCGAAGCCCTCAAGAAAGCTGCCATTCTCGAAGCTGAAGCCCAAAAAGAAGCAATCGTCCTCAAAGCCGAAGCCGAACGCCAGCAGCAAATCCTTCAAGCTGAAGCCACTGCCCAAGCTTTGACAATCGTCACTAAAAAGCTGGGAGGAGATTCCTATGCTCTCGAAGCCCTTCAGTTTCTCTTGGCACAGAATTACTTAGAAATGGGGAAAACTATTGGCAGTAGCAAAAGTTCTAAAGTGCTGTTCGTGGATCCTCGCAGTCTGATCTCTACTCTAGAAGGAATTCGTTCTGCGATCGCACAGGGAAAATCTTCCCTGGAATTAGAGGTAGAAAAAATTGACCATCATTGTGCCGATTAAAAAAAAGAAATTGTCAATCGCTTATGCCCCTACCATCCGATCTACTCAATGAAACCGTTCGACAATTAGAAAATCACGAAGAGTCTCTTAGAATTAAAAAAGTTATTTTTTGTCTTTGCAAAAAATATTGGGAAAATACGCTCGACATTCTCAATACTTTTTCTTTGAGCGATTTAATTGAAGAATTGATTAGCGCTTACCCAACCCTCGATCGCTTTAAAGAAGCGCTAGTAAAATTGGTGAAAACCTTAAATCGTCCTAACATTTACACCGAAGTTGCTAAAGTTATCTTCGCTCGCATCAGCAAGCTCTATAAATCTTTAGAAGAAGAGCCGCAAACGGCTATTATAGCTAGTTCTACTTCGTCCGAGATATTAAATTTAGTTGCTTCAAAGCTGCGAAATCATCAGGAGCAAGCGAGAATCAAAAAAGTAATTTATTCAGTTTGTCGGAAGCGATGGGAAAACGATATACAAATCATCGACAGTTATAGTCTTTCTAGTTTGATTAGAGAATTAATGCAACATTATCCAACTAAAGACGAACTACAGAGAGCTTTAATCAAACTCGTCCAAAATATTAACAAACAAAATTTATATTTAGCGATCGCCAATATTATTGTTAATCAATTGGGAGGATTATATAACAATAAACAAAATCTAAACACCCTAAAAGAAGAAACTGGCACGCAAATTGTCAATACTCAATTCGTTCAAATTAATAACTTTAATAGTATTTCCAATCCTGTCGAACCTCAACAACCAATCCCTCAAAATTTTGGTACATCGGTTATCGATCTAAGCGTCGAGCAAGCTTCTGAAGTTCAGCCCCAATCAGAGCGATCGCAACAACCGCAAAAAACTTTAAATCTTTTTGAGTTACGACTGGAAATTATGCAGTATACCAATCCATTGCGAGCAAAAGTTTTGCTTTTTTCCGTTCTCTATCAATCTTGGGATAAAAATAATCAAGATTGGGCAATGCTGAGGAGTTATACATTAGACGATCTCCTCAAAGAACTAATTCAATCTGCCAAAAGTTTGACCGACATGGAATCGAAACTTTTTGCGGCTGCTAGAATTTTGACAGACTTTGAGGCAAATATGCAAACTGCCAACACAATTATTGAAGCTATTAAACCTCATCTAACCAATAATTAAAACCATTAACAGAAGTGCTATGAAAGTTGAAGAACTACTGAAAAAATATGCGGATGGAGAAACTAACTTTAGCGGCATTAAACTGCCACTAGCCAATTTAGCCGAGGCAGATCTAATTGGGATTATCCTCAATGAAGCCGACCTTCAAGGAACTAACTTACTATTCGCTTATCTAAATCGAGCTAATTTATCTAATGCCAATCTTGTCGGTTCTAACTTGAGCGGAGCGAGTCTCAATCAGGCAGATCTCAGCGGCGCAGACCTTCGCAGCGCTAACTTACATGGAGCCACCTTACAAGGAGCCAACTTGCAAGAAACCGATATTACTCTGGCAATTTTGCTGGATGCCAACCTAGTTGGCGCAGACTTACGCGGGGCTGACTTGAGCGGCGCAACCCTGATAGGCGCTTGTCTGAGAGGGGCGAATCTCCGTCAGGAGAAGAAAAGTTACAACACCAACTTGCAAGGAGCCAATTTGGCGGGTGCGGACTTACAAGGGGTCAATATGAAGGGGGTCGATTTGGTAAGAGCGAATCTGGTCGGTGCTAACCTAACAGAAGCCAATCTGCGGGGGGCTGACTTGCGCCAAGCGGATCTCAGCCGAGCCAATCTTAAAGGTGCCGTACTAACAGAAGCGAATCTAACCGGGGCTAAACTGATTGGCGCGAATCTGACTAATGTGAATTTAGTGCGTGCCCAGATGGTACAAGCAGAGATGCCAGAAGCCAATTGCCAAGGAGCTAACATGACTCATGTGGTATTGACGCGGGCTAATTTAACCATGGCAAATTTGCGAGCGACGAGAATGAATCAAGCCGATCTCAGTCGGTCAAATTTGGCTGATGCAGATTTGAGCGAAGCAGAATCGATCGGAGCCTTTTTTGCCAGAGCTAACATGATTGGAGCAAATCTTAGTTATGCGAACCTGACACAAGCCGACCTGATGAGCGCTAACCTGACTGCGGTCAAGTTAACAGGCGCTACCATGCCCGACGGGAAAGTTCATGGGTAGTGCAAACGTCCCAATTGGTGAAGGGAAGAAACCTGGAAACACTAAAATGGCTCGCTACTTGGTGGCGCAGAGCAAACCAAAACGAATCAATCCGCGTTGATAGCCGCGACTCATCAGCCCAAGGGAGAAGGCAGCTTGAATGGTTGTCCAACTGCTTTGCAAAAGACCGAGAATGGCTTTAGGCTCGAAAACCGAATCGATGACTACATCCCAAAAGGGAGCAACCGCCATAGACCAATCGTCGGAACGGAGATCCCTAAAGCCACACGAAAGCGCGATCGCTTCGTATTCTGGCAGCGAAATGACATAAGGCAAGCGATACACGCAATAAATCTCTTCTAGATGGCGTTGTTCGTCGCTTGTGAGTTCTCCGGCAACAGAGTTGGTGGGACGATGACACCAGGTTACCAAAATCAACGTTCCACCCGGTTTGAGCACTCGGTAGCATTCTTGCAAAAACTTGGTCTTATCTGGCATGTGTTCGCCACTTTCTAGCGACCACACTAGGTCAAAATTATTATCTTCAAAAGGCATATTTTGGGCATCAGCTACTTGAAATCGTACTTTTTCTTCTAAATTGAACTCTTGCGCTCTTTTCGTGGCTCTAGCAGCTTGAGCAGGCGATAAGGTGATTCCTGTCGCTTGGGCGTTGAATTTCTTGGCTAAGTATAGAGTACTGCCGCCGATGCCGCATCCAACATCAAGAATATTTTCGGCAGTTCGTACCTTTGACCAGTCGAGGAGTTCTTCAATCAGATCGATTTGTGCCTGACGGCGATTTATTTTATAGGTACCAGCCCTACCATAATAACCGTGGTGCATGTGTTCCCCCCAGATTTCTTCCCACAGTCTGCTGGAGGCATCGTAGAATTGTTGAATTTGCCGATTGAGGCTAGAAGTCATAAACTGTCATCTTCTAACAAAGAAATAATTACTCAATCTATAGTTAATCTACTAGGAAATTACAAGACAGCTCTCACAGAAAGCGAATCTGTATAAACGTTTTGGTATAAGCCCTTGGTTCTTGAGCAATTCGCTTTTTATAAGTGCCAAACTTCCGAACGTCCCCGACGGCGGCTCAAAATCGCTTCGGCATAGCCAATTGCATCCTCAGTTCCCTTGATGATGACGAGATACCTACCCCGCTTATAATATTTTTGAAAAAACTGCCAACCTGCTTCAGAAAACTCCTCCTCGTCAAAGCGATCGCAAACTGTCAAACCCGGCATCCAATCGTAGCGCTTGCCTTGGCGGGCAACTAGAGCGATCCAACTCATCGGAAAGCCTGCCTTTCTGAGTTCCTCAAGCGCTACTTTAGCATCGCGATGGTGCAGAAAAACACCAACTGTACGCCGATGCAAATTCCCTTTTTTGCTAATCGTCGAGGCGTCGCAAGCAGTTTTTGCTTCAATAGCGCAACGATCTGCGCTTGCCCGTGCCGAATTAATTTTCTTTTCTCTAAAACCAAAGTTAGCTAAAACAAAGTTCGCGATTGTTTTATTGAACGAAAGCGATTCATTCACTGGGGTCAATCCAAATTGCCGACATTATTAAATTAGCTGCTCGATATGACGGCATTGTGACAGATATATGGCAAGCTTGTGTCAAGATAATTCGCAATTGACAATTCGCCGATGCTCCTTCACTTCGTGGGAGTCCGCGTCAGTTCGCAATTAGTTAGCAGCTCTGGGTGTCAGGCTTTTTCCTTGAGTAGACCTCCAGCAAAAGTCAGAGTAAGTTAGGTAAAATAAAACCAAATTACAATTCGAGTTATGACTTACTCTCAAGTAAAAATTTAAAACCGACAGAGTTTAAACGGCTTTGTGGAGTATATCCAGAGACGTTTAAAGAGATGGTAAAAGTTCTAGAAGCCGAAAAAGTCTTACAAAAAAAACAGGACGACCAAATAAATTAAGCGCAGAAGACCAAATCTTAATGACTCTTGAATATTGGCGAGAGTATCGCACCTATTTTCATATCGGAACTAGCTGGGGAATAAACGAGACAACGGCTTTACGAATCACCAGAAAAGTAGAAGATATTTTAATGAAATCGGGACTTTTCAATCTGCCTGGGAAAAAAGCTGTTCAACCCCAAAATACAGAAATTGAAATTGTCGTAGTAGATGTAGCAGAACATGAAATAGAAAGACCGAAAAAACAAAAAGCTTACTACAGTGGTCGGCAAAAGTGTCACACGATAAAATCGCAAGTTTTAGCTGACGCAAAAACGAGACAAATTCTTTGTATTGCTCATGAGAAGGGAAAAAGTCATGATTTTAAGATTTGGAAAAATAGTAAAATAGGAATCGAACAACAGATAGAATGTTTGGCTGATAAAGGATATCAAGGAATTCAGAAACTTCATCCCAACAGTAGAATTCCCAACAAAAAAAGCGCAATCAACAGTTAAGTCTAGAGCAAAAGAAGTTTAATCGTAAGTTAGCAAGTGAAAGGATTGTAATTGAAAATATTCATCGCAGTCTAAAAATATTCAGAATTCTTTCAAGTCGATATCGCAACCGAAGAAGACGGTTTGGGTTGAGATTTAATTTGATTGCTGGCATTTATAATTATGAACTTCTTTCCCACTCCAATTATGCGATCGCGTAACACTTTTGCAGGAGGTCTAGTATCTATAGCGTTCTTTTTTAGAAATGGTATAACTATCCATACAAAGGAACCACATTGCTATTCGATCGCGAAACCGCGAGATGCGAAGCGGCGTGCGGGGACGGGGAAAAGAGATTGAAATCCAGCTTGTCGCTCGGCGATGGGTTCTGGAGCATAATCCCAGAGACTTTCGTAGAAGAAGAAGCACACACCCAAGCCGCGATCGCGAGCTGCTAACACCTGAGACTGAACTTGTTGCATTGGAATCGGTTTATTT
The DNA here is from genome assembly GCF_000317025.1 of Pleurocapsa sp. PCC 7327. Taxonomy (NCBI): domain Bacteria; kingdom Bacillati; phylum Cyanobacteriota; class Cyanophyceae; order Pleurocapsales; family Pleurocapsaceae; genus Pleurocapsa; species Pleurocapsa sp. PCC 7327. The sequence goes on along the minus strand of NC_019689.1, from coordinate 2,828,717 downwards.
CGCAATCCTGTTAAAATACCAACTCCTGTTGGAATCTTTTGTTGTGCTTCTTGAATTTCTGGACGGTTAATCTTTTCAAGAAAACTTTGTAAATCGGAAAGATAAATTTGCACGATTAGCTCGTCTACGATATTCTTCTGTACCCAGGCACGCCAATCTTGCAGGTGTGCTTTATAGGCAAAGTCATAGGAGGTAGGAGCAACTGAGAAAATCGCATGGGGCTTGTTAGCTTTTACAGCTTTGTTGAGTCGTTCCATAAACGCCGCGATCTTATTGGCACGCCAGCGCACCCATTCAGGATTTTGAGAGTCGGGATGGGGATTTTTTTTAGTCTCGCGGGCATACAAGTCAATCGTATAGCGATCGTAGCCTAATTCCCTGGGCAAACTCATGTGATCGTCGAACTGAATGCCATCGACATCATATTGGCTGACGATTTCCAAGACGAGATCGGTGATAAACTGCTGCACTTCCGGAAGGAAAGGATTGAGCGATACAACCTCGCCAGCAGCGCTATTCCAAGTTTGGCTGCCATCCCGCCGTTGCGTAATCCAATTAGGATGATTCAAGGCAAGTTCTGATGTGGGGGGAGTCATGAAACCGAATTCAAACCAAGGAATCACTAGCAAGCCTTGACGATGGGCTTCGACAATAAGATTGGCGAGCAGATCCTGTCCTTGTATACCCTGGTAGACAAAGGGTTGGATGCCCATCCGTTGTGCTACGGCACTGGGATACATTACATAGCCGGAATTCCATACTACCGGATAGATCGTGTTGAAGTTTAGTCGCGCTAGTTGGCTGACAGCATCCCGAACTTTGGCGCGATCGCTGAGTACATCAATGTCATTGATAGTTAACCAAACCCCGCGAATTTCCTGACGAGGGTACTGCGCGATCGCCCAAGGAGATCTGCCTGCTAGCAATATCGCAATTAATGAGATCGAACAGAGGATTGGGAGAAGATATTTTAGCAATCGTTGCCAACTTTTAGAAATGAAATTTAATTTCATAGACATGAGTCATGAGTTGGTTACCCAGGCACGCAATCTTGTAGAGCGCATCATTCCACGGCTAGAATTCACTAGCCTCTAGTCTACAAGTATTTAGATTGCTTGCTTAAAGGTTTAGTTAATTATTAGGCTAAAATATTTTTAATTAGGTATTTAAATCATTCCAGCACAACTACTGCATTCGCTAAGATTTCTCTGGTTTGTTGGAGGGGATTGTGCCGAATACCACCGATTTACTCGATGCCAATGAAGTGCTCATCGATGAAGGTAAAGTGCGTATTGTCGCACCTATGTTTCGCGACTACGGGGGCAACATCGAGTTTAGCGGTTCGATCGCCACTCTCAAAATCTTTGAGGATAATTCTCTTGTGCGCGAAATGCTCTCAGAACCGGGTAACGATCGTGTCCTCGTTGTAGATGGGGGTGGTTCGCTACGCTGTGCGCTTCTTGGCGATCGACTAGGCGAATTAGCCGTTAAAAATGGTTGGGCTGGACTGGTCATTTACGGTGCAATCCGCGATGCGTCTGTAATTGCCAAACTTCCGCTAGGCGTTAAGGCACTCAATACTTATCCTCTTAAAAGCCTCAAGCGCGGTTTGGGCGACAAAAATATTCCTGTGCGTTTTGGCGAGGTTACGTTTGCTCCGGGGGAATGGCTATATGCTGACTTAGATGGGATTGTCGTCAGTTCTGTTCCCCTTTCTGCCTAACAAAGAGAAAGCGTTTAACTCGATTTTCCCAAATAAATTACTTGCTCTGCTGTTAAATTTAGTTTGGGAAATAGATTCGGATTCTATGCGATCGCTGATGGAATAATTTATCTTGGTTGTAGTGATGACTATGAAAAGAGTCGATCTTGAAGTCAAACGATGATGAGTCGAATTTTTATCGCGATCGCGGCAATTTTAGCAGGCTTATCCGTTGCAGCGGGAGCATTTGCCAGCCATGCACTGAAAGCCAAATTAACAGAACGCTCCCTAGAAATCTTTGAGACAGGAGCAAAATATCAAATGTATCATGCCCTTGCTTTGTTATTGGTTGCCATTCTGTTAAGTCGTGCCGAAACGGTTACCATCCCGTTGATGGTGGCAGGTTATGCTTTTATCGTTGGGATCGCGCTTTTTTCTGGAAGTTTATATGCCCTGAGTTTGAGTGGCATTAAATGGTTTGGGGCAATTACTCCTCTGGGAGGTGTAGCGTTTTTAGTCGGATGGGGAATGCTTGCGATCGCAGCTTTCGCCTATAAAACTATCCTGTAACATTCCCTTTTTTAGGCACTGCTGGCAACTCTTCGGTAGGCGATAAAGAGCCATGTTGTAGTAACTCATCAGGGATTTTGAGGAGCGATTCTGATGGAGAATACTTTCGCTCAAGCAGATTTTTGATTTCGGTTTCAAACTTGCGCTGTCCTTGTTCAAAAAATCGTTGCGAACTGTTAGGATAGCTCAATCCATTAATGATTTGTTGAGTTTTGGGCGTGGACGGCAAAACTCGCGAGGTGGACGGCACGGTTTGAGTTTTGGCAGCAGGCACAAGAATAAGGAGCGAGACAACTGATGTCAACGCTAGAATGGTTTTTTCGAGCGAGCTAAACATAATAGTTAAGTGCGAGAGATAATTACGCTGCACTCTCCATACTCAATACACCTGATTATTAAGCTAATTTCTATATCTATTTTAACGTCAGTTCGGGTTAAGGCAATTTAGTTGCCCATTCGCGCAAGAATAAGAGTTTCAGCCGATCTCGAACTCGAATTATATTGCAATTATATTGCTGTAGAGACGATCGGGCTAAAAATATTGCTTTCTTTAAACAATTCAACCATTAAATTATAGATTGTATATTATAGATTGTCTCAAAAGTATAGAATGTCATATTGAGCGTAGCGATCGCGAAGCGAAAGATCTTATTCCTCCTTTGATAAATTGTTTTAAAAATCTAGAAACGATTTGTAAAAAACTCGATCGACCTCTAAAAACAAGATCGTATAAAGACAAAATAACCGCCACGACGATGAGAATGACAATATGTCATTCAATTCTCAAATTTGGGTCGTGCTGCAACTGCGGGAGTTAGATCGAAGGGTGCGATCGCGCCATGCCATAGCGAAAGAGAATGGCGCAAAAAAGCTAAAATTATGGATAGTTACAATTCGTAACCTCAAACCCAGATAATATATTTAGCTAGTAATTAGGAATTCGCCGAACGTGTCTCAAACCAACTTAGATATTCTGGCTCAAACCGATCCAGTCGTTGCCGAAATCATTCAGCACGAACTCCAGCGCCAACGCGATCATTTGGAGTTAATCGCTAGCGAAAACTTTACCTCTGCTGCCGTCCTTGCCGCACAAGGTTCCGTCTTAACCAACAAATACGCTGAAGGATTACCCGGAAAACGCTATTATGGCGGCTGCGAATATATCGACCGAGTAGAACAACTAGCGATCGATCGCGCCAAAGAACTCTTTGGCGCTGCCCATGCCAACGTTCAGCCCCATTCCGGCGCACAAGCGAACTTTGCCATCTTCTTGGCGCTGCTAGAGCCAGGAGATACAATTATGGGAATGGACTTGTCCCACGGCGGACATCTGACCCACGGTTCGCCCGTCAATGTCTCTGGCAAATGGTTTAAAGTTTGCCAGTACGGAGTCAACAAAGAAACCGAACGCCTCGATTACGACCAAATTAGAGAATTAGCCCGAAAAGAACGTCCCAAACTGATTATTTGTGGCTATTCTGCCTATCCTCGCATCATCGAATTCGACAAATTCCGCGCGATCGCCGATGAAGTAGGTGCATACTTGCTTGCCGATATCGCCCACATTGCCGGATTAGTCGCTACCGGGCATCATCCCAACCCCATTCCCCACTGCCACGTCGTCACCACAACTACCCACAAAACGCTGCGCGGTCCTAGAGGCGGGTTAATTCTAACTAACGACCCCGAGCTGGGCAAAAAATTCGATAAAGCCGTCTTCCCAGGCAGCCAAGGAGGACCCTTAGAACACGTCATCGCGGCTAAAGCCGTAGCCTTCGGCGAAGCTCTCAAGCCAGAATTCAGGACCTATTGCGGTCAAGTGATTGCCAACGCGCAGACAATGGCAAAAGCATTAATCGATCGCGGCTTCAAGATCGTTTCCGGGGGCACCGACAACCATCTCATGCTAGTCGATCTCCGTTCTATTGGTATGACGGGCAAGCGTGCCGATGCATTACTGGGCGACGTAAACATCACTGCTAACAAGAATACCGTGCCCTTCGACCCGGAATCCCCATTCGTGACTAGCGGATTGCGTTTGGGTTCGCCTGCCGTAACCACCAGAGGCATGAGAGAAGCGGAATTTACCGAGATTGCCAATATTATTGCCGATCGCCTGCTCGCTCCAGAAGACGAAGCCGTCAAGCAAAACTGTCTGAGTCGAGTCGCTAGCTTGTGCGATCGCTTTCCCCTCTATCCCCATCTCAAAATTCCCGTACCAGCACTCGCTTAAATTTCACCGTTCTCTACCATTTTTTAGACCAAGAAGAAACTAAACTAATGACTAATGACTCATAAGTGATGACCAATCGCGTAAACTTGGGTTACTTCCCGAACACAAGGAAGGTGATTGAGGTAAACTCTGCCACAGAAAACCCAAGTTCGCTTACTCTTCCCACACCCATGCCCGGAGAGCTATATCATCTAATTGCCTTCCTCTTCTCGATGACTGTCGTCCTCTGGAGTACGCCAGTCGTCAGAACGATCGGTCTCAAAAGTGGGTATATCGATAAACCCAACGACCGAAAAATCCACGAACGTCCCATGGTGCGACTGGGAGGCGTTTCCATCTTTGTCGGTACCCTGACAGCAATCCTCCTTGTCTGGTGGCTGGGAGGATTTAAAGGACTTTATCAACCCAAAGAATGGGAAATCCTCGGCGTTATTTTGGGGGGAATTGCCTTCTTCCTAATCGGTTTGGCGGATGACTTATATCACTTGACACCAGGTTCGAGATTGGTGATGCAAACAGTTTTTGCCGCCGCTGCTTGGGGAATGGGAGTTCGCATTGATTTCCTGACAGTTCCTTTCGATGGCTTAGTTCATACTAGCTGGTTGAGTCTGCCGATTACAGTTATTTGGCTAGTAGGCATGGCCAATGCCATTAACTGGATCGACGGGGTAGACGGATTGGCGGCGGGAGTTTCCGGCATCGCTGCCGTAGTGATGTTGATTGTCACGCTTTTTATGAAACAACCAGCCGCCGCCTTGATCGCTGCTGCTTTGGCAGGGGGGTCGTTAGGCTTTCTGCGCTACAACTTCAACCCAGCACAAATCTTTATGGGAGATGGCGGGGCTTATTTTATGGGCTTTACCCTAGCAGCAGTCGGCGTAATTGGTTTGGTCAAAACGACGGCAGTTACGGCAGTTTTACTCCCATATTTAATTTTAGCCGTGCCGATTTTGGATATGTCAGCCGTCATTTTTTCTCGTCTGAGCAAAGGCAGATCGCCCTTTAAGGCAGATAAAAGCCACCTCCATCACCGATTGCTAGAAGCAGGACTTTCCCAGCGCTTGAGCGTCGTTTTTATTTATGCGCTGACGCTGTGGGTGGGCAGCTTAGCCCTGGGGTTTTCCAATATTCCTAGCGGTTGGGGATACGCGATCGGGGCAACAATGTTGTTATCCTATGTGGGTTGGCAAGTCTGGCGCAATAGTCGGCGAATTAACGAAGATTGATTTACAAGTGAGAAAGCACAAGTCAGAAGTATTTAACTGACTGGGACTTCAAACCAATCAAACTTTCTAGAGATGAGTGCAGAAATTATTTGCGTTGGAACCGAACTGCTTCTGGGCGATATCCTCAATACTAACGTTCAGTTTTTAGCGCAGCAGCTAGCGAGTCTGGGCATCCCCCATTACTATCAAAGCACCGTTGGCGACAATCTAGAACGATTGCAGCAAGTTATCGAGATTGCTAGCAAACGCGCCTCTATCCTCATTTTTACGGGGGGATTGGGGCCGACTCCCGACGACTTGACGACAGAAGCGATCGCAAATTTCTTTAAGACGCCTTTAGTCGAACGACCGGAAATCGTCGTAGATATCGCCCAAAAATTCGCTAGTATCGGGCGTAAAATGACTCCTAACAACCGCAAGCAAGCTTTACTCCCCGAAGGGGCGGAAGTCTTGCCCAACCCCGGCGGCACTGCCCCCGGCATGATTTGGCAACCGCGTCCGGGATTGATAATTCTCACCTTTCCTGGCGTTCCTAGCGAAATGAAGCGGATGTGGCAGGAAACGGCAGTTCCTTACCTCAAAAGTCAGGGTTGGGGCAAAGAAATCATCTACAGCCGTATGATGAGGTTTAGAGGCATAGGCGAGTCAGCTTTGGCAGAAAAAGTCGCCCCTCTCCTCGATTTAACCAATCCCACCGTCGCGTCTTATGCCTCGCTAGGAGAAGTAAGGCTGAGAGTGTCTACTAAAGCAAGTTCCCAGGCAGAAGCGATCGCGTCGATCGAACCCGTCGCCCAACAAATACGCGATCTTGCTGGATTAGATTATTATGGGTCTGACGATGATACACTCGCCTCAGTCGTCGGACGATTGTTACGAGAGGCAAAAGAAACGGTGAGCGTCGCCGAATCCTGTACTGGAGGCGGATTGGGAGCTATGTTTACGACAGTTGCAGGCAGTTCCGACTATTTTATCGGGGGCGTTATCGCTTACGACAATCGCGTCAAGATTTCATTACTGGGAGTCAATCGAGAGGATTTAGAACAATTTGGCGCTGTGAGTCATCCCGTAGCCCAACAGATGGCAGCAGGCGTTCAAAAGCAACTGAAGACGAATTGGGGATTGAGCATTACTGGCATTGCAGGTCCTAGCGGCGGCACCCAAACTAAGCCAGTCGGATTGGTTTATATTGGTATAGCAGCCCCCGATGGAACGGCGCAGAGTGTAGAATATCGTCTGGGGGCAATGCGTGATCGCGGATCCATTCGCTCGCTCGCAGCTGCTAATGCCTTGGATCTATTGCGGCGCAGGCTGTTAACAAGAAAGAGCTAAAAATTGTAAATCTTTGTGCAAGCCGTACTCATTTTTAAAAGCTGTGTTAATCTTAATATAACTATAAAAAGTAAAAAACTAGGTTTGTCATTCTAAGAACTGGCAAGTCGAACCAATATAATTAACGTCGATAGCAAAAAACAACCTAACAGCTCAAGGTCTGACAAGCTAAAAACAACAAGCCACTATATCAGAGGAGCCGTCTGTTCGATGGACTATTTGGACAAAGTGTTGGAAAAGCTGAAAGAGTGGGCGCGTAAGCTCATCGAAACCCTTCTCGGTCCCGAACCCGAACCAGAACCAGAGCTGATTCCCATTCCAGTTAACGATCCTCAGCGTCGCCAACACCGATAATCCTCCTAGTGTCTTCCGATAGTTTGCATCAACTATGTATTTTGGTTCTCCACGGTCCTAATCTAAATCTATTAGGGCATAGAGAACCAAAATTTTATGGAACCGTCACCCTAGATGATATTAATCGTCTTCTGGTAGAGGAGGCAAAAGTATTAGGAGCCACAATATCTTGCCTACAATCAAACCACGAAGGCGTTTTAGTTGACGAAATCCATCGCGCTTTAGGAAAGCACGAAGGCATTTTAATTAATGCAGGAGCTTATACTCATACGAGTATAGCCATTCGAGATGCTCTCTCAGCCGTTGAGATTCCTACGGTTGAAGTTCATCTGAGCAATATTTATCAGCGCGAAGATTTTCGCCATCATTCTTACATTGCGCCAGTAGCAATCGGTCAAATTAGTGGATTCGGAGCAGAAAGCTATCGTCTCGGACTGCAAGCTTTGATTCGCTACATTAGAAAATCAAAGAGTGAAGGATAGAAAAATAATAATATGCTACGATCGCGATGGTTCGAGGTTTCAGCGCAAATTTAAATTGCCACTAATGTCGATCTCGTCGTCGCCTAGAAAAGCTGACAAAATGCGATCGCTCTCACATTAGTTTTGAGTAAGAGCGATCGCACAATCTCATCTCGTTCCGACTAAAGGTTGAGATGCTTCGATTGGTTTTCGGATCGATCGCCCCGATATCAACTCTACTACATCCATTCCATTGCCAATCACGCCCGGAACGCTAGGATAGCCAGCACTTGCGCCGACTAAGAAGAGATTCGGCAATTCGGTTCTATATCCTAAACGGTTTAAGCCAACTTGTTTGGGAATGAGGTTCGCACCGTAAATATTGCCCTGCGGTTGTCCCAAATAGAACTCAGTAGTCGTAGGCGTGCCATAGAGTTTCATGCGGGTGTGAGCATTCACATCGGGAATCAAATCCTGCACGCTGACCATCGTCTGCTTATAAACTTCCCGTTTCTTGGCTTTGTATGCCTTGGGATCGGTTGTGTGCAAATGTGCAAAGGGTTCGTAGGAACAGATGGTGACGATCTCCAGAACATGATGCCCCTCTGGTGCCATGCCGGGTTCGCTGGATTTCATAGTCGGACAGGACAAGAAAATCCAGGGATGACTGAGGTCGCCCTCTAGCTGACGCTGGTAAGCCTCGTTCAAGTTGCTATTTGGATAGTACCAGACATTCCAGTTCCCGATACCATAGCGCTGCGGATCAAAACTGCTGTCCAATCCCAGGTAAATGTTGAATGCGCTGGCTGAATATTGGTAACTGGTCAGACGTTGATACTCTTGTACGCTCAAGGCATCCCTGTCATGCATTAGCTGAACCGTCAATTTAGGGTCTAGATCGCTGATATAGGCTTTGCTTGCCCGATAAGTTTCGCCACCTGCCGTCACGCTTTGGACGAGATGATTTTCTACTTGGATATGTTCCACGGGGGTTGAAAGCTTGACAACGCTGCCTCCAGCAACAATCGCTTCTACAATAGTGTCAACAAAGTGCTTAAAGTGATGTTGGGGATAGTAAGCCCCTTCGGAATAGTCCCAAACCAGCGAGGTATGAGTAATTAATGCAATGTCTTTGGGGGGCAATCCATAATCGCCACTCTGTCCTGCTAATATGGCTTGCAGTTTGGGCGACAGTCCGACGCGATCGTAGAGATCTTGCAATGTCCAATGACTCTTGATAAAGAGATTCCAGTATTTTGGCAGCTTTAACCAATCCGTCCACTTGCGATCGAACCAGCGAACTTCCTGTTGCAAGTCGTGCATTTCTTGATGGAGGTGCTTGATTTCATCGCAGTAGCGATTGATGGCAACTGCTTCTTCCGGAAACGTAGCTAGCAAACGATCGCGCAGGTTTTCCCAACCTAGAGGAATCTTAAACTCGGTTTCCGGTGTAATGACGCGATCGATGCAGTCCGGAGCGAGACTGCTAAAAGAAACATCGCGATCGATGTAGTTGAGAAATTGAGAAATCGTCTGACCGGAACCGCATTGCGAAATGTAGTGTACGTCCGCACAAAAGCTATACTCGCCATAGTCGAAAGTGTGGCAACACCCACCTGGCAGATAATGCTTTTCTAGAACTACAACCCGATGTCCCTGCCGAGTCAGGCAAGCTGCTGCCGAAAGTCCGCCTAATCCCGCGCCCAGAATGACATAATCAAAGGTTTCCATCTCAGATTTCCTCCATCTGCACGTCCATACAAGAATCTGGTAATTGAGAACTCTGCTGTGAAGGTTATAAAAGATCGATCGGAGAATAGTAGAGAGTAAAGATTGAGTCTTAATCGAGAGTTAGATCGACAATTGAATATTGACTGATGTGAATTAATTAAGTCGAAGCGATCGAGATTTTTTTGCTTATATAATTTAGCTTATCAAGTAACAAAACCTATATTTAATTAAGTTGAACAATCTTTGTATTTCTCAACCTAAAGTTACCTTCTCTAAGCGAGTAAATTCCCGCTTGAGGGGGAAATAATCTAAAAGACACTTTTTTCGAGCGATCGCTTTTACTACCATCTTGAGCCGATCGCGCTGACATCGTATACTTATCCCCTGGAACTCTATAGGCAGCTTAAGATGACTAATCCCGATCGACCTGCTTCTGAGCTGGCATTTTCCCAATTCAATCCGTCTGAATGGGTGATAGATGGTAATGAAAGTATTGCACTATCGATTCATATTAAGGGCGATCGCCTTTTTAAAGAAGACTCCCCCTACCAAACGGTAGAAGTATTCGATACTTACGGGAATGGAAAAATGCTGACCATCGATCGCATGGTCATGTGCACCGAAGCAGATGAAGCATCCTATCATGAGATGATTGCTCATGTACCAATGCAAACTCATCCCAGTGTTAAGGACGTGCTGGTCATTGGTGCCGGCGACGGGGGAACGATTCGCGAACTGGTTCGCTATCCGGGGATCGAGCGGGTGACAATGGTAGAAATCGATGAAGCTGTCGTGCGAGCTTCCAAACAATTCTTACCGACAATTTCGTCTGCGTTTAACCATCCAAAATTGAATTTATTAATTGACGACGGGATTAAATTTGTCAAAGAAGCTGCTGATGCTTCCTACGACTTGGTTATAATCGACTCTTCAGATCCGGTAGGACCATCGGAAGGACTCTTTACAAAGTCGTTTTATGAGGATGTCTATCGCTGTTTGCGTACTGGTGGGGTAGTAACGGTACAGAGTGAGTCGCCATCCTATAATCCCAAAGCATTTATCGAACTCAATCAATGCCTCAAGCAAGTTTTTGGCAGCGATCGCGTACATTGTTATTTAGTATTTATTCCCATGTATCCAACGGGAATGTGGAGTTTGACCTACTGTTCCAAGCAGGGACCGCATCCAATCGAAAATTTTGATTACAACAAAGCCAAACAATTTGCTAAAGAGCACGACCTGCGCTACTACAATGCAGATATTCACAAAGCAGCATTTTGCCTGCCAACTTATGTTCAGAAAATGATAAATGGGTAATACAGAAAAAAGCAGAGCTAAAACTCTGCTTTAGTTTGCCTTGGATACCGAAGCTCTCTTATGTCTTTCTGAAGCCATTTTGTCTTTCTCCCATAAGCGCTCGATGTAAGTTCGAGTAGCCTATGCAGCGCGGCGAGTAATCAATCCCCAAATGAAAATCAGCAATATCGCTCCAAGAACGGCAAAAATAATGCCGCCAATCGATAAAGTTCCTGTTGCGGCGGCGGCAGCGCCAGGACTTCCCAATAAAACTTGACCTAAATAGCCGCCGACTAGAGCGCCCAAAATTCCTAACACGATAGTGGCTATAATTCCGCCGCCTTGATGTCCGGGGTAGATTAGTTTTGCTAGTGCTCCAGCAATCAGACCTAAAACTAACCAGGCAATAATATTCATCCTTTTTTCTCCTTGAACTGAGTTATTATCTCTGGATTAACATTTTTAAATTTATCGAAATTGCTGAGTTCTTTTCTTCTATCAAATTGGATAAAAAAAATGAAATCTATCTGTCTCTAGGGTGACAGGTTGTCTCAAAAGTATAGAATGTCGTGTTGAGCATAGCGATCGAAAGCAAAAATTTGAATTATATCTTCTGACAGAAGCTTACCCTATCAAAAGGATATTATTTTGGAGATAGCAATGAATTTGTATTGTTATTAACTAAAGTTTTTTCCAATATTCTTGCTCGTTAAATGAGAGGTGTAAAGATGAATGCCGATCCACTCAAACTAAATCTAGAACTGACTTTAGAGCAACAATTTCAAATGAGACTTATGGAACAATCTGCACAGGAAATGAGCCGCGAACAAGCAATTTCACTGTTACTTGAAACAGCCCGATTGTTGATGATGAAAGATAATGCAATTAGATTGCTAGTCAAACAGATTATTTAATTAATGGCTTTGCAAGCGATCGCCTAAATTCTCTTCTTAAAAATCTTAGCATCTATCTACAGGATGATTTAGCTTCGAGCTAGATTCTAACTATATCTCTAATAATCTTTGAGTTTATGTAGCTACTACTATTGCTTTTGGAACTACTACAATCCATGACTTATTTGATTGATTGTAGCAATTGTTTTTGACAATAACCACAAGCGATATCAAGGATTATTTCGCGAGAAAGATGTAAATTTTCATAGAAAATCATAGATTTAAGATTACGAGGATCGATTTATTTCTTGTCGTTCCCAGTCACGACAAACCTTTCGGACTGGTGACGATTAAAGCGATGGCAAGCAGAATGCCGTGGAAAGAAATTACACTGCCTTCGATAACTTAGAGGATCTGTTTTTTCTCTGACTTGTCATTGCAGTCTAAATCAATAAAAAGGTACGCCAATGACAACAACTAATCCAACTCGCGGACAACTGGAGAGAACGCTCAGCCAGCGCATTCAATCCTTCTATCGCAACCAACTCGGACATCAACCGACTAAGGTAACCTGTCAGTTATTCGAGCAGAAATTAGTCATCATTATCGAAGACTCCTTGACTCCTGCCGAGCAGCTTTTAGCTCAAGAAGGTCAAGAAGAATTGGCAGAACAGATCCACTCCACTTTAGATGAGGTCACTAAACCCCAAATAAAAGAGTTGCTCGAAGAGGTTATGAAGGTTGAAGTTATTGACTTGCTTAGCGACGCTACTCTAGAAACGAGTCGTACGGGAATAATTGCTGTCCTTGCTGCTAACCCGCAAGTTCGCAACCCAGAGACTATTCCTGGAGTGAGATCGAGAAGACCGTCTGCCAGAAGTAACGATGTTGCATGAGAGCATATTTTACGAAGTAAGAGAAGATTCCGCCATCAAAAGGCGGAGGATCTCCTACTCCGGAAGCAAACACATCCGCTCCTCCGCCTCAGCAGCAACTGCCATCGCAGGGAGTCGATCGAGGTAGCGACTGAGAATTGCTTCTAAATCCTCAAACAGATAAGGTTTGCTGAGATATGCGTCGCAACCGACATTGAGGATTTTCTCTCGTTCTCTCGGCAAAGCTAATTGCGTGACTGCGATGAGGGGAATGCGAGCGGTCAAACCGTTATTTTTAAGAAGACGAACTAGCTCGAAGCCGTCTAACTTTGGTAAAACCATTTCCAGAACAATCAGATCGGGCGGGTTTTCTCTAGCTAAAGAGAGAGCTTCTCTGCTACTTGTCGCTCTCAATAAGGTGCAGTTAAACTGCTCGACTACGTACTTAACTAGCAACAGGTTATCTTCATCCCCATCTACAGCAAGAACCAAGGGCGTTTTTTCAACACTCGCTTCAAAACGATCCACAAAACCGTTTAAATCCATCTTCTGTCCCCTCAAAAAAATTCAACGAGTCGGACGAAGCATACTCTGAGTGGCTTAACACATGGCACTTGAGCTAGAGCTGGTTCGTATCCCTATTTCCAAGTCAATAAGCCTTACCAGTTTGCTCTGTTGATGGGGGAAACTTCGCCTTTTGATGGCGGAATCTCCTTCCACTTCGTGAAGAAAAGGCAATTTGAGTTGGAGATGAAACACTTTTTGCTACACTAATTCTAGAAAAATTTAAGATTTTGTCAATCATGGAAAAACTCATCCGCTTGGATGAGTCTGACTTGAAAAGTCAATACAATTTTCATTTCTATTTCTCCTTCGGTGGCGATCGCTCGCCCAATGCATCGGTGCAATTCTACTTCGATCGCGATCGCTGCTTTTTAGATAGAGAGACAATTAAACACGAGGGCGTGTTTTTCATTAACTGGTTTGCTCTGGAGTTAAATCCAACACGCCCGTTACAAATCTTAACATAATGCTCGTTTCATTAACGAGTCACAAGCGAGTTAATGAAAGGGAGTTGTTTGCGAAATGGAAAATATATTCTGGGCGGAAAATAGATATGCGAATTCTTTTAGTCGATGACGAGGCGGAACTGACCGATCCTCTCACTCAAGTGCTATCCCGCGAAGGTTACGAGGTAGATGTAGCCGATAACGGGATAGCGGGGACGGAGTTGGCGCTGCAAAAAGAGTACGATCTAATCGTTCTCGACTGGATGTTGCCCTACAAATCGGGGATAGAGATTTGTCGAGAATTGCGATCGCGCACAAAAACAACGCCAGTCCTGTTTCTCACTGCCAAAGATACGGTTGACGATCGCGTGATCGGGTTAGACGTGGGCGCAGATGACTATCTCGTCAAACCCTTTGAGTTGCGGGAATTGCTAGCGCGAGTCCGTGCCTTGTTGCGCCGTTCGTCTGCCTTCGATGCGAGTGTAACCGAAACCGAAGCGCGAATCAAAGTTGCCGATCTCGAACTCGATAGTGAAAATCAGGTTGCTTACCGTCAGGGACGGGCAATTCATCTTTCAGAAAAAGAAATTAAGCTGCTGCATTTTTTTATGTGTCACCCCGGTCAATTATTGACCCACGAGCAAATTTATCAATACTTGTGGATGGAGAAAGAACAACCCAATAGCAATGTTTTGGCGGCACTCATTCGCTTGCTGCGCCGCAAAATTGAAGCGGATGGAGAATCGCCTTTGATTCATACGGTTTATGGCAAAGGCTATCGTTTCGGAGAACCAAGCCAGGAAATTACGCGATCGCGTAGTTAGGCGTTACTTGTGCGACAAAATTAGACAGGATTTTCAGCCCGTTATCTGAAGATTTTTCTGGGTGAAACTGCACTGCTACTAGATTATCGCGAGCGATCGCAGCCGTAACCGTTTGAGAACCATGGGTTACCATTGCCGCACGCACGTCGGGATCGATGGGATCGACGTAATAAGAATGGACGAAATAGACGTAGGGATTTTCGGGTAAACCTTGCCAGACGGGATGGTTGGGTTGGGTTAATTGCAAGCGATTCCAACCCATATGGGGAATGGTCAATCCGGGTTCGGAACGAAAGCGGCGCACCATGCCCCCAATAATGCCCAATCCGGATTCTGTTCCTTCCTCCGAACCGTCGAAGAGGATTTGCAGTCCCAAGCAGATCCCTAAAAATGGCTTTCCGCCGGCGATCGCAGCTTTAATCGGTTCTTCCAAATGGCGCGATCGCAAATGTTGCACTGCCGGATCGAATGCCCCTACTCCGGGTAATACTAAAGCATCTGCTCGTTCGATATCTTTGGGAGAACCGGTAACTTTGGGAGTTGCCCCTGCTTTTTCTAAGCCTTTGCAAGCCGAGTGCAGGTTTCCCATGTCGTAGTCAATTACAGCAATTAGAGCCATTGAAAATTTTGGGGTCTAAATTGGAAAATATCCTCGTCTTCATCCATCCTATTCCAAGTTGCTGCGATGGCAAAAAAAATCCTACTTACTTCCTTTCAAACTTGGCTTCCCCATCATGTTTCTAATTCCTCTGACGATTTATTGGCACAGATTCAAGCAGAGGAATTTCTTTTGGCTTCTCTAACTTTTTTAAGGCAATTACCCGTCGATATTGCCCTCGCCAGTCAAAAAGCGATCGCGACGATTCAAACCCTACAACCGGATGCCGTCATTTGTTGCGGAATGGCAGAGTCTCGCGATCGGCTTACCATTGAATCTAATGCTAGTTGGAGCCAGGAACAGATTTACACTTCCGTTAACCTAGAGCAATTAATTGCCAAATTATCCCATACAAAAATCAGCCACGAGGCAGGTAAATTTGTCTGCGAAGGATTGTACTATCAAGTTTTAAGGTATCTCAAACAGTTTCGCCCCCAAAGTCACTGTCTTTTCATTCACGTTCCCGTCCTCACCGAGATTAATTTGCCTGAAATTTTGGCAGATTTTCGCTTAATTCTCGAAGAGATGGGGGCTTGAATTCTAGAGTTTCAATGAGTCAAAATTCTAAAATCGATCGCCAAAGAGAACATCAAGCCAACGAACGCACATTTCTAGCATGGCTGCGTACTTCGATCGCGCTAATTGGATTCGGATTTGCCATTGCCCGATTCGGCCTCTTCTTGCGCCAACTCAACCTCGCCGTAACTCGCCAGCAAGCGCCAACTCGTTCGCTATTTAGTTCGGAAGTTTTAGGAGTCAGCTTAGTTGTCTTGGGAATTGTGACGATCGCTTGGGCAGCTTGGCGTTATAATCGAGTTTTTTGGCAAATCGAGCGCGGTGACTACCGAAGCGATCGCTTTATGGTCTGGGTTATAACCGTAATAGTGACGCTCTTGGGAATGTTGAGTCTTCCCTTACTGCTTTGGCGCGATCGCCAGACGCAACCGACTACACCTGACTCGGATCGATTGCAGCTGCAAAACTCGCGATCGCTTCTCAAACGATATCGTTCGAGAAAATCTATAATTTTGCAGACCAAGCTTGGTAAATTTGATTGCTGGACTCTATAACTATGACTTAAAATTAAGAGCCTTCATAATAATTCCGCAAGCGATTCGAGTCTAGGAGATAGGTAATGAGAAAGCTTTACTTCTTAGTTCCCGGAACTGGCGGCAAATTTGCCTGCGGCGGTCTTTGGGCAGAATTAAAAATTCTCAATCTGGCGAAACGAATTTGCGATGCTGAAGCAGTTACTTATCGTCAAAGGGAAAAAGATACCCTTTTTCTTGACGATTTGTTGAAAGAGAAAAATTTAGATCGTGTCATATTCGTGATTAGTTGGGGATTTGACGTTGCCAAACTCGCCGCCAAGTTAAAAAACTGTAATGTGGTCTATCATGCCCACAGTGCGGGTTATCGATTTACCCTGCCTTCTACCATTCCAATTATTACCGTTAGCCGCAATACTCTCGGATATTGGGGACAAAAATCTCCTCATTCTCCGATCTATTATTTACCCAATCAAATCTCCGATGAATTTAGCAATTTAAATTGCGATCGCGATATCGATGTTTTGGTGCAAACTCGAAAATCTTCTGAGTATTTACTTAATGAATTAATTCCTGCATTGCAGAAACAATGTAACGTCCGAGTTATTGATTCTTATGTAGAAGATTTACCCGGATTATTTAATCGAGCGAAGGTTTATCTTTACGACTCTGCTGAATATTGGGCGCTACAGGGAGTCAGCGAAGGATTTGGCTT
The DNA here is from genome assembly GCF_000317025.1 of Pleurocapsa sp. PCC 7327. NCBI lineage: Bacteria > Bacillati > Cyanobacteriota > Cyanophyceae > Pleurocapsales > Pleurocapsaceae > Pleurocapsa > Pleurocapsa sp. PCC 7327. The sequence continues at coordinate 2,811,791 of NC_019689.1, read as the reverse complement.
ACAACCGCTAGAAGCACTTGCCTGTGGTTGTCAGGTTTTCTCTAGCGTCAACGGCGGACTGTCTGATTATTTAGACCCTGGTTTTAATTGCTATAAAATTGCCGGATACTCAAAAGAATACGATTTCGATCGCATCTTAAGAGTTATTAATTGTCCAGTTTTGCCTGCTTTATCTGAAGAGTTTCTTGCCGAGTATCGAAGTGAGAATGTTCTTAAGCGTTTAACGATAATTTTGCAGGAAATTAATGAGTTTTTCGATTATAAAAAATACTGTTCTTCTCAGATTGCAAATTTGACAACGATGCAGATTTTTAAATTGAAGGCGCAAAAGATATTAACAAAAATCAGGAAGAATATTTAGCTAATTCAATCCAATTTTGAATGCCTTTCTTGGTCGGCTGTCCTGTAGGAGTAAATGTCCAAATATCTCGTTTGTGTTGCGAGCCATAACTAATGTGAATCGGTCTATCTCGACCATAAAAATATAGAGAATCAAAAGGTAACTTTTGAGATAAAATCCAGTCAACTAGGGAATCGCTAGGAAACTCTGCGATCGCAAAATCGCAAGCAGCCCCTAATCGCTTACAGTAATAATTTCCCTGACGATTTCTCTCATGACTCACATGTTGATCTCTAGCGGGATCTATGCGACCATTTTTGATTCCCGTTACTGGATCTTTTTTCTCTAAAAAACGCTTTAGATCGGGCGAACAAAATCCGTAAGTTAATTGAAATCGATCCCGTCCAAAATAATCGATAACTGGATCGATAATAAATTGATTGAGGTCTTTTATAGCAGCAATTGTTTCTAAATTTTTAGGAAAAGGATCGATATTTGCCGTATATTTTTTATAAGTATTAGTACAAGTGCAAAATTCTTCTAAAGTTAGATATTTCCCAAGTTTAGTTGCTTTCATTAGCGATTTTTTAGAAAAGAATTGAATTAACGCGATCGCCTGTTTCCTCAACCTTTTAGCCAGCTAATTTTTTCAGAAAAATATAACAATCCTAAATAATTTATAAGATGGAATAGATTGCAAAATCTCCTTGGCTTTTTGATCTGGAGGGGCGCTTCGCCTATTGCTTGCGCCTTACTGTATTTGAGCATCTCGCTCACACTATTTTTCACAATTCATTCAAAGCTAATCGCTTAACTGACAGCGATTATCTGACTCATCTGAGATTATCTGACTCATCTGACGCTGTAACTGGCTTAACCACAACCTTGCCATCTTCAACAACCGTACAATTCTCAGTTTTATTTTTACAAAGGGTGGCTGGAGCGTCGTCAGATCGATTTACCTTAGAAATATCTCGCTCCCGTTGTTGGTTGAGAACAACAACGCTAGGAGCAGCATTAGGAGATGACATTTGAAAGATTCCAAACCCTACAGTAATTATAATTGTTGTAAGATTTCTCGCCGTAAGAATTACTATATATATTATCTCACGAGAATCGTTACCAAAAAAATAATCGAACCGATGGTTTAGTTAAAGTCTCTACCAAAAGGTAGACGCAAAAGTAGAGGAATATTTTTTTAGGATAGAATAGCTAGAAAAACCTGCGTTTGTAGCTTTTACATAAAAGTAGGCGGGAATATCAAAACCGAGCGAATTGTTAAATGGCTAATGTAGAGCATCTTTCTCGAATTCAGCAGGATACAAAGAGATGGCTGGAATGGAGCAATAATAACCAAAAGATTTCTCTCGATCCTGAAACAGCGGCTCATTTAAATGGAGCTAAGCTATATGAAATCGAACTAACAAGCGATCGCTTGAGTCAAAATAATCTTCAAAATGCCGAACTGAGCAATGCTAATTTAGTAGGAGTCAATCTCAGCGGAGTCGATCTCAGCGATGCTAATTTGATCGCCGCCAATTTGAGCGAAGCCAATTTGAGCGGTGCCGATTTGAGTCATGCCAATCTAATTGGAACTGTATTGAAAAAAGCCAATCTAAGGAGAGCCGATCTCAGCGCCGCCAAACTCATCAGAAGCAATCTCAGCGAAGCCAACTTGGTAGATGCAAATTTGAATGAAGCCGATCTCAGTCAATCTAATCTCTACGAAGCCGAAGCGATCGGTGCGTATCTCTACCGAGCGACTTTGTATAAAGCTAAACTTGTTGAAGCTCACTTAAGCAAAGTTTACCTCGTTGGTGCCGATTTGAGGGAAGCTCATCTCTATCGCACCGATCTGCGATATGCTCACCTCACTAAAGCGAATCTAGGCGGCGCTCATTTGCTAGAAGCTAACTTAAGCGGAGCTAATCTTCGGAAAGCTAATCTACGAGGTGCTAATCTGCAAGGAGCCGATCTCAGATGTGCTAATCTCCACCAAGCAGATTTAAGAGGTGCTAATCTTCAGGGAGCGTTATTCGAGTGAACTACCCGACGCTGACCTTCGGTACAGAACGGCTTCCGAACTCACGGGAGACTGCCTTAGAACTGAGATCTTGCACCTTTGGCATCAACGCCTAGAACTAAGGTTCTAGGCTCAAAGCTCAACTCGATTAAAATCGACTGAAATTCCTATCGAGTCTTCTTTAATTTATGTAGTGCGAGATTTATGTAGTGCGAGCGGGACGCTCGCTTTTCAAGACACGAAACGCTCCTCTAGAGCGAGGTACAAGCACCTTGCTCGTGACCAAGACGGCTTCGTGTCTTGGCGATCCGGCACCCAGCGTTGCCCTCAGCGAAGCGCGAAGGGGATCGCGAAGAATTTAAAATACTACATTTATACTACATCAAACACTATCGGTCACGCTACTGAAATTAAACGCCTTCACCTTGACTCCAGGAACGACCGTACTATCAAATCGCTGCACGCTGCTGATGGCTTCGATATCTCGCAGCATATCGGGCAAACACTGATTAAAGCGAAGATTTTTGATGGGGTAAGCAATTTGACCGTCTTCAATCCAAAACGTCCCGTCTCGCGTCATTCCCGTCACTTCCAGGGTACGAGGATTGACGTAGCGCACGTACCAAGAGCGACTAACTAAGATTCCTCGTTCGGTTTGGGAAATTAAATCGGAAAGACTTTGCTCGGAACCCGTCATGACGATAGGCGACATAACTCCTGTGGGCTGCTTTCCTTTTTCCTGCGCCCAGTAACGACTGTAGGCAAGGGTTTGAGGAATTCCATCTTTGACGATTTCTAGATAGCCATTGCTTAAGCCATCGTCAAAAAATGTCCCGGATTGCAGTAAGGGATGAGCGGGATGGCGCTGTACTTGCACTAGAGGACTAAACATCGCTTCGCCAACGCGATTGCCGATAGGATGTCCTGCTTCGTCGGTACGAGACATAAAAGAACGCCCTTCATCGGCTGCCCTTGCATCCAAATTCCAAATGACCCAGGGGAGTAAGCCGAAAAAAGCCGCCGCATCGAAGACGACGGGATAAACTCCTGGCTGAATTTCGCGAGGATTGCAGGAAGCGATCGCTCTTTGGATGACTTGTTCGGTTATGTCTTCTATGGGCAACTGCGCGATCGCAAAGGCTGTCTGATTGCCCCAACTCGAACCGTTCTTCAGACGCGCCGTGACGCTGAAATCTGCCTCGGTTGTGCGATTATAGGCCCGCAATCCCAATGAATTACCGATCGCTCGTACCGATGCCTCTGTACTGAGCGTTCCAGAACTGTCTGCATTTGCTTGGCGGCAGAGAGAGCAGACTTGTTTGACGATTTCTCCCCTCTCCAGAGGAGAAAGGATTGCTGTCTCCAGATCGAAAGCAGGAGAACGCTTTTCGTAGGTTTGGGGTTCTAGTAAAGGCATCCATTCTGGGTCTTCTGGCGCAATGCGAGCGAGATCTTGAGAACGCCGAATGGTTTGTGCGATCGCGTCTGCATCGAGTTCTGTTGTAGATGCAGAGGCACTGCGCTTGCCAAAATAGCTAGTTACAGTGAGACTGAAGCGATTTTTGCCGATATTCTGGCTAATTTGATTTTCTGAGAAGCGGCTGAGGGAAGATTCGCTGGAACTGAGACTGACGAAGACTCCTTCTGCCTCGGATTGTTTGATGACCGATTCAATTAAGGAAGTGGCTTCATCTTCGCTCAAAAGCGTCGGAACTTTGGCAGTTTCGGAGTGAATGCTAAACATGTGTTCTGGGATTGAGGAGGATAATTTATCCCTTATCGTAGCAAGAGCGATTCGTTCTCATCAGATATTACCCCTTTTTCTCCTTGGCGATCGCGGCTTCTCTGTCGGTCAGTAAGATTAAGATAGATAAATAAACTGTTAATACTTCTACACAAGATAACAATTAAAACATGGGCATCGATCGCAGCGAATACCGTCAGCGTCGGGAACAATTAATGGAGAAGATAGGCAATGGTACAGCAATCTTTCGCAGCGCTCCTACCGCCGTGATGCACAACGATGTAGAATACATCTATCGCCAGGATAGCGATTTTTTTTATCTGACAGGGTTTAACGAACCAGATGCAGTAGCAGTCATTGCCCCTCACCATCCAGAGCACCGCTTTATTCTCTTCGTACAACCCAAAGATCCAGCCCTAGAAACCTGGACGGGCTATCGTTATGGTGTAGAGGGGGCAAAAGCGATCTTCGGCGCAGATGAAGCGTATTCGATTGCCGAACTCGATGAAAAATTACCTCAGTATTTAGAAAAAGCCGACCGGATCTATTATCATCTGGGACGCGATCGCGTTTTTAATGAAAAAATCCTCTCCCACTGGCAGAGATTGATTGCCACCTATCCCAAACGGGGAATGGGACCAGTCGCGATCGAAGATACCAACCTCATCTTACATCCCATGCGACAAATCAAGAGTCCTGCCGAATTAGAAATGCTTCGCAAAGCGACGGCCATTTCTGCCGCCGCACACAATCGTGCCAGAGAATTTGCCAAAATCGGGCATTACGAATATCAGATCCAGGCAGAAATCGAGCATACTTTCCGACTCGAAGGAGGGATTGGTCCGGCTTATCCTTCTATCGTTGCATCGGGTGCTAATGCCTGCATTTTGCACTACATTGAGAATAATTGCCAACTGCAAGACAACGATTTGTTGCTCATCGATGCTGGATGTTCTTACGGTTATTACAATGGCGATATTACTCGAACTTTCCCCGTCAACGGCAAATTTACCTCAGAACAAAGAATTTTATATGAAATCGTTCTAGAGGCACAATTAAAAGCCATTGAAGCCGTTCAACCCGGAAAACCCTACAACAACTTTCACGATACAGCAGTGCGCGTCCTGGTAGAGGGATTGATGGATTTAGGACTGCTGGTAGGAGACATTGAAGAAATTATCAAAGAGGAGAAATATAAGCCGTTTTACATGCACCGTACCGGACATTGGCTGGGGTTGGACGTACATGATGTAGGCTTATACAAGTGTGGGGAAGAAACTTGGCAAACCCTACAACCCGGTCATGTATTAACGGTAGAACCGGGACTTTATATTGCCCCAGATATCAAACCCGCAGAAGGCCAACCAGAAGTTCCCGAAAAATGGCGAGGAATTGGCATTCGCATCGAAGATGATGTTTTAGTCACCGCTGATGGACGGGAGGTTCTGACGGCTGCCGTACCTAAAACAATCGATGAGATTGAAAGATAGTATTTCTTAGATCGCGTATTGGATTTAGCAGACTTATCATTATTAGCTGGATTCGTGCGCGATCGCTTTTTATTTTTGTTTTTATAATTTTCATTTATTGATATTTTTTTATAAAATAAAGCTTGCTTATAAACAATTCAAGTTCATAGGTAGCAGACTATTATTATAGGAAGCTAATTCTGTCGCGATCGCTACTTTTAAGATTAGAGCAAGAAAATTTAAATAATAATGATCGACAATCCGCTACGTGTTTTATTAATTATCGAACAATGTAATCCGGACTGCCCGTCGGTTCCTTTAGTCGGATATAATTTTTATAAAGAAATTGCTAAATTATTTGATGTCACGCTGGTCACTCACGAACGAAATCAAATAGCTCTTCAAAAAAGACTAAGCCACGACAAAATTATTTATATTTCAGAAAGTAACTTTAGCAAACGATACTATCAATTAGTAGCAGGATTGACAACATTTCAAGGAAGAAAAAATTGGCCTTTGTATAATGCCTTGTGCTATCCCATTTATGAAGAATTTAATCGCCAAGTTTATCGGGAACTCAAACAATCGATCTTGAAAGGAGATTACGATATAGTCCATGCCATTACTCCAATGATGCCTAGATATCCCGTGAAAGTCGTTAAACTGTGTCAGGAAACTCCTTTTATTCTAGGACCAGTCAATGGAGGCGTTCCTTTTCCTCCAGGATTTAAAGCAGTAGCTAGACAAGAATTTGCCTACTTTAATTTTTTAAGGGGAATTGGTCGATCGCTAATTCCAGGTTATGCAGAAACTTATCAGAAAGCCGATCGAGTTTTGGCAGGTTCGACTTATACTTTTAAGCTGATAAAAAAACTATTTAATCTCCCAAAACGCAGGCTTCAATTGTTTTATGAAAATGGGGTATCAAAAGATTTCTTAATCGAAAAGAAATCAAAAATACAACATAAAAACTTCGTCAATTTATTATTTGTTGGCAGATTAGTTCCGTATAAGGGAGCCGATATACTTCTGGATGCTGTGAGTTTTCTAGAAACAACAATTAAAGAAAAAGTTCGAGTGACTTTTGTAGGAGATGGTTCGGAGAGAAGCGTCTTAGAGAATAAAGTACGAGAGAGACAGTTAACTCATCTTGTAGATTTTGTCGGTTGGCTCGACCAGGAAGATACTCTAAAATACTATAGGCAAGCAGATATTTTTTGTTTTCCTTCTATCCGAGAATTTGGCGGAGCCGTTATATTAGAAGCTATGGCTTGCGGTCTTCCTTGCATTGTGGCTAATAACGGTGGAATTAGCGAATATGTAACTGAAAAAACAGGGTTTAAGATAGAACCCATCTCTAGAGAATATCTGACTCAGGAATTAGCTGAAAAAATCATCTTATTAGTTAAAAATGAAAGCTTAAGGCAGCAAATGTCTGCTAATGCGATTGAAAGAGCGCGAGAATTTGAGTGGGGAGAAAAAGTGAAAAAAATTGCGAAAATTTATTATGAAACGGTCGAGCAAAAGAAAAAAGTTCTAGAACCAGTAGGAAGATAATAAATCTACAAGATGAACCTTAGAAATCCCTGGCGATCGCGATTTTATCCAAAAAGATTCAAAAAAATACTTAATAACCCGATTATTGCTTTTCTAGAAACAGTGCTATTAACCATTGCAATCGATCGGCATTCCCCTTTTTCGCCTAGAATATTCCACAGACTAAATAAATAAGATCGGATGGTGACTTTGGATACTGATTGGACAGCTAATCTAGAAAAAATTGCAGCGATTGCCCGTTCCGTGGGTTGGGGTGCTGCCGATATTTTGCGTTCATACTACCATAGCCAAAAAAATCCAGAAAATCTGGAGCTAGAAGGAAATAAGAAAGATGGTCCCGTAACAGCAGCAGATCTTGCCACTAATCACTACATTTTAGAAAAACTCCAAGCGAGTTTTGGAATGCAAAACTTTGGCTATCTAAGTGAAGAAACCCATCAAGGAACCGATCCCGTTCCCTTCCCTTGGGTATGGATTATCGATCCGCTTGATGGCACCAGGGACTTTATCGACAAAACCGGAGAATATGCCATTCACATTGCCCTAACTTATCAAGGTCGTCCCGTCGTGGCAATAGTAGCAGTACCCGAAGCAGAAAAACTATATTTTGCTATTAAAGATAAGGGAACTTGTGTAGAAACCCTTCAAGGTGAAGTTGCGCCAATACGAGTCTCAGAACGCAATAATATCGAAGATTTATCCCTGGTTGTCAGTCGTACCCATAGAGACGAACGCTTTCAAAAACTGATCGATCGCCTTCCCATCAGAGGACGCAACTACGTCGGCAGCGTCGGCTGTAAAATTGCCACGATTCTAGAACAGCAGTCAGATATTTACATCTCCCTCTCTGGCAAATCCGCACCCAAAGACTGGGATTTTGCAGCTCCAGAACTCATTCTCACGGAAGCCGGCGGAAAGTTTACCCACTTTAATGGCGATCCCCTCACCTACAACAAGGGAGACGTAAAGCAATGGGGAGGGTTATTGGCAAGCAATGGACTTTGCCACGAAATGCTCTGCCAGAAAGCAACAGAACTCTTAGAACAGATAGATACAGAAGGCTAAATGGCGATGATAGTTAGTGGTTAAGAGTTAGTAGGTGGTAGAAATTGTAACTAACTACTAACTGAGGAGTTGCTCGTGACGCGAAGCGAGTTCGGCAGGTGTTATCAGTTCATATTCTTCAAAGGGTTGATGAATCCAGGGATTATCTGGTAAATAATCCACATAATAATCTGGCGCGATCGCAGAACGAGCTTTGTACCAAATGACAGCCGTGCGAATCTGTTCGATCTCGCTTCCATAGCGTTCTTCTAGCCAGCGAATCGCTTCTTTGAAGCTAATCCCAGAATCAACTAAATCGTCTACCAACAGCACTCGACTCCCTAATGTTTCTGTCGTCATCGATAGGTGCTTTGAGAAAACAATTTTTCCTTGAATTCGATTGTTCTTTCCGCCGTAAGACGAAGCCGAGAGAATCGCCAGAGGCTGTTTGTATATACGGCAAAGGATATCTCCGACGCGCAATCCTCCTTTTGCCAAACAGACAATTTGATTGAAATTCCAGCCAGAACGATAGATTTTGACGGCTAAAGTTTCAATATTTCGATGATACTGTTCCCAGGAAACGTATAAATTTGACATCTTCCAAGTTAACTCGCATTTCTTAGAAAGTAGTTCTTGCTCGCTTAATTAGTCAACTTTCTTGAATTCAACTCGCTTGTTGAGCCAGCGAGAAGCGATCGAGTTCATATTCGCTATACTCACCGACAACTTTTTCTACTAACTGACAGACAATTGCGTAGAGTTCGGATGGTTTGGTGTGGCTGGTAATATCAGCTTTGGCAACGTAGCCAAAAAAAGAAGTAGGAATTCTGTCTGTGATACTGAAGCTTTCACCGCCATAGTAATGAAGACAGATTTCTGAAGAAGCGGTTTTTAGTCTTTTTTGAATTTTAGATAACGTTACAAATACTTTAATTTTTAAGTCGAGCGTGTCAATTGGCATTCTCATTTCACCCTCATTTCCAGTCATTGCTAGCAATTTCTTTATTTTTATTTAATTATCTTACTTTTTTACTTTTAATAATTCATGGGAGTTATTACCGAAGTTACAACTGTACCTTTTGATCGCTTAAGAGGAACTGCTTAAGGGGAACTACTGTTTTCATCTAACTGATGCCACAACCGAAGAGATAATATTATTTGCACGAAATTTGCACGAAGCTATTGAGGCTTATGATATCTGACCGCATTATCGTTCCCTTGGACGTACCCACTCTAGAAGACGCGATCGCAACCTTAGACAAACTCCCTCAAGTTAGTTTTTGGAAGGTTGGATTAGAATTATTCGTCAGTACGGGCACGCAAATTCTCTATATCCTTAAAGAACGCCAAAAACGAATTTTCCTAGACTTAAAATTTCACGATATTCCTAACACCATCGCGGGGGCTTGTTGTTCGGCAAAAGCCTACAACGTCGATTTTTTGACCCTTCACGCTACAGCAGGTCGCCAAGCTCTCCAAGCTGCTGCACAAGCCGTTGGCGGAGATGATTTCCGTCCAAAGTTACTTGCCATTACCATACTTACCAGTTTAAACTCACGAGAGTTAGCTTTTGACCTAAAAATCCCCTTAGAACTGCCGGAGTATGCACTACAGATGGCACTATTAGCAAAAGAGTCAGGTTTAGACGGGGCAGTTTGTTCTCCTCAAGAAGTCGCCCAACTGCGACGGGTTTGTGGGGATGATTTCCTGCTAGTTTGTCCCGGGGTGCGACCGAGTTGGTCTCAAGCAGGCGATCAACGACGGGTAATGACCCCTCACGCTGCTATTAAAGCGGGGGCTGACTATTTGGTTATCGGTCGTCCGATTACGGCGGCGGCTAATCCAGTTGAAGCGTGGGAAAGAATTTGCGAAGAATTAGCCACGGTTGGATAAAGTTGTGGGTACTGGGAGTGCTAACTGCCGCGAGTTGGTGGACTATTCAGCGTTTAGCCGTCAGCATTGAGCGTTCCTCCTGTCCTGCCGATTTAGAAACCTTAACCGATCTCCTCCTCGAAGATCTCCCTAGTTATGCTAATCGGCTCATACAACGAGCAAGAAAGCCAGACAGAACCCCTTATTTATCTACCTACGTCATCGTGGCAGGAAGACCTGAATTTAAGCCCCTTACTCTCAACGGTCGTCAATATAAACCCGTTTTGCCCGACACGTCCAAGCAAGTATTTTTTACAACCTTAGAACGACAGTACAATCGCAATCATGTTGTGGAAGCCCAAAATTATCACTGGTTGTTTCTTACCCAAACGCAAGACGGTTGGAGATTGGTTCTGATTTATACCCAGTTTGGTTCTCCTTCGGGTGAGAAACCCCCTACACCTCCCCAAGAAACCAGCAGTGGCATAA